>NZ_JAQGIZ010000247.1 GCF_028290885.1 Phenylobacterium sp.
GTGACGGCGTCGGGGTTTTTCGTCTTCACGGCGTCGAGTTCCTCAAGGGAGATCCCGATGACGACCTTCGCGCGCCGGAGGATCTCACGCTCCTCCCGGACACACTTCGCAACCTCGTCGCTAAGGGCCAGCAGGCCCCTCTGCCAGCTGGGAAGGCCGTCGATGGAAGCCGAGATGTAGTCGGCGTCCAGATTGTGCATGACGTAGATGACGTCGACAGACGCCGGGACGTCGCGGATCGACAGGACCTGATCGGAGCCATTGACGACGACGGCGTCCGTATTTTCCAGCAGGCCGTCGCGCAGCCCCTCCGCAAGCGCCGGATCGGTGCAGACGTGCCGGAATACGGAGCTCCCGCGTGCGAAGGACTTTGCAAGGCCCTCCGCCTTTCGCCACGTGGAAAGCGGCGGCCACCTCGCGACATAGGTCCTGACGATTTCCACCGACGAGGAGGCCCGCAGAGCCGACAGGACCGAGCGGCTATAATGCGCGCCGCCGGTCGCAGGCTTCTCCCAGAAATCCGACGATATCCACAGCGCCCGGACGCGAGGCGATTGCGTTGGGTCGCTCGCCATCAATACCCCGCCCGATACGCCCACGCGATCGCGTCCGCCACCGGCCTCGGCCACGCCTTCCGAAACATCTGCAGGTCCTCCACCCGGCGCGTGCCGTCGGCGATCAGGGTGGAGGTGGCGGTGAGCGCGTTGTGGCGGCGGCCGACCAGGCGTTCGGGGACGTGCAGGAAGGTCTCGCCGGCCTGGGCCAGGCGCCACCAGGCCTCCCAATCCAGGTTGCTGCGATAATCGGACGAGAACCGGAAGGCCGGCAGCCTGGTCCTGTCGAAGGTCACCGACGAGCAGGGCAGCGGATTGCCGAAGGAGAGGAACGCCAGCAGGCGGCGGCCCCGCAGCACCTCGCGCCGGCCGATGGTCGCGCGTTCGATCAGGTGCTTGGCCTTGCTGATCTTCGAGCTCTTCGCAGCGCCTTCGTCGTCGATCTCCTGATAGCCGGTGAAGCACAGCGCGCCCTGGGGCTCGCGCGCGAAGAGGGCGAGGCACCTGGCGGTGAAGTCGGGGGCATAAGTGTCGTCCTGGTGCGCCAGGGTCGCATAGCGGGTCTGGGCCTGCGCCAGTCCGAAGTTCCAGTCGGCGGCGATGCCGCCGCTGGGCTCCGGATTGACCCGCAGCTCGGCGCCGGCCTCGGCGGCGGCGCGCTCTATGAACGGGCTGGGCGTGGAGGTGCTGACCAGGATGCGGGCGGCGCGGCTCTGGTCGGCCAGGTCGCGCAGGCAGCCCGCCAGGAACGGGGAGTCTCCATAGGCCAGGACGACGAAGCTGTGGTCCATGGGCTGGCCTCAGCGCGCCGCGAGCGCCGGGCCCTGCCCCGCAGCCTTGCCGGAGGTGTCCGAAGTTGGCTCTGCCAGATCGCCATATTCGAGGAACCGCGCCTCGTTGCCGCCCACCACGGCCAGCAGGAAGCCGCCCAGCGCGTTCTGTGCGCCGAGCGCCACGAACATGGTGCCCAGGACCACTGCCAGGACGGATTCGTTCGGTCCCCCGCCCCGTCCGCTCCAGGCCACGACCGCCCAAGCGAGAACGGCGAGACCTAGCATGATCGAGAGTGCGCCTGTGCCCAGCATGGTCTCCAGCGTCAGCCAACGCGAGAGCTTGACCACCCAGGGCTTGGGCGGACGATAGCCCGCGCGTACGCCATAGAGGTGGGTGGCCGCGGCGAGGATGGCCGAGATCTGGGAGACGCTCATCATGGCGCCTGCCAGCACCACCCAGTAGTTGCCGAAGAAGAACGGCTTACCGGGATCGGTCACGGCTGCCACGGTCGCGGCCGTCAATATGGTTGCGGCGGCCGCTCCGCCGACCAGGGCCGGCAGGGCGAAGGACCAGCTCGGACTCAGCATCAGCAGGTAGCGCAGGTGGCGCCAGCCGTCGCGCCAGGGGCGCAGGTGCGGGGGGCGGTCGCGCAGGTCGGGCGAGAGGGTGGCGGGGACCTCGGCGATCACCTGGCGCTTCAGGGCGGCCTTGATCACCATCTCGCTGGCGAACTCCATGCCCGAGCCGGTCAGCGCCAGGCGCTCGAAGCAGGCCTTGGTGATCGCACGCAGGCCGCAGTGGGCGTCGCTGGCGCCCGTGCGGAACAGCAGGTTGAGCACGCCGGTGAGCAGCGGGTTGCCGATGTAGCGGTTCTTCCAGGGCATGGCGCCCGGCTTGATCCCGCCCTTGAAGCGCGAACCCATGCAGAGGTCCGCGCCGGCCATCAGCGCCTCGACCATCGGCACCGCCTCGCGGAAATTGTAAGAACCGTCGGCGTCGCCCATCACCAGGAAGCGGCCGCGCGCGGCGGTGAAGCCGCCCCTGAGCGCCGCGCCATAGCCCCGCTCGGCCACCGCCACGACGCGGGCGCCCAGGCGCATGGCCAGCGCCTGGCTGCCGTCGGTGCTGCCGTTGTCGGCCAGCAGGATCTCGCCGCCCAGGCCGTGGCGTTCTGAGAGCGTGTCGAGCGCCTCGCGCGCGGCTTCTATGCAGACCGCCAGCGACTGCGCCTCGTTCAGGCACGGCAGCACGATGCTGACGTCCACGGCCTTGTTCCTGGAAACCATCGAACCCTGCACTGGCGCCCCCGTAGTGCGAACCTTGGAGATCATAGGCCGCGAAAGCTTTCACGAAGGTGGCGCTGCAAGCGCACCCGGTCGGCGCCGCGGACGGAAGGTCTCGTTGAAATAACGGTGGTGCATAGTCGCTGCAACGAGGTTAAAATCCAAGCCTCGGAGCGACGGGAGGGTTCAGCGCCGACCTGCGCGGGGCCAATGGCAAAGCTCGCTGCGACAGATTGACCGCCCGACCCTCCGCCTCGTCCATGGGCGGGCCGCCTGTCTATTAACCGTATGCGTCGCGAATCTTCGCTTATGGAGCGAACATTAACCATGTGCGCCGCGAATCTGGCGTTCGTTCGCCGATCAGTGGTTTACAAATCCTTAAACCTGAGCTTACGTCGTATAGCGGATGAACTCGGTTATCTGAGCGCATTCGGGTTTTTGGGGGCCTCCTTCCAGGCGGCCGAACTTTAGGGGGCTATCTCCATGACTAAGCTTACTCAGTTCCTGCGCGACGAGTCCGGCGCTTCGGCGGCGGAATACGCGCTCATCCTGGCCATCGTCGGCATCGGCATCGTCGTCGCCGCCAGAACGCTGGCGGGCGCCATCAGCGGCGCGATGAACAACGCCTCGAACACGATCAACACTGCCAACTCGTAAGATCTCAAAACATCGAGACCGAGCATCAACCGTGCCGCCAACAGGTCGGCAAAGGAGCTTTTCGCATGACCAAACTCATTGCTTTCCTGCGTGACGAGTCCGGCGCTTCGGCGGCCGAATACGCGCTGATCCTGGCCATCGTCGGCATCGGCATCGTCATCGCCGCCCAAACGCTGGCGGGCGCCATCAGCGGCGCGATGAACAACGCCTCGAACACGATCAGCACTGCCAACTCGTAAGTCTTGCGCAGCGATCCATCGGTAAGGGCGCCCCCGGCCTAGCTCCAGGGGCGCCCATCTCCGCCACAGGCGGGGCGTGTCGAGCATCGCCGCTTTGTTTTTTCCCGTCGCAGGTGCTCATGCTGAAGCTTCTCGACCTCTCCGAACGGGCGATCATACTTCTGCTGTTCGCCCTGTTCTGCGTATCGAACCTGAAGACGCTGGAACTCTATAACCTCCCGATCCTGTTCACCGAGCTCCTGACGGTGGTGTTCATCCTCATCCGTCGGCAGACGGACGCGGTGAGCCGATCGCCCTCGGACTGGGTCCTGACCCTGGTCGGCACCACCGCCGCGCTGCTGGCGCGGCCGGGCGGCGAGCCGCTCAACGTCACGGCCGGGGCCACCTTGCTGGCGGTCGGCTTCTGCATCGCCCTGGCGGCGAAGCTCAGCCTCAATCGCAGCTTCGGCCTCGCGCCGGCCAACCGCGGCGTGAAGCGCCGCGGCGCCTACGCCTTTCTGCGGCATCCCATGTACCTGGGCTACATGGTCGTCCAGGTGGGATACCTCCTGCTCCACCCCACCTGGCAAAACGCCCTGGTCTACGCCGTCGCCTGGCCGGTGCAGATCGCCCGGCTGCTGCGCGAGGAGCGCTGGCTGTTCGCGGATCCGGAATACCGCGCCTACGCCAGCGAGGTCCGCTTCCGGCTGATCCCGGGGGCGTTCTGACCATGCGCCTGCGCCCCGCCCCGCGGTCCTGCCGCCCGATTTCGCATAATCCAGCGCTTAGCTCATCGCTAACCATTCTGTGGTTCGGTGAACGTGTGACGCGCCGGATTTTCTCTCCATTGCCGAGGACTTGGTAAGCCCATGTCGATCCGCACCGTCGCAACTCTCGCCATCGCCATCCTCATGGGGCTGCTGGCCGTCTTCCTGGTCAGAAATTATCTAAGCTCCGCGCGGGGCGCTTCGCCGCAGGCGGCGGCGGCCGGCGTGCCGGTGGTGGTCGCCTCCCAAGCCATCGTCCGCGGCAAGGTCATCGAGGCCGGCCAGCTGAAGATCGTGCGCTACCCGGCCGACGCCGTGCCGGCGGGCGCCTTCCAGAGCGTCACCGACCTCACGGGGGCGGCGGCCAACAAGCGGCTCGCCCTGCGCGCCATGACGCCGAACGAGCCGGTGCTCGCCACGCGCGTCTCCGGTCCCGGCGGGCGGGTGACCATGTCCAGCGCCGTCACCGACGGCATGCGCGCCGTCAGCCTGCGCTCGAACGACATCGCCGGCGTCGCGGGCTTCGTGCTGCCTGGCGACCGCGTCGACATCCTCCTGACCCGTGCGGTCGAGGGCGGCACGGTCACCCAGGCGCTGGCCGAGAACGTCAAGGTGCTCGGCATCGACCAGTCGGACAACGACGAGGCCACCAATCCGGCGGTGGCGCGCGCCGTCACCGTCGAGGTGACGCCCGCACAGGCGCAGTCGATCTCGCTGGCCCAGGCGGTGGGCACCGTGTCGCTATCCTTGCGGCACGTCGCCGACGAGCTTCCGCTGGTGCGCAAGGCGACGACGGTGTCCGACCTCGGCTTCTTCGGAGGCCGGCCGGTCATCACCCGCGCCGTCGCGGTAAAGATGCGGGCGCCTCCGCCGCCCGCGGGCCACGAGATCCGCGTGACGCGCGGCATCGAGACGGCGGGCTACAGGATTCCATAGGGGTTTTTCGCGCGTCCGCTCGCGGACCAGCGAAGGGGGAAACGGGGTAATGAAGAGTTCGCAGCGGAAGACCTCCGCACCCAGACGAAGCGGCATGGCGGCCGCAGTGTTCGCGGTCGCCATGGCCATCTGCGTGGCCGCGCCGCCCACCGCGTCGGCGCAAGCCGTGGCGGTCGGCGCTCAAACCCGCAGCGGTTATGAGATGGTCGTCGGCGTGGGCAAGTCGCAGGTCATCGAGCTGCCGTCCGCCTACACCGACCTGATGATCGCCGATCCCAAGATCGCCGACATCCTGCCGCTCAACACCCACTCCATCTACGTGGTCGGCAAGGCCCCCGGCTCCACGGCCCTGACGGTCTACGGACCCGGCAAGCAGCTGATCGCGGCGGTGAACGTCGTGGTCTCCGCCGACCTCGAGGGCTTCAGGAACCGCCTGCGCGAGATCCTGCCGGACGAGAAGAACGTCCAGATCCGCTCGGCCAACCAATCCCTCCTGCTCTATGGCACCGCCAGCAGTCCCGTGGCCTTGAGCCAGGTGGTGACCCTGGCCGAAACCTACGCCCCGGCCAAGGTCGTCAATATGATGACCGTGGAGGGCACCCAGCAGGTCATGCTGTCGGTCCGCTTCGTCGAGATGAATCGCACCACCGCCAAGGCGCTGCGCATCAACATCGCGGCCAACGCCAGCCCCGATCCGATCACCGGCGTCCCGCGCTTCAACTTCAACACCGGCGACACCGTGATCGGGGGCGCGAAGACGGCGAGCAGCTTCGGCTTCATCGAAGGCCTCTTCAAAGGCGCCGACGGCAACCTCGACATCCTGTTCGACGCGCTTGAGACCAAGGGCCTCGTAAAGACCCTGGCCGAGCCGACCCTCGTGGCGATGTCGGGCGACACCGCCAATTTCCTCGCCGGCGGCGAGTTTCCGATCCCCGTGGCGCAAAGCAGCGCCAGCGGCGAGGGCGGCATCCCGACGATCACCGTCGCCTTCAAGCAGTTCGGCGTCGCGCTAGCTTTCACGCCCACCATCCTCAAGGACGGCCTGATCAACCTCGTCGTCAATCCCGAGGTGTCGGCGATCGACCCGGCCAACTCCGTCACCTCCGGCGGGATCGTCATCCCGGGCCTCAGCGTGCGGCGCGCGCGGACGACCGTCGAGTTGCGGGACGGCGAATCCTTCACCATCGCCGGCCTGCTGAAGCAGGATTACGCCAACAATATCCGCCAGCTGCCGTTCCTCGGCGACCTGCCGATCCTGGGCTCGCTGTTCCGCTCGACCTCGTTCCAACGCGACGAAACCGAGCTGGTGATCGTCGTCACGCCGCACCTGGTGACGCCGCGGCGCGGCGGCAACATCGCGCTGCCCGGCGACCGGTTCGTGCCGCCGTCCGACTTCGAACTCTTCCTCTTCGGGTCACAGAACGGATCCGCCAGCATGCTGCGTCCCGAGGACCGCGCCCTGATCTCGGCCGACCCCCGCAAGGGCGGCGTCGAAGGCCCCCACGGCCATGTGCTCTACTAGGAGATGACCATGTCAGCAGTCTTGGCCAAGAGCGCGACCGCCACGGTCCTTGTGGGCGCAGCCCTGGGCCTTTCGGCCTGCATGCAGAGCCGCATGAGCATCGCCGAGGACTACGGCCAGACGGTGCGTCAGCATGTGGTGGCGCAGATCGCCGATCCCGACGCCCACTACCAAGGCATACCCGCACCGGGCTCGAACGGCCGCCGGGTCGGCATCGCGCAGGAGCGGTACAACCGCAATGCCGTGATCCAGCCGGCCTCGACGTCAACATCCAGCGCCTCAACCGGCGGTGGCGGTGGTGGTGGCGGTGGCGGTCCGGGCGGGTAATCGCAGCGCCGTTGGAGCAATTAAATGACCCAAGTGCCGCGGAATTCGAAATTTTCGGCCACGAGCGTTGGTCCGGCCACGAGCGATGGTCCAGGGGGTGTTGAGGTGCAGCGGGTCGGGGTCGTCGATGGGGTGATCGGTAGCGACGAGCAGTTCGCCTCGGTCGCAGCCCTGTTTCCGCATATTCGATTTGAATCGCTCGGGCCGGGCTGGCCGGACCGCTTGCCCTCACGCTTCGACCTCATCCTGGTCGACATCGACGGCGGGAAGCCGGCGGAGGTCGAGGCCGCGGTCCGCCGCCTGAGGGCCGGCGCCGACGGCACGAAGGTGGTCGCGATCGTGCGCCACGCTGAAGTCGCCACCCTGCGGATGCTGATGCGCGAAGGTTGCGCGGACGTCCTGACGGCGCCGGTCAGCGAGGCCTCGCTGGCGTTGTCGCTGGACACCTTCTTCACGCCGAGGGGACCGGCCCACAACGCGGCCAAGTCCGGTCAGCTGGTCGCCATCCTGAAGGCCGGCGGCGGCGTCGGGGCTACGGCCCTCGCGGTCCAGGCAGGGGCCATGCTCAGCGCAAAGGGACGCAATGTCTGCGTGGCGGACCTCGACCTGCAGTTTGGCGCGGCCGCCCTTTATCTGGACATGCCGGACGCCGCGACGGTCTCCGACTGCCTGGCCGCGGGCTCGGGCCTGAAGGACATGGCCTTCTCCGGCCTGCTGGGCAAACACCGCTCGGGCGTGAGCCTGTTGGCCGCGCCGCGTCAGCTGACGCCGCTTGAAACCCTGGCCCCGGCGCAAACCGAAGCCTTGCTGACCGGGCTGAGGCGCGACTTCGCGCTCACCATTCTCGACCTGCCATCCGTCTGGACCGCGTGGACCAATCGCGCCCTGCAGCTCGCCGACCGCATCGTCATCGTCACGCACCTCTCGGTGCCGCACCTGCACATGCTCGATCGCCAGCTGGGCGTGCTGAAGGCGCAAGGGCTGGACAACGGCAACCTGACCCTGGTCTGCAACGCGCTGTCTTCGGACCAGACGGCGTCCCTGACCGTGAAGGCCGCGGAACGCGCGCTCGGCCGCGACTTCGCCTCGGTGATTCCCGAGGACCGCAAGGTCATGAACGCGGCGATCAACCAGGGCATCGAGATTTCGGCCGTTCGCCGCGGCACCAGGCTTGAAAAAGGGATCGGCGACCTGGCCACCCTGATCGGCGCCGGTGCGACCGTTGAACCTGCGCCGCGCGGGAGGCGCTGACACCCATGCTGTGGAAGGACGAGGGCGGCATCACCGGCTCGGCCTCGGACGGGGCGCTTGACGACGGGGTCGCCCTGCGCGTCCGCATCCACCAGCGGCTGCTCGACATGCTGAACCTGAGCGCGCTGGACAAGGCCGGCCGCGAGAGCCTGCGTGTCGAGATCCGCGCGCCCGTCGGTCAGCTGCTGGCCGAAGAGAAGCGGCTGCTGACGCCGGTCCAGACCGATCAGCTGATCGAGGACGTGCTGGACGAACTCCTGGGACTGGGGCCGCTCGAGCCGCTGCTCAACGACGACAGCATCAGCGACATCCTGATCAATACCCACGCCACGGTTTACGTGGAGCGGCGCGGTCGGCTGGAGATGACCGACGTCCACTTCCACGACACCCGCCATCTTGTCCGGATCATCAACAAGATCGTGTCCGCCGTCGGCCGGCGGGTCGATGAGTCCCAGCCCATGGTCGACGCCCGCCTGCCGGACGGCAGCCGGGTCAACGCCATCATCCCACCGCTGGCCGTCGACGGTCCGCTGGTTTCGATCCGGAAGTTCGCCGCTGTCCCCATCCACATGGCGCGGCTCGTCGAGCTGGGCAGTATCAGCAGCGAGATGGCCGAGGTGATGCAGGCCATCGTGAAGGCCCGCCGCAACGTCCTGATCTCCGGCGGCACGGGCTCGGGCAAAACGACCCTGCTGAATGCCTTGTCGGCCTTCATCGACGGCGCCGAGCGGATCGTGACCATCGAGGACTCCGCCGAGCTGCAGCTTCAGCAGCCGCACGTTGGGCGTCTCGAGACGCGGCCGCCGAATCTGGAAGATCGTGGCGAGGTCACTCAGCGCGATCTGCTCCGCAACGCCCTGCGGATGCGCCCCGACCGCATCATCGTCGGCGAAGTCCGCGCCGGCGAGGCCTTCGACATGCTGCAGGCGATGAACACCGGCCACGACGGGTCCATGACCACGGTGCACGCCAACACCCCACGCGACGCGCTGTCGCGCATCGAGCAGATGATCGGCATGGCGGGCCTCGAGCTGTCGCCGCGCTCGATCCGGCAGCAGATCGCCTCGGCCATCAATGTCGTCGTCCAGGTGGAGCGGCTGGAAGACGGCAACCGCAAGCTGGTCTCCATTTCCGAGATTGTCGGCATGGAGGAGGAAGTGATCTCCATGCAGGAGATCTTCCGGTTCCGGCGCCAGGGACTGGGCAAGGACGGCGTGGTCAAGGGCGAGTACGAGACCACCGGCGTCCGGCCGCGGTTCATGGACGTCCTCGCCGCACGCGGCATGGAATTGCCGTCGATCACCTTCACTCCGGCACGGAGGCAGTTCTAGCCATGCAGACAGCCTTCCTACCCCTCGTCTACGTCATGGCCTTCGTGGCTGTGGTGCTGGCGGTCCAGAGCCTCGCCGGGCTGGCGTTCTCGTCGCGCGAGCGGATCCAGAGGGTCAACCGCCGCCTGACGTTGCTGCATTCCGGAATGGATCCCGCCGACGTGTACGCGACGCTCGTGCGCCGCGACCCCGGCGCGAATATCACCAACAAGCGGCTACTCGACTACTATGCGGTGCTTGCCAGGTACTGCCGTCAGGCCGGGCTCACCATGACGCCCTCGCGGCTGCTGGCGATCGTGGCGGCTTCCACGGGCGTCCTGTGGTTGCTGAGCATGGCGCTCGTCAGGGCGGCGCCAGGCGGAAGCTTCGTACTCAATGCGACGCTGGGGTTGATCGGCGCGGCCATTCTGTCTTGCGGCGGCGCGTGGGTCTGGCTCAGCGGCCTGAGGTCTCGCCGCCTGAAGAAACTTGAGGAGCAACTTCCCCTCGCCCTCGATGTGGTGGTTCGCGCCATTCGCGCCGGCCATCCGGTCGTCTCGGCGGTGCAACTCGCCGCCGACGAACTCGGCGACCCGATCGGTTCCGAATTCGGGCTCATCGTCGACGAATACACCTACGGCTCCGACTTCAAGGACGCCCTGCTCAGCTTTGCCCGCCGCACCGGCTCGTCGGACGGCCACTTCTTCGCCGTCAGCGTCGGGATCCAGGCCGAGACGGGCGGCAACCTCGCCGAAATCCTGGATGGCCTCTCTTCAGTGATCCGGGCGCGAGGCACGCTCGGCAAGAAGGTGAAAGCCCTGGCCAGCGAAGGCCGCGCGTCGGCCCTGGTGCTCAGCGCGCTGCCGCTCTTCCTGATCGGGTCGCTGATGCTGATGCAGCCCACCTATTACACCAGCAAGTTCGGCGACCCGCTCTTCTGGACGATCGCCAGCATAGTGATGATCCTCTACCTAGCCGGGTGGTTGATCATCCGCCGGATCATAAATTTCAAGTACTGAGCCATGTCCAACACGATCACCGCCCTGTTGATCCAGCTCATCACCTTCGCAGCGGTGGTGGTAGCCTCCATGAGCCTGATCGGCCGGGTAGTTACCCAGATCGAGGTGCGACGGCGCCTTCACGAACAGGTCAAGGCGCGTCCGACAGCTAGCGCCGGCCTTCTGAAGACCGGCGGCGTCACCAACCCGATCCTCCTATGGGTGCAGCGGTCGACGGCGACTCCGGACTCAAAAGACGAACAGCAGTTGCGCCGCGACCTGAGCCGGGCCGGGATCGAGCATCCGGCTGGCCCGATCCTCTACGTGATCGCTCGCTTCGCCCTGGCGATCGGCTTGCCGCTCGCCTTCCTCGCCCTGCAGCAGGTCTCCAGCAAGCCGATGACCGGACTGCCGCTGATCGCCGGCGCACTCGCCCTCTGCGGCCTTGGACTCATCGCGCCCAAGGCCGTGGTCGACAACCGCATCAATGCGCGAAAGGCGCAGCTGGAGCAGGAATTTCCCGACGCCCTCGACCTGATGGTGGTCTGCGTCGAGGCGGGCCTCGGTCTGGAAGCGGCGCTGGTGCGCGTGGGCCGGGAGGTCGCGGAATCGCATCCGCGGATCTGCGAGGAATTCGAGCGGGTCGCCCAGGAGCTCGCCGCCGGGCGCGGGCGGGCCGACGCGCTGCGCGCAATGGCGGAGCGCACCGACGTCGATCCGGTCAAGTCCTTCGTGGCCCTCCTGATCCAGACAGACACGCTGGGCGCGAGCATCGGTCAGACGCTGCGGACCTACTCCAACGAAATGCGCGACCATCGCTACCTGCGCGCCGAGGAGAAGGCGATGCGGGTGCCCGTCCTGATGACCATACCGCTAGTGGCCTGCATCCTGCCGGTGATCGTCACGGCGCTGATGCTGCCCGCGATAATCGACATGGTGCGCAATCTATTGCCGGCATTGGCCGGCCAGGGGCATTGAAATGACCTCACGCAGGCTCTCGTACGTCGGCTTCGCCTCGATGCTGGCGCTTGGGGCGAACGGCTGCGCCAGCGTTCAACCGCCGGCCCGGATGGTCGAGATTCGTCCCGCAAAGACCGCCGAGGCGCCCGGCTCGGCCGCCGGCAACCTCTACCAGGCGGCAGTGTCGGCGGTCGACCGGCGCGACTATGCGCAGGCGCTCGACCTGCTGCAGGCGGCTCGCGACCGCGCGCCCCAGGATGCGCGCGTGCTGAACGCCTTCGGGGTCGTCTACGACAAGCTCGGGCGGTTCGATCTGAGCAGCCGCTATTACGCCCAGGCGCAGGCCGCCGACCCCGGCTCGGCGATCGTCGCCGAGAACCAGGCTTATTCGAACGTGCTGCAGGGAAAGGCGCCGCTTCCGGTTCTCGCCGCGCAGGAAGCCGAGCCGCCCTCCGCGCCGGCGCCTGCGCCTGCGCGCGCCGCCAGCCTCGCTGCGGCGACGCCTGCGGCTTCTGCCCCCGCTACCCCGGTCGGCGCGTTGCCGACCCACGTTGCGTTGGCGCAGGTCCCCAAGCTCGCCGCGCCACCGCCGGCGGCGGTCCAGGCGCCGCTGGTCATCGCTTCGGCGCAGGCTCCGCCCGAGCGGCGGGCGCCGGCCCTGGTGATCACCCCGGTCCCTGCCGTGCCGCCGCAAGCCCAAATGCCGCCAGTGGCGTCAGCCGTCGAGCACGCGGCCGCGGCGGTCCCGGCGGTTCGTGTGGCCCTTGCGGCGCCGGTGAGCCGCGAGCCCCTCCCCGCCGCAGCCGCGCCGCTTCAGCGGTCGCCATTGGCCGTCGGGCTCCTGATCGCGCCCTCGTCGCCTGCGCCGTGGCCGGCCGCAACCCCCCTGCAGCTGGCGTCGATTCCCGCTCAGCCCAGCCTGAAAATCCAGCCGCCCTCGCTGCAAGCTCGGGCCCAGCTGGCCGCGCTGCCTGTCGCGCCCGCCGCCGAGGCGCCGGTCCCCGCGACGCCCGTCATGAAAGTGTCGCTGCCGGCGCCTGCGACGAAGCCATTGGTCATTCCACAGCCGCAGGCCGAAAAACGCTCGCCGCTCCCGATGACCCAGGTTGCGGCCAGGACAAGCGGTCCGGCGATGGTCGTTGCGCCGCCGGCGGCCCGGCCACCGGCGCGCCTGACCGCCCTGCCCTTGTTGCAGTCCGGGGCCCCGGCCGTGCTCAGGCGGGTGAACCTGCCGGTGTTCCAGGTCGCGTCGTCGCTGACGCCGCAGGCCTATGGGCCGATCAGCCGTTCGCCGGAAGACCGGGCAGCCTCCGCGCCCGCCGCGACGCACGACGCCCCGCCCGCACAGGCTGCTGCAGCGCCATCCCTGGCCGCCAGCCGCCCGCTCGCCGTCGCCGCTGTGGTTCATGCGCGGCCAAGCGGGAAGACAGCGCCCGCCCCGCGCCCGGTGGGCCCGGCGGCCGCGCCTCGCCAGGTCGTGGCGTCGGTCCCGGTTCGCCGCGCGAGCCTGACACGCGCGGTCGCCGCGATCGTGCAGCCGCCTGCGCCCCGGCGTTCGACAGGATCCGGCTTCATCGGGCGCGCGCTGGTGATCATCGACGCCAGCGGCAATCGGCGGGTCGCCGATGCATTGCGACTGCAGCTCGCGCGTCGTGGCTGGAGCGTTCCGGGCGCCCGTCTGCCATCCCTGGCGCGGCGCGGCCAAACCACCATCCGCTATGCCGCCGCCCACGCCACCGTCGCCCGCGCCCTGGCCAACAGTCTGCGGATTCCCGTGAAGTTGGAGCGTTGCGCGCGGCCGTGCCAGGGCGTTAGCCTGATCCTTGGGGCCGACTCGCGTGCTCCGACAGGCAGCGTGCGCTTCACCTCCGGCTTGCGCCGGCTGAGCTGAGCGCGCGCCCGAAGGGAACAGGATGGCGACCGGTGTAGTGTGGCGTTCGGCGTTTGCCGCGGTCTTGGCGGCTGGCGCTTTCGTCGGTTCGTCCCCAGGCGCCCAGGCTGGCCCGTTCAAACATGCTCCGAAACCGGCCGAGACGGTCACCGACGATGGCTTCGCCGCCGTTCAGCGCGCCCTGGCCGAGGACCGCCTGACGGATGCCGCCAAGATGCTCGACCAGGCCTTCCTGGCGGGCGCCACCGATCCGCGCCTGCTGCTGCTCGCCGGCGAGCTGAACCTCGCCCGCGGGCGCAATGAGGACGCGCTGGCGAACTACAAGCGAGCGGAGGCCGACCCGGGCTCGAAGGCGCAGGCGCTGGAAGGCCAGGGCGTCGCCCTGTCGCTGCTCGGACGGTCCGACGAGGCCTTCGCGATGCTGCAGAAGGCCGTGGCCGCCAATCCGGCGGCCTGGCGCGCATGGAACGCGCTCGGCGGCGAATATGACGCCCGAAAGCAGTGGGGTCAGGCGGACGCCGCCTACGAGCGGGCCATCTCGGGCTCACAGGGCGCGGCCATCGCCCTGAACAATCGCGGTTTCTCCCGCCTGCTGCAGCGGCGGCTCGACGAGGCGGTGAAGGACTTCGTGGACGCCCTGAAGAAGAAGCCTGACCTGGCGGCGGCGCGCACCAACCTGCGCATCGCCATGGCCATGCGCGGCGAATACGACAAGGCCGTCGCCGGGGTGACGCCGGACAGCGAGGCCGCGGCGCTCAACAATGCAGGCTTCGCGGCGATGCTGCAGGGCGACTACGGCGCCGCCGAGGAGCTCTTCCAGCGGTCGATGAACGCCAAGGGCGAGTTCTATGGCCGCGCATCGGCCAATCTGCAGCTGGCCCACGAACTGCGCCTGAAGGTTTCCGAAGCGAAGCCGACGCCTCGCTGACAAGCTCTAGGCGGCGTCCGCCGGCTGCAGCTGAGGACTATCGATGGCCGCCCGGCGACGCATGCCCGGCAGTCTCAGCGCGCTGTCCGTCAGCGCCCGGGTCGCCATCCAGCCGAACACCGCGGTGGTTGCGGCCATCCCGCCCAGGGCCACGGCCGTCTGCGCAAGGTCCAGGGCGCCGGGCGGCTCCATCAGCAGGATGAACGGGGTGAACACCGGGATCCAGACCATCCAGGCCATGCCGTGGGCGCCGCCGCCGAGCTGCGCCAGGGCGACGAAGAACACCAACAGCAATACGCCGAAGATCGGTCGCGACAGGTTCTGAGCTGAAGGGACATCGCGGGCGATCGCGCCAAGGCCGATCATCGCCGAGCCGTACATGGCGAAGGCCAGGACGTAGACCAGCGCCGCCTGCAGGAGCGCCAGGGGTGCGGCGAACGCTTGCAGCAGGAACCCGATCATGCCGGCTCCCGCGCCGCCGAGCGGCGTGGCGGCGATCGCCGCGCCCGCGGCCAGCCAGGCGCTCAGCACCAGCAGGGACAAGGCGCCGACGCCCGCCAGCTTGCCGAAGATGATCTCCGACGCCCGCGCGGCCGACAGCAGGCTCTCCAACGCCCGGTTGGCGCGTTCCCGCACGATCGCCTGCAACAGCATCCCGAGCGCGCCCACGAGGTTCAGCCAAAGCAGCATCATCACCGCGAAGCGGCCAAATCGGCCTGGGTCGGCGGGCGGCGGCGCTGCGACCGGCGCTTCTTCCAAGGTCACCGGAACGGCCTCGGCCGCCGCGAGCATCGCCTCGGAGGCGCCGGCCCTGCGAAGCCGGCCCTGCAGGCCCGCCTGCCCCAGGTCCCGGCGCAACAGCGCGAGCGTGGTCTTCGGCAGCAGCTCGCCCGACAGCCGCGCGGAAACGGCGCCGGCGGCATCGACGTCAACCTTCAACGTCGTGGTGGCGTTGCCCGGAGCCGGCGCGGCGGGAAAGACGACGGGTCGGCCCTCGAGGGCGCCGGCCTGCGCCAGGGCGTCCTTCGCCGCGCCGCTCAGCCCGGGATCACCCGTCTCGACGAGGATCTGGCGCGCCGGAGCCGCCGCCGGGGGATGGTGCACGGCGCCCCCCGCCAGCGCCGCCAGCAACATCAACAACGGCCCCATCAGCAGCGCCGCCCAGAAACTGGGAACCCCAGCGTAGGCCGCGATCTCGCGCCCGGCGATCAGGCGCAGCCTTTGCATCATGCGGCCTTGCGGTTTGCGGCGAGCGACCAGAAGCCGCCCTCCAGGTCGGACTGGATCGGGTCGAAGCCATGGACGCCGAGCTGGCGATCGGCCAAGGCGCGCATCAGCGCCGGATAGGGCACGTGCTGCGGCAGCAGGACTCGCCAGCGAAGCGCCTCGCCCATCTTTCCGGGAAAGGCCTGCGCCTCGCCGTCGAGAGCGGCCACGATCTCCAGCAAGGCCGCATCGTTGTCGCAGGTGACATAGACGCCGTGCGGGGCATGCGCCGCCACCTCCGCCACCGCACCCTGGAAGACCGTCCGTCCCTCGGAGACGATCACCACCTGGTCGCACAGGCGCTCGGCGGCGCTCATCGCGTGCGTCGAGAACAGGATGGCGCCGCCGCTGGACCGGTACTCACTGAAAAGTGACTGCACCTCAGCCTGCGCCATCGGATCGAGACCCGAGAACGGCTCGTCGAGGATCAGCAGGTCGGGCTGGTGGGCGATGGCGCACAGGATCTGCACGCGCTGGGCGTTCCCCTTCGAAAGGTCCCCTACCCGCGCGCGTAGGCGAGAGCCCAGGCCGATCCGCTCGAGCAGGCGGTCAGCGCGGGCGTAGGCCGTCCGCTTCTCCAGGCCCTTGAGGCGCGCATGGAAGGCGATGACGTCGCGAGCCCGCTCGCGCGGCGCCAGGCCGCGCTCCTCAGGCAGGAAGCCCAGCCGGCGCCGCTCCGCGAAGCCCGCCCGCGCGCCGAACAGCTCCACGAGGCCGGTGTCAGGCTCGGTCAGGCCGATGATGCACTTTAACGTCGTGCTCTTGCCGGCGCCGTTGGCGCCGATGAAGCCGGTCACGCTGCCCGGCGGCACGCTGAAGCTCACGTCGATGAGGCCGCGGCCGCCCGGATACCGCTTGGCGAGATGCGAAATCCGCAGGGGGGTGACCATTCCAAGCGCCTCCAGCACCGCGACGACCATGAACAGTCGCGGTTACCGCGAGCCTAAGAATCGAGGTTGACGCGCAGATGAGGCCACGGCCCCGCCCCGGCTCGGCCTCCAGCCAAGGCGCGACGACACGCTTGCGGCGTGCATCGCCTTGACCGCCTCTGGTGCTGATGTATGTCCGCTTACGGACAGTCGGGTTCCCGACACTCAAGACTGTCGGGGATGCAGCTGGAGGGAAGCCGCCTTGGATCCGGACATCAACGAGGTCATTGCGAAGCGCGTGGAAGGGCGACGTATCGGCCTCGGCATGAGCCGCACCGAACTGGCGCTGGCGAGCGGCGTCCCCTCCTCGACCCTCGATCGGCTGGAACGCCAGCATCGCGGGTGCTCGGCGGCCGATCTGTGGAGGATCGCCCAGGCGCTGGAGGTCTCGATGGCCGACCTGTGCGGTTCCGCGGCGGCCTCTCCATCGCCGTCCCGCAGTTTCAAGACCGACGGGGACCCGGAATTCGATACGCAATCGGCGAGACAGCCCGGCGCCCAGCTTGACCGCGACGGATATTCGGGACGCCCGCACTAGTAGTGGACTGAACCGCCTACAGTCAAGCTTCCCCAAGCGAAGCGTGGCCTTGCGACTCCACCCAGTGTTGTAAGATCGCTTACCTTACCGCGGCGGAGGATGTCAGCCCTAGGGTGGCCGATTACTCTGCCAGCGCCCTGGTCAGCAGGTATCGCGCCCGAATCCCATTCGCACCTCAGGCGAATGCCCTTTCAATATGGTTAAGATTGGTCGACCGTCGAACCTGGGTATTTGAAAGGGGCTAGGAGACCATGAAAACAAATCTCGCACTCGCCACCGTAGCCGCCGCCACGATGATCTGCGGCAGCGCCTCTGCAGCTTTCGTGCTCGACACGGGCTCCTTCGGCAGCCAGTTCGGCGTGCACTCCTTCACCGGCGCCGATCAGACCGGGACCACGGTCTATGGCACCGTCGGAGTAGGCGGCTCGATGGTCACGTTCGGGAGCACCGATACGCTTTCCCTTAACGGCACCGGAGAAGCGATCATCGATGCAAATCCGCTGAATAATCTGATGGTCACTTTCGCCCAGACCAACACCTTCACGCAGGTGACCTGGGATATCGAGTCGATCGTCAACGGCTTCTACAACCTGTCCGTAAACGGCGCCCCGTTGGCTGTGAACCCGATAGCCCTCTCCGGCAGCGGCGCGAACAAGTTCACGCTGACCGCCACCGGTGGCGACTTCATCAATACGCTGAACTTTACGTTCACCCCCGCTGTGGATGACTTGAAGCAGTTCAGGCTGCAGGCGGGCGGCGGGAACCAAATTCCTGAGCCGGCCACCTGGGCGATGATGGTCATCGGCTTCGGCGGTCTCGGCGCCGCGCTTCGCAGCAAGCGCCGCCGTAAACACCTCGCGATTGCATGACGGCTACCTCCCTTTGAGAGACATCAACCCCGGCCCCGGAGGCCGGGGTTTTTGTTTGCCACGAGCCCCGTCCGCCGTACCCGAAGGCCGGCCTAAGGTAGCTGGCTGGCGATCAACGCCGAAGGATGTTCAGGGCGCCCGCCCTAGTGGTGGATTGATTCACCTATAGTCAAGCTTCAGCAGGCGATGCCTCGCCTTAGACACCACTCAGTGTTGTACTAACGTTACGCTTGTCCAAATGACGGACGCCGACGCCTGGACGCTCGATTACTCCGTTAAATTCCTGATCATCAGTCATCGATCCCAAAATCTCATTCGCACCACAGGCGAATGCCCTTTCAATAGGGTTAAGAAGGGTTAATCATCGAACATGGGTATTTTGAAAGGGGCTAGGAGACCATGAAAAGAAATCTCGCTCTCGCAACCGCCGCGGTCGCCGTCTTGCTCTCCAGTAGCGCCTCGGCGGCCATCGTGCTCACGCCCGGAGTGTTCGGCAGCCAGTTCGGCGTTCACTCCGACACCACTCAGACAGGGACCACCGTCACCGGGTACGTCGGAACGGTCACCAACTCGATCGTCACATTCACCAGCAGCGATACGCTTATGCTCAACGGCTCCGGGGAAGCGATCATCGATGCAAATCCGCTGAATAATCTGAACGTCAGCCTCCCCACGGGCTTCTCGCAGGTCACCTTCGATATCGAGTCGATCGTCAACGGTACGTTCAACTTGGTCGTAAATGGCGGCACCACGTTCACGAACCAAACCCTCAGCGGCAACGGCGCGAACAAGTTTGAGCTGGTCGGCACGACTGGCGAGAGCATCACTTCGCTCGCCTTTACGTTCACTCCAGCTGTGGACGACCTGAAGCAGTTCAGGCTGCAGATGGGCGGCGGGGCCCAAATTCCCGAGCCGGCCACCTGGGCGATGATGGTCGTTGGCTTCGGCGGCCTCGGCGCCGTGTTGCGCAGCAAGCGCCGCCGTCAGAGCCTTGCGCTCGCATAACGGATCGCTCCGCTTCGAGAGACATCAACCCCGGCCCCCAAGGTCGGGGTTTTTGTTTGCCCCGCCGTTTTGGGGCCGGCGCCGGCCTCCGTCGATCGAAGGCCAGCCTACGGAAACTGGCCGGTGATAATGTTGTAGGTGCCGATCAGCTTGGCGCCCAGGGCGCCCAGCGACGTCACTATGACCACGGCCACGAGCGAGGCGATCAAGGCGTATTCGATGGCGGTGGCGCCGGCCTGGTGCTTGAAGAAACGCGAAGCGAACTTGGGCATGGATCATCTCCCATCGCCGAATTGCGGACCGTCGGCTTTCAAATCGATCGACCTCTCCGCGTTTCCAACTGCGGTAATAACCCCGTCAACATTTCACAACGCGCTTAATTGTCAGTAAAATCTGGGGGAAATATATAAGCGTTATACTCAACGGATATTAACAGGCGGGAGCCATCCGACCTTTCGTCCGGCTGAGATAGGTTGCGGTAAGGCAAGTCGAGTGGTGCGCCCGAGCCGACCGAATGTACTCGAGGTCGCATGGACAATTGCACGACCGGCGCGGATACTGACGTTCGCAGAACTTTGGGATGTTTCTGGTCTGGAGCGTAAGCGCGGCGTACCTGTTAGTGGGGTCGGGGGATGTCGGACAGTCGGCGTGCGGCGTCGGAAGTGCGTACGATGCGCCGCCGCCTCTGGCGCTTTGCGGACTGCGAGCTTGACGAGAGCCGGTGGCGTCTCACCGTCCGCGGCGCGCTCGTCGAACTCGAGATCAAGCCGCTCGAACTGCTCCTGGAACTGCTCCGCCGCCCCGGCGAGGTGCTCACCAAGGACGAGCTGCTGGAAGCCGTCTGGCCGGCCACGACCGTGGTCGAGGGGTCGCTGACCACCGCCATATCGAAGCTTCGCAAGGCCCTGCGGGACGAAGACCAGTCCCTGCTGGTGACCGTTCCGCGGATCGGTTACCGGCTGGCGGCCACCGTCGAGATGCAGGCCGTGGGCTCCGCGGCCGATGGCGCGCCGACGCTGCATGCCGGCCAGCCGCCGCCGGGGCGACCGCAATGGCGTCTCTTGCGCACGCTCGGCCAGTCCCCCGCCAACGAGGTCTGGCTTGGCGAGCACGACAAGACGGGCGAGCAGCGCGTGTTCAAGTTCGCCCACGACGTCGTGTTCCTGCGGAGCCTCAAGCGGGAGGTGGCGGTCTCGCGGCTGATCTCCGCCAGCCTTGGGGCCCGGCATGACTTTGCGCCGGCCCTCGAGTGGAATTTCGACGCCCAGCCGTTCTTCATGGAGATCGCTTATCGGGGCGAGGACCTGCCCGCCTGGGCTGCGGCGCAGGGCGGACTACAGGGCGTCCCGCTTGAG
Source organism: Phenylobacterium sp. (assembly GCF_028290885.1). GTDB lineage: Bacteria > Pseudomonadota > Alphaproteobacteria > Caulobacterales > Caulobacteraceae > Phenylobacterium. The sequence goes on from NZ_JAQGIZ010000247.1 coordinate 20,339, forward strand.
GTCCGCCTGGACCTGGCGGCTCAGGTCTGCGCCACCGTGGCGGCGGCCCATGGGCTCGGCGTGCTGCACCAGGACCTGAAGCCCGCCAACGTCGTGGTGTCCGCCACCGCAGAGGGTGGGTGGCGGACCGCGGTGGTGGACTTCGGCAGCGCCGACGTGATGGAGTCCGTCCGCCTGGCCGACCTCAACATCACCTACGACGGGTTCGAGGTCGATGAGGGGGCGAGCCCCGGGCGCGGCGGCAGCGCGCTCTATATCGCCCCGGAACGGCTGGCCGGCGCGCCGCCGAGCGTCAAGTCGGACGTCTATGCCCTGGGCGTCATGCTCTACCAGCTGACGGTGGGCGACCTGACCCGGCCGCTGGCGGCGGGCTGGGAGCGGGAGGTCGAGGATCCGCTGCTGCGCACCGACATCGGCGAGGCCGCCGCCGGCGATCCCCAGCGGCGGCTCGCCGGCGCCTCGGAGCTGACCGAACGCCTGCGCACCCTGACGGCGCGGCGCGTCAGGCTCGCCGAAACCGCCGCCCAGGCGCAGCGCAACGCCGAACTGGAGCGCCAGCTCCTTCGGGCGCGGGAACGGCGGCCCTGGATCGTCGCGGCAGGGGCCGCGCTGACGATCGGGGTCCTGACCTCGTCAGCGCTCTATCTGCAAGCCCGCCACGATCGCGACGCGGCGCGGCGGCAGAGCCGGATCGCCGAGCAGATCAACCTGTTCCTCGCCAACGACCTGCTGGCCCGCAGCAATCCCTTCAAGAGCGGCAAGGCGGACGAGACCCTCGTGTCGGCCGTCACCCGGGCCGCGCCGCAGATCGACCGCCGCTTCCCGGCGGAACCGGAAGTCGCCGCCCAGCTGCACCACACCATCGCCCTGTCGCTTGACCGCAGGGGCGACTGGGAGGATGCGCGGCGGGAGTACGGCCGCGCCCAGACCCTGTGGCGCGCCGCCGAAGGCTCCAATTCACCGCACGCCCACGTCGCTGGCCTGCAGCAGGCCATGATGGAGGCCCGCACCTACACCGGCGGCAGCCTGGACCGCGCCAAGGTCCTGCTCGCCCGCGAGGCGCAGGGCGTCTCCGCGATGAACGATCCGGGTCCGGAGGTCCCGGTGTGGCTCGCCTCCGCCCGCGGCATGGTGGCCCTGGTCGGCAACGATGCGCCGGAAGCGGCCCGGCAATTCGGATTGGCGGCCCAGGGCGCGGAAGCCCAGCCCGCGAACTTCGACCTCGGCTCGCGGCTGACCTTCCTGCAGCGGCTGGCGTTCGCGCATATACGGCTAGGCGACGGCGCCAAGGCGGAGGCCTTGTTCAAGCGCCTGGCCGCCGGCTACGCCGTCCTCGAGGGCCCCGACAGCGCCGACGTCCTGATGGTCCGCCTCAACCTGGCCCAGGCGCTGATGATCCAGGGCAAGCACGCCCAGGCGGTGCAGGAGGCCGACGCCGTCTATCCCAAGATGCTGGCCACCCTCGGGCCGGAGCACGAGCTGACCCTGCAGTTGCTGTCCACCCGCGCGCAGTCCGAGGGCGCCCTGGAGCATTGGGACGCGGCCATTGCCGACACCCGCCACGTGCACGCCATCGCGGTGCGCACCGTCGGGCCGGGCTCGTTCTTCGGCATTGCGTCCCTGACCGACGGGGCGACGGCCGAATGCCGCTCGGGGCGCGTGGCCGACGGCCTTCGCGACGTCGCCGAAGCCTGGGCGCACGCGCACGCCGCCTTTCCGGGGGCGGCTATCGAGGACGCGGTCGCCTTCACCTGGGCCTCCTGCCTGATCCAGGCCAAACACTTCGACGAGGCCGCGAAGCGCCTGGTCGGGATCAAGCCGGAGGCCGTGGCGCAACTGGCCGGCGATCCCGACTGGGGCGCCAACCTGGAACTGGCGCAGGCCCAGATCGCCCTGGCCAAGGGCCAGCGCGAAGCCGCGCGGGCGCAGCTGATCGCCGCCTCCCCGGCCATGATCAAGCCCGCGGCCGAACCCTATCAGGTGCGGCTCTACGGCCGGCTGAGATCGGAGGCGGGGCTGCCGCCGGCGAGGGCCGGCGCGGCGGGCTGAGGCCGCGGTCTCGGGCCGGCCGGCGGTTCGCCACG
>NZ_JAQGIZ010000265.1 GCF_028290885.1 Phenylobacterium sp.
CCGAAGAAGGCGTCCCAGTGCTCTTCGCACAGGTCCGCCCCGCTCAGGCAGAGGATCTCCAGGCCCTCGATCGCGTCGCGCCGCTCGCGCTTGATGGTCTTGCGGCGGCCTGAGGAGAGCGCGGCCAGGAAGTCTTCGAAGGTGGCGTAGCCGCGGTTGTGCCAGTGGTATTGCTGGCCCTCGCGCAGCGCCAGGCCCTGCTCCCCCATCCAGCGCCACTCGTCCTCGGTGGGGAAATTCACGTGGAAGGACGAGGAGCCGTAGCGCTCGCAAAGCGTCAGCGCCCCGCCCAGCAGGAACCGCCTGGCCTCGTCGGCGTCCACGTCGGGTCGGGCCAGCAGCCGCGCGCCGGTGGCCGGGGTGAAGGGCGCGGCGGACAGGAGCTTCGGATAATACTGGCCCCCCGCCCGCTCGTAGGCGTCGGCCCAGGCGTGGTCGAAGATGTATTCCCCCTGGCTGTGCGACTTCAGGTAGAGCGGCATGACCGCGGCCACCCCGCCCTGCGCGTCCTGGATGGCCAGGTGCTGCGGGCCCCAGCCGGTGCGCTCGACGGCGCTGTTCGACTGCTCGAGTGCGTCCAGGAAGTCGTAGCGGATGAACGGATTGCCGGCGTAGGCGGGGTTGCCGGCGCAGGCGTCCCAGGCCTCGCGGCCCACTTCGGCGACGCGGCGGCAGACCTTGACCGCCGGCTTCAGCGTCACTGCCGGAGCTTCCTTCAAGGGCAAAAGCCCTCGAAGATCAGGTTGTCGCAAGCGTCGCGGACCGCCTCCCACTGCGCCGGCTCGCGCACCGTCCAGGCGAGGATGGGCAGGCCCTCGGCGCGGAACTTCGCCGCCCGCTCGCTGGGCAGCATGTCGAGCCCCAGCGCCAGGAAGTGCGGCTTGGCGATCGACACGTGCTCAAGCCTGGCGAAGCTCTCCCGTTGGGCCTCGGCCAGCTGCGGCGCGTGCTTGTAGGAATAGCTGTCGAGCCCACGCAGCACGCCTGGGAACCGTTCGGCGAACCAGCCGTGGGAATAGGGGTTGAAGCCGATCACGCAGACCGGGCCGGCGTGGTCGATCAGGATCTCGTGGGTCCGCTGCTCCAGGGGCCCCACCTGGCCGTAGGGGGTCTTCAGCTCCACGTGCACCATGGCCCGGCGGCCGACGAGGGCGAGCGTCTCCACCAGCGTCGGAACGCGCTCGTCCGAACCCTTGAGCCGCAGCTCCGCCAGTTCCGTCGTGGTCCGGTCGCTCAGGCGGCCGCGAACGCCGGTCATCCGCTCCAGGTCGTCGTCGTGGAAGACCATGGCTTCGCCGTCGGCGGACAACTGCACGTCGAGCTCGATGCCGAATCCGGCGGCGCAGGCGGCCTGGAAAGCGGCGAGCGAGTTCTCCGGCGGACCGTCCGGGTTCCACAGCCCGCGGTGCGCGACCGCCGGGTGGAACAGGCGCTCCCACGCCTCCCCGAACCGCGCCTCGCCAGACCGGTGCTTCACGAGACGGCCACCACCGCATCGACCTCCACGGCGAAGTTCATCGGCAGGCGGTAGACGCCCACCGCCGAGCGGGCGTGGCGGCCGGCGTCGCCGAACGCCTCGACCATTAAGTCCGAGGCGCCGTTGATCACCTTGGGGATGTCGAAGAAATCGGGGCCCGCCTGCACGAAGCCGTTCAGTTTCACGACACGCACCACGCGGTCGAGGTCGCCCTGGCATGCGGCCTTCATCTGGGCGAGCAAGCTGAGGCCGCAGAGCCTGGCCGCGCTCTGGGCGGTGACGAGGTCGACGTCCTGCCCCACCACCCCCTTGATCCCACCGCCGGCGTCCAGCGACACCTGGCCCGAGATGTGGACGAGGTCGCCCAGCCGGATGAAGGGCACGTAGTTGGCGACGGGTGCGTTGGGCTGCGGCAGGACAACGCCCGCGGCGGCCAGTCGGTCTTCGATCTGGGACATGGGCCAACGTCTAGCGCCCTCACCTAAGAGAAAACAGGGGGCCCAAACGAGAAAAGGCCCGGAGCATCGCTGCTCCGGGCCTTCACACCCATCGGCCCGAGAGCCGTACGCGGGCGTTAGATGCTTAGCGGGCCGCCTGCATGCGCTCGACCATGGCGGTCACGCGCTCGTTCAGCGGCTTCATGCTGTCCTTCACCGAGGCGGAGACGGTCTCGGACATGCGGCCCATTTCGGCGATGTAGCCTTCCAGAGCGGTCTTGGCGAAGGCGGTCTGGAGTTCGACCACTTCCTGCACGCTCTTGGCGCTGGCCAGCGACTTGGCGGCGGCGACCTGGTTCTCGAAGCTGGTCTTCGAGAAGGCCATGGCCTGGGCGCCTAGGGCTTCGGCGCCCTTGGTGGCGGCGGTCACCGAGGCGACGACGGCTTCCAGGTTCTTCTTGGAGACGCCATTGGCTTCGTTGAGGGCGGCGAGGGTCTTTTCGACGCCGTCCTTGAACGCGACGTTGGAGGCGGCGGTCATTTGATCGACAGTGGACTTCACGGCTTCGGCGGCGGCCATTGGGTGCAGCTCCTGGCTGAGGCGGCGACAGGCGCCGCGATGCAAACGGTTGATTCGGTTGGGCGGATTAGGTGAACGCGTTACGTTGTCTCATGTTGCAGTGCAGCAGTCAATATTTTTTGTGCAGTGCAACATAGCCCAGCTTCGCCTCGCTGGCGCCCGCGGAGCTGCCGCGTTCAAGGGCGCCGCGACAATTTCGCCGTTCAACACCTGTTTACTCTCAGGCAAGGGTCTGGCTGTCATGATAGGCAGATTCACGGGGCGCCCGACGGTCGTCTCAAGCCACTGATTCGACGGACGAAGCATGATCCAGCACGCCCGCCGCCTGTTCCTAGCGTTAGGTCTGGCCGCCACCACCGCCCTCGGCTCCGTCGCGACTCCGGCGAGCGCGCAGATCCCCTACTTCCAGAACCTGCTTGCCGCGTCACAGACGAAGTACGCAGCGATCGTGGTGGATGCGAAGTCGGGCGAGGTGCTCTACGCCAAGCACGAGGACAGCCCCCGCTACCCGGCGTCGATCACCAAGGTGATGACGCTGTACCTGACCTTCGAGGCGCTGGCGTCCGGCAAGCTGCATCCCGACGACCGGGTGCAGGTCTCGCCACATGCCGCGGCCCAGGCCCCCACCAAGCTCGGCGTCCGCGCCGGCGACTCGGTGAGCGTCACCGAGGCGATGGAGGCCATGGCCACCAAGTCGGCGAACGACATGGCCGTGGCCATGGCCGAGAAGCTCGGCGGCACCGAAAGCCGCTTCGCCGCCCTGATGACCCTGCGCGCCCAGGAGCTGGGCATGCAGAACACCCACTTCGCGAACGCCTCGGGCCTCCCCGACAGCCGGCAGCTGACCACCGCCCGGGACATCGCCATCCTGTCGCGCGCGGTGATGCGCGACTACCCGCAGTACTACAAGCTGTTCAGCCTGCAGCAGTTCACCTTCCGCGGTCAGGTCCTCGCCAACCACAACCACCTCTTGAGCCGCATGCCCGGGGTGGACGGGCTGAAGACCGGCTTCACCAACGCCTCGGGCTTCAACCTCGCGGTCTCCGCCGTGCGCGACAACCGCCGGCTGATCGCCGTGGTGATGGGCGGTCCGACCACCGCCCAGCGCGACCAGAACGCCGAGGACCTGCTGCTCACCGGCTTCGACGTGATGCGCCGCCGCGCCATGGGCGAGAAGATCACCGTCGCCCAGAACCTGTTCGAGCCGGAGCTCAGCGGCCCCGTCGTGCGTCCGCCGGTGGAACAGGGCGATGGCGACCAGACCGGGCTGAAGATCGAGCTCGCGTCGGCTCCGCCGTCGCGTGCGGGCAAGATCCAGATCGTCCAACCGCGCCAGGCCAAGGCCGACCGCGACGCGAAGGCCGCCAAGGCCAAGTGGGCGGTGCAGGTGGGCGAATTCCACTCCCCGACCGACGCCCGTCACCAGATCGCCTTCGTCGAGAAGCGCTTCGGCGACCACTTCGACGGTGCGACCGGGGCCACGGACAAGCAGGGCCGCCGGTACAAGGCGATGTTCACCGGCCTGACCGAAACCGACGCCAAGGGCGCCTGCCGGGCGCTCAAGGCCAAGCGGCTGGCCTGCATGGTGATCGAGCCAGCCTGACACCCGCTCACAAGCGGATGAGGTGTCAGCCTTTGAGCAACCGATCCCGCGCGGCGTTGAGCTGGGTGGCGAGGCCGGTCGTGCCGCCCTTGTCCGGGTGGGCGAGGCGCATAAGCCGGGTGTAGGCCGCCTGGATTTCCTCCGGCGTGGCGTCGCCGCCCACTCCCAGCATCGAGCGAGCCTCCTCGAGGCTCATCCGCGGCGTGCGCGGCGAACCGGTCGGCGCGCCGCCGATCCGCGTGGTGGTCAATAGCCAAAGCCCCAGCACAACCAGGACGATGGAGATCTCCCAGCCGCCGCGGATGCCGACGTAAGCGGCGCCGGCAAACGCCGCGAGCGCGAACGCGCCGGACAGCAGCCGCCATTCGCGCCGCTTGAAGACCCGCTGGCCACGCCCCAGGCCAACGAGGAACCACAGGAGCGCGGCCCCAAGCGCGAGGTAGAGCATGGCCTATTCCGCGGCGATCTGCTCGCCGTCCGAGAAGCCCGAGAGGCCGAGCGCCGTCATCAGCGCCCGCAGTTCCTGGCGCGCGGCCACATGCTGCAGCGACATCGCCACGGGCCGGATGGCCGGCGACAGGTCCGCCACCGTCAGGCCGAAGGGAAAGAGCTCGCGGTAAATCACCCGGTCGCGCAGGCCCGGCCCGATGCGGAAGCCGACCTTGCGGGAGAGCGTCTCCACCCGCTCGTCGAGGCGCTTGCGGTTGCGGGCCTCGGTAGGCGCGAGGCGGTTGCGCAGCACCACCCAGTCGATCGTCTTGCGGTCCTTCAGCGCGCGCGCCTTGCGGCTGTTCCAGACCGTCTCGGAATAGAGGCTGTGGCGCTTCAGCTCCAGGGTCACAGGGTCGACGACGCCCAGCATGTCGAAATCCACGAAGCTGTCGTTCATCGGCGTCACGATCAGGTCGGCCAGGCCGTGGGCTGCGCGGCTGATCGCCGTGTCGCTGCCGGGCGTGTCGATCAGCACGAAGTCGGCGGCCTCGCTCGCCTGGCCGAAGGCCTCCTCGAACCGCGCCAGCGCCTCCTCGTCGGTCGCCTTGGCCAGCGCCGCGCCGTCGGCGCTCAGGGGATGCTCGATCGGCATGGGGGCGACCGCGCCGTTGGCCTCCAGCCAGGCGCGGCGGTGCGCAAAGAAGTGCGAGGTCGACTGCTGGCGAAGGTCGAGGTCGAGAACCGCAACCCGCGCATCTGCGTGAAGGAGCGCGGTGGCGGTATGGATGGCGATGGTGGACTTGCCCGCCCCGCCCTTCTCATTGCCGACCACGATGACGCTGGCCTGCGGCATATCCGGAAACTCCTTCGTGGTCGGCGAACGCCGACTCGCATAGCGCTAAGGGAGCGCCTCGGCCAAACTCCCGTCAACGCGCAGATCGTCGCCGCCTGTGGATGGAAGCGTCACCATGCGCCGACCTCGCGCAACTGACGGGCGAGTTCGGTGGGGATGTCACCGAAGGCCTCGAAGGGCAGGTCTTCGGGCGCGTCCTTGAGTTCGAGGTAGCGCCAGCCCTGGAAAGCCCGCCGCGGCGTCGGCGCGACGCGGACCGGCGTGGGGTCCAGGGTCACCTCGCAGCGCGCCGTGATCCCCTCGCCCACCGTATTCACCGCCAGGATCGCCTGGCGGCAGAGGATCACGCCCTTGAACACGCGGTAGAGCGAGCCGCCGGCCACCAGCTCCGCCGCCCGCTTGGGCGTCTGGCGGGTGCGCATGATCCAGGGGCCTGCCGCGTCCTCGTGGGTCCGGCGCCAGTCGAGCAATTCCTCGACGGTCGCCGCGCCGACGCAAAGCTTGATCATGTGGAGCGCCATGGCCACTGGATTAGGACGCGGGCCGGCCTTTGACCAGTGCGGCTAGTGTCCCGATTCCGAAGTTCGCCAGCGCTTGCGGCCGGCGTTGGGCGAACTTCGGAAATCGACAAGGACACTAGCAAGTCTATGTTTCTAGTGTGCTTCTTGGATTTGAAGTTCGCTCAGCGCTTGGCCCTTGAGTGAGGCGAACTTCAAATCCAGCACACTAGCAGCCTCAGTCCGCGCCGGGCGCCCAGACCGGCTTGCGGCGCTCCAGGAAGGCCCGGACGCCTTCCTGACCCTCCCCGCTCACTCGGGCCTGGGCGATCCGCCTGGCGGTATCCTCCATCAATCCGTGGTCGATTTCCTGGGCGTAGACGTCGAACGCCAGCCGCTTGGCGTCGGCCACCGCGCCAGGGGCGCAGGCCAGGATTTCGGCGGCAATCCGCGCCTGGGCGGCGGCGAGCGCCTGGGCGTCGGCGACCACCTCGCTGATCAGGCCGATGCGCAGGGCGTGCTCGGCTTCGAACAGCTGGCCGGTGGCGAACAGGCCGCGCGCCGCCCTAGGGCCGATCGCGGCCACCACATAGGGGCTGACGGTCGCCGGGATCAGGCCGAGCTTCACCTCCGAGAAGCTGAACTTGGCGTCGGCCGTGGCGATGGCGAGGTCGCAGGCCGCGGCCAGGCCCGCCCCGCCGCCGAACGCCCCACCGTCCACCAGCGCGACGGTGAGCGCCGGAAGGTCCCAGAGCTGCTTCAGCATGTGCGCCATGGCGAAGGCGTCTTCGCGGTTGTCGCTCTCGCTGCGGTCGACGGCGGCGCGCATCCAGTCGAGGTCGGCGCCGGCGCTGAAGGTCCCGCCCTCGCCGCGCAGGAAAACCACCCGCACGCCCTCGGCCCCGCGCAGGGTCTCGAACGCCTCGGAGAGGGCGGAGATCAGGTCAGCGTTGAAGGCGTTCTTCCGCTCCGGGCGGTGCATGATCACCGTCACAGCCCCGGCCCTGGTCGCCACGATGCGCACCAGTTCCGATGTCGGGCTGAAGTCCGGAACCTCGACCAGCGGATCGGCGATGGGGTTCGACATGGGAAGCTCCTCTTAAGCGCCTCAGTACAAACGCCCGCGGGGGCCTGACGGCGCCACAGCGAAGCCATAGCCCCGACTCTTTGGCCAAGCTAGGCTCCGGCCTCGTGTCACCCCTGCCCGACATCCCCGTAGATTCTGCGCTGGCCCGGCTGTTCAGTCAGGCGGAGGTGCAGGCCGAGGCGACGTGGTTCTCGCTGCCCGGCGGCCAGACTCTGTTCGCCGTCGGCGACCGTTCTGACCAGCTGTACTACGTGCGCGCGGGGCGCCTCGGGGCCTTCCGGCGCGAGCCGGGCAACGAGGTCCAGTTCCTGGGGGTGATCCGGCCGGGCGAGCCGGCGGGGGAGATGTCGCTGATCGCCGACGCGCCGCACTCCGCCGACGTTGTGGCGCTGCGCGACTCGGAGATCATCGCCGTCCCGCGCGACGTCTTCCTCGCGGCCTGCGAGGCCGAACCCGATGTGATGATCGAGCTCGCGAAGCTGATGATGCTGCGCAGCCGCCAGGCGGTGACGCGCGGCGGCATGGGCGAGCCCTCGGTGTTCGGCTTCGCGTCGCTGGGCCAATTCGGGGCGCTGCGGCCGCTGGTCGAGCGCTTGGCGCGCGAGATCGCCCGCCTGGACTATTCGGTCACCTGCATCGGCGCGGAAGCGCAAAGCGCGCCTACCGAATGGTTCTCGGACGTGGAGCGGGTCCACGACTTCGTCCTCTATGTCGCCGAGGCGGCCGACGGCGGCTGGCGCCATGTCGTCGCCCGGCAGGTGGACCGGCTGTTCCAGGTGGGCCGCGGCGACCGCGACCCGCCGAAGCCCGCCGCAGCGGCGGCCCTGGCTTCGCCGCTGCAGGCCCAGCGGCTCGTCGACCTGATCCTGGTGCACCCGCCCGACACCAGCCGGCCGTCCGGGTCGGAGGCCTGGCTCGACGCGGCCGAGCCGGCGCGGCTGTTCCACCTGCGCCGCGACCACGATCCGGACGTCGAGCGGATCGCCCGCGTACTGACCGGCCAGTCGGTGGGCCTGGTGCTGTCCGGCGGCGGCGCGCGGGCCTACGCCCACGTGGGCGCGGTGCGGGCGCTGCGCGAGCGCGGCGTGCCCATCGACTTCGTGGGCGGAGTGTCCATGGGCGCCATCATCGCCGCGGGCGTGGCCATGGGCTGGGACGACGCCGAGATGGAGCGCCGCATCCGCGAGGCCTTCGTGGACAGCAGCCCGCTGACGGACATCGCCGTGCCGCTGCTGGCCATGACTCACGGCATGATGGTCAACGAGCGCCTGGCGCACCACTTCGGGGACACCCAGATCGCCGACCTGTGGCTGCCCTTCTTCTGCCTGTCGTCGAACCTGACCACCGGCGCCTATCAGATGCATCGGCGCGGCCTGCTCTGGAAGGCGCTGCGGGCTTCGATCTCGCTGCCCGGTATCCTGCCGCCCTGGACCGACGACAACAATGTGCTTGTCGACGGCGCGGTGATGAAGAACTTCCCGGCCGATGTGATGCGCGCCAGCCAGCTCGGCCCCATCGTCGGCGTCGACGTCACTGCCGGCCGCAGCATCACCGCCGACGACGTGGCCAGGCCTGCCTCCGTCTGGCGCTGGCTGTGGTCGGGGCAGTGGCGCAGGGGCCCACCGATCGTCTCGCTGCTGATGCGGGCCGCCACGGTCTCCACCTCCCGCGACCTGATGGCGGCGCGCGAGGCCACCGACCTCCTGGTGCTGCCGGAGGTGTCGAAGGTGGAAATCCGCGACTTCGGCGCCTACGCGCCGGCGGTCGCCGAGGGTTACCGGGCGACGATCGAGGCGCTGGACAAGCTCGGCCGCCCCGTCCAGGCGCTGCGCCGCCGGCCGAGCCTCGAGGAGCAGGCGGCGCAAAAGCCACAGGCGGGCCTGGCCCGCTGAAACGACCAAGGCGGCGTTTGCGCAGGCCCGCGAAGCGACCCATATTGCGGGTCCTTGCTCAGCAACTGAAAGGAGGTGATCCAGTGTCTCATAGTGAAAGCCGTAGCCCGGTGACCGTGACCTGGACCTCCGCTTGCGGGGTCCGCGCCTAGGCCTAAGCTCTGGCATAGTGTCGCGTACCGCTCTGCGGTCCGACTATGGAAGGGCCGCTCCAGCCATGGGGCGGCCCTTCGCATGTGAGCGGGCTTGCATTTCTGCCGCCGGCTTGCTCAGCGTGCGCCGGCGGCGGCCGATTCAGCGGCCGGCTCTCGGGGGATGCGGATGCGGATATTCGGCGCCTTGCTGGTCGCGGGCCTGGTGGCAAACGCCGTCCCGGCCGCCGCGGCCAGCGACCTCGCCCGCCTGAAGTCCGAGGCCGCCCAGGTCTCCATCGTCCGCGACGACTGGGGCATCGCCCACGTGCACGGCAAGACGGACGCGCAGGCCGTGTTCGGCATGGTCTACGCCCAGGCCGAAGACGATTTCAACCGCGTGGAGACCAACTACATCACCGCGCTGGGCCGAACGGCGGAGGCCGAGGGCGAGGCGGCGATCTGGCAGGATCTGCGCCAGAAGCTGTTCGTCGATCCCGTTGACCTGCAAGCCAAATACGCCGCGAGCCCGGCCTGGCTGAAGGCCCTGATGAACGGCTGGGCCGACGGGCTGAACTACTACCTGGCGACCCATCCCAAGGTGAAACCCAAGGTCATCACGCACTTCGAGCCCTGGATGGCGCTCAGCTTCACCGAGGGCAGCATCGGCGGCGATATAGAGAAGGTGTCCCTCCGCGAGCTGGAGGCCTTCTACGGCCAACGGCAAAGTGCGGCGCTGTCCGACGACGAAAGCCTGAAATTCAAGGAGCCCGCCGGCTCCAACGGCATGGCGATCTCGCCCTCGATCACCAAGGACGGCCATGCGCTGCTGCTGATCAACCCGCACACCTCGTTCTTCTTCCGCTCGGAGCTGCAGATGACCAGCGACGAGGGGCTGAACGCCTACGGCGCGGCCACCTGGGGGCAGTTCTTCGTCTACCAGGGCTTCAACGAGCACGCCGGCTGGATGCACACCACCAGCGGCGCCGACACGGTCGACGAGTTCGCCGAGACCATCGTTCGCAAGGACGGCAAGGCCTTCTACCGCTACGGCGCCGAAGAGCGGCCGGTGACCGTCTCGACTATCGTCGTCCCCTACCGCACGCAGCGCGGCATGGCGCGCCAGACCTTCACGGTGTTCCGCACCCATCACGGGCCCATCGTGCGCGCCATCGACGGCAAGTGGATCGCAGTCGCGCTGATGAACAAGCCGGTCGAGGCGCTGGAGCAGTCCTTCGGCCGCACCAAGGCTGTCGACTACGCCTCGTTCCTGAGGGTCGCGGCGCTGGCCGCCAACTCCTCGAACAACACCCTCTTCGCCGACTCCAAGGGCGAGACAGCGCTGCTGCTGCCTCAGTTCATGCCCCGGCGCGACGACCGCTTCGACTACACCAAGCCGGTGGACGGCTCCGATCCGGCCACCGACTGGAAGGGGCTGCATGCGCTGGCCGAGCTGCCGCAGGTGCAAAGCCCTTCCAGCGGCTGGATCTACAATAGCAACGACTCGCCCTGGTCCGCCGCCGGCCCGCACAGCCCCAAGCGCGCCGACTACCCGCGCTACATGGACCAGGCCGGCGAGAACCCCCGCACGGCCCACGCGGTCCGCGTGCTGAGCGCGCGCAAAGACTTCACCTTGCCGACCCTGATCGAGGCGGCCTACGACTCCTACATGCCGGCGTTCGCGCGGCTGATCCCCACCCTGGTCGCGGCCTATGACGGCGCGGCGGCCGACGACCCGCTGAAGGCCAGGCTGCGGGAGCCGATCGAGCCCCTGCGCGCCTGGGACGACCGCTGGGCGGCGGAGTCAGTTCCGACATCGCTGGCGGTGTTCTGGGGCGAGGCGCTGTGGGTCAAGGTCGCACCGGAGGCCAAGACGGCGGGCGTCAGCGTCTACGACTACATGGCGACGCGCGCGACGCCGGCCCAGCGGCTCGAGGCGCTGGCCGAGGCGAGCGACCGCCTGACCCAGGATTTCGGGACCTGGAAGACGCCCTGGGGCCGGATCAACCGCTTCCAGCGCCTCAACGACGATATCGTCCAGCACTTCGATGACGCCGGCCCCAGTCTCCCCGTGCCGTTCGCCTCGGCCCAGTGGGGCTCGCTGGCCTCGTTCGGCGCGCGCCGCTATCCGGATACGAAGAAATACTACGGCTCCAGCGGCAACAGCTTCGTGGCCGTCGTGGAGTTCGGCGACAAGGTCCATGCCCGCGCGGTCACCGCCGGCGGGGAGAGCGGCGACCCGGCCTCCAAGCACTTCGACGACCAGGCCCAGCGCTACGCCGGCGGAAACCTGCGCGAGGTCTACTTCTACCCCGACCAGCTCACCGGCCACACCGAGCGGCGCTACCACCCGGGCGAATAGGCCTAAGGCTTCCAGCCCCGGTCGCGGGCGGTGCGCTCGGCTGTGGCGTCGAGGGTGTCGCCGGCGCGCATGGCGTCGACCGCGGCCAGCACGGCCGGCGGGGTGGCGCTGGCCGCCGTGCGGTAGTCGGACGCGGGCTGCGGGGTCAGGGCGGTGGCGACCTGCGCCACCCATCGGCCGTCGCGCCGGCAGGCCAGGCCTGCCAGATGGTCGGCCGCGCTCTCGAAGGTGCGGCAGTAGCGCCCGTCGCCGGATTTGAACGTCAGCCCGATCCTGACGGGGCCGGCCTGCGAGGCCAGCTGGGTCGTCAGCGCCTTATCGAGCCCGCCACGGGCGACGAGCTCGCCGCCATGCGTTGCGAGAGGACCTTGTTCGGGCCAGAGCGCGCGGCCGGCCAGCACGCCCAGCGCCAGGCAGGCCGCCATGGCCGCCCATTGCGGCAGGGCCCCGCGGCCAGGCCCACGGTCGTTGGCGGCGCTCGCCAGGGCCACGAGCTGCGGCGGCACGGGCTCGTCCAGCACCGGCGCATAGGCCGCGGCGACGCGGGCTGCGAGACCGCGATGCTGCGCCACCTTTGCCGCGAGGGCGGGATCGGCGCCCATTTCGGCCTCGAAGGCTGCGCGCGCCTCGCCCGCGAGCTCGCCGTCCACATAGGCGATCAGCCGTTCGTCCCCAATCTTGGCGTCCTGAGTCATGGCGCCGCCTCCGCGAGCTCGGCCATCAGGGCCGAGCGGCCGCGCACCAGGCGGCTGGTTAGGGTTCCGGCGGGGATTTCCAGCACGTCTGCCGCCTCCCGATAGGAGAGCCCCTCCACCAGCACCAGGGCGACGGCGATCCGCTGGTCGGCAGGCAGCCGCGCCATGGCGCGCTCCACCTCCCCGGCCGCCAGCCGCGCTTCCATGGCGGCTGCGCCATCGGCCCCGATATTCTCCCCCGCCTCTTCCGGGGCGAACAGGCCGCTGCGGCGGGACCGGGCGCGGCTCTCGTCGATCCAGGCGTTCTTCATGATCCGAAACATCCAACTGTCGAGGCGCGTCCCCGGACGCCACTGGCCGCGGCGGGTCAGCGCGCGCTCCACCGTCAGCTGCACCAGGTCGTCGGCGTCGGCCGGGGCGCGCGCCAGTACGCGCCCAAACCTTCGCAGACGCGGCAGCAGCTCGACGATCTCGCGCTCAAGGTCGTTCAAGGTTTACCTTCGTCTAAGGATGGAACGAGCCGGCCCTGGCGTTTCATCCCTGAGTCCCGAAAAATGCAGCGGCGCCAAGCTGCGCTTCAAGAGTTCTGACACGAGATGCCCGATCGACGCCAAATTTGGAAACGCGCGGCGGCGCTGAGCCTCGCCGTTGCGCTGGCATTCGCCGGCCCGGCAACAAGCCAGATCCTCGGGGGCGGCCTGCCCGGCGTGCCGGGAGGCGGCGGCCTGCCGGGCGGCCTTGGCGACCTGACGAGCCGCCGTGGCCTGCCGGATGTCGCGCCGCCTCGCCTCCCGAAAACGCCGGCCGTCCCTCGGGTGGCCGATGCTGCGCAGGAGCTGGCCAACGTCCCGTTGTCGGAAGTCCGGGCTCTGATGGCCGCGCGGTTGCTGCGCGAGCACCCGGACGTGGTCGAGGCTGACGACCATGGTCAGCCGGTGGTGCGCGGCGAAGTCCTGGCGGTGGGCGTGAGCCGCGACGCGCTGGACCGCCTGCGGGCTGCGGGCTTCAGCGTGCGCTCACAGCCCGGGCTCGGGTCGCTGGGGATCGAGGCGTTCGTCCTGGGCGTCCCGCGCGGCCTGTCGGCGGTTGAGGCCGTGCGCCGGCTCAGGGCGCTCGATCCCACGGCTCAATACGACTTCAACCACCTCTACCAGCCGGCTGGGACCGCGAGCGCGAGCGCCACCGCTGCTGCCGCGGGGGCCTCCGGGTCGTCGGCGGACGGGCGCGGCCTGCGCATAGGGCTGGTGGACGGGTCGGTGGCGCAGAGCCGGC
>NZ_JAQGIZ010000280.1 GCF_028290885.1 Phenylobacterium sp.
TTCCGGGCGGGCGACGTCGCCGCAGCGGAGGCGGCCTTCAAGGCGCACGTCAGGGCCGCCGTGCGCGATCCGCACCTGATGGGCGCGGCGGACGCGCTGTTCGCCGACGACGCCGTCCTGGCGGAGCGGCTGCTCCGGGCGCATCTGGACCGCCGGCCCGACGACGTCGCGGCCAGGCAGTTGCTGGCCCAGGCCTGCGCGCAGCTCGGGCGGCGAGACGAGGCGCAGGGCCTGCTGGCGGCCTGCCTCCAGGCCGACCCCGGCCGCGACGGCGCGCGCTTCCAGCTCGCCGAGCTGCTGT
Organism: Phenylobacterium sp.; assembly: GCF_028290885.1. Taxonomy (GTDB): domain Bacteria; phylum Pseudomonadota; class Alphaproteobacteria; order Caulobacterales; family Caulobacteraceae; genus Phenylobacterium. Next base: position 302 of record NZ_JAQGIZ010000280.1, read on the forward strand.
TCCATCAGCAGAAGGCCGCCGAGGCCCTCCCCCACATCAGGGCGCTGCTGGCGCGCGAGCCCGACGACCCGGCCTTCCGCAACCTGCTGGCGGCCTGCCTGGGCATGGTTGGCGACTACGGGCCCGCGATCGAGATCTACGAACGGCTGCTTGCCGACTACCCGAAACACCCGCGGATCTGGCTGAACCTTGGCCATGCCTTGCGGACCGTCGGGCGCCGCGACGACGCGGTGGCGGCCTACCGCCAGTGCATCGGGCTCGCGCCGGGCCTGGGCGACGCCTACTGGAGCCTGGCGAACCTGAAGACGGCGTCGGCCACCGCCGGGCTCGAGGCGGCGATGCGAAGCCAGCTCGCGCGATCCGACCTGACCGACGACGACCGGCTGCACCTGCACTATGCGCTCGGCAAGGCGCTGGAGGATCGCGGCGAGCCCGCCGGCGCCTTCGGGCAATATTCGGCGGGCGCAGAGCTGCGGCGGAAGGACCTTCGCTACGACGCCGACGAGACCACGGCGCTGATGCGCCGGTCCGTCGCCCTGTTCACGCCGGCCTTCTTCGAGGCCCGCGCCGGGGCAGGATCGCCGTCGGACGCCCCCATCTTCATCGTCGGCCTGCCCAGGTCCGGCTCGACGCTGGTCGAGCAGATCCTGGCCAGCCATTCCCTGGTCGAAGGGACCATGGAGCTGCCCGACATCGCCCTTATCGCTCAAGGCTTGATCCGCCCAGGAGCCGGCGGGGCGGCGCCCTATCCCGATGTACTCGCCGGCCTGGACGCCGGCCAGCTCTCAGCCCTGGGCGAGGCCTATATCGAACGGACCCGCGTCCAGCGGAAATCCGGCCGCCCGTTCTTCATCGACAAGATGCCGAACAACTTCTACCACCTCGGCCTGATCCAGCTGATTTTGCCGAATGCCAGGATCATCGACGCCCGCCGCCATCCCCTGGGCTCCGGCTTCTCGGCGTTCAGGCAGCACTTCGCCCACGGCCACGCCTTCTCCTACGACCTCACCGACCTTGGCCGGTACTACCGCGACTACGTGGAGCTGATGGCCCATTTCGACGCCGTGCTTCCCGGACGCATCCATCGGGTGATCTACGAGGACCTGGTCGAGGACACCGAGCGCGAGGTCCTTCGCCTGCTGGACGACTGCGGGCTGCCGTTCGAGCCGGGGTGCCTGAAGTTCTACGAGAACGCGCGCGCCGTGCGCACCGTCAGCTCCGAGCAGGTCCGGCGCCCGATCTTCCGCGAGGGGCTGGAGCAATGGCGCGCCTACGAGCCCTGGCTCGACCCCCTGAAGACGGCGCTGGGTCCGGCGCTCGGGGGCTGGCGAGGAAACCGCGCTTAGATCAGGGAACTCCCGCCGCAGAGGCGCTATGGCTTGCGCACCGCGGTGACCTCCGGAAGGCCGCTTCCCTGGTTGGCGTCGAAGCCGATCTTCTGGCCGACCTTGAGCCCCTTCAGGAGCGAGGGCGGGACGGCCCGAAAGCTCATGGTCATCGCCGGCCATCCAAGCGACGCGACGGGCTCGTGCTTGATGGTCAGGGTCTCGGCCTTCGGATCGATTTCGGTGATCACACCAGTCCCCCTGCCGGTCTTCGTGGCGGACGCGGGCATGGACATGCCCTTCATGTCGCCCATCGGCTTCGCGGCCGACTGGGCTGTGGCGGCCTCGACGGCAGCCAGGGTCAGTATCGTGGCCAAGGCCAACAGGTATGCTCTCATGATCAACTCCTTTGGGATTGAGAGGCGGAAGTGAAGTCCGGTCGGCGGCGCCGCAGAAGCAGGTAGGCGGCGGGAACGACGAGCATCGACAGCAGGGGCGCGGTGAGCATGCCGCCGATCATCGGGGCGGCGATGCGGCTCATCACCTCCGAGCCTGCGCCATGGCCGATCAGGATGGGCGTCAGGCCGGCCAGGATCACGGCCACGGTCATCGCCTTCGGTCGCACGCGCAGCAGAGCGCCCTCGCGAACGGCGTCGGCGAGTTCGCCGGGCGAAGGGTCGGGGCCACGCTCGGCAAGCGCCTGTTTCAGATAGATCAGCATGACGACGCCGAATTCCGCAGCCACCCCCGCCAGCGCGATGAAGCCCACGCCAGTGGCGATCGACTGGTGGTAGCCCAGCAGATAGAGGGTCCAGACGCCGCCGGTGAGCGCGAACGGCAGGGTGGCCATGATCAGGGCCGCCTCGTCCCACCGGCGGAAGGTGGCGTAGAGCAGCAGGAAGATGATCGCGAGCGTGGCAGGGACCACGAGCTTCAGCCGTTCGGCCGCGCGCTGGAGGTATTCGAACTGGCCGGAGTAGGCGATGGAGACCCCCGGTGGCAGCTTCACCTCGCTGGCGACCGCCCGCCTGAGGTCGCTCACTACCGAGTTCAGGTCGCGGCCGCGCACGTCGACATAGACCCAGGTCGAGGGCCGGGCGTTCTCGGTCTTCAGCATCGGCGGGCCGTCGGCGACCTCGACGCGGGCGACCGTGCCCAGGGTGATCTGCTGGCCCGTGGGCGTCAGGATCGGCAGGACGCGCAGGCCCTCCAGGCTGTCGCGTAGCTCGCGCGGGTAACGGACGTTGATCGGATAGCGGGCGACGCCCTCGACGGTTTCGCCGACGTTCTCGCCGCCGACAGCGCCGGAGATGATGGCCTGGAGGTCGGCGATGTTGAGGCCATAGCGAGCGCCCGAGGCGCGATCGATCCGCACGTCCACGTAGCGCCCGCCGGTGAGCCGTTCGGCGAGGGCCGAGCTGACGCCGGGCGTGCGCTTCGCCACCGCCTCGACGGCCGCGGCGGCGCGATCGAGATCGGCGAGGTTGGTCCCGGAAACCTTCACCCCGATGGGGCTCTTGATGCCGGTCGCCAGCATGTCGATACGGTTGCGGATCGGCGGGACCCAGACGTTGGCGAGGCCGGGGACCTGCACGACCTTGTCCAGCTCGGCCGTCAGCTTCTCCGGCGTCATCCCCGGCCGCCACTGCTCGCGCGGCTTGAACTGGATGGTGGTCTCGAACATCTCCAGCGGCGCGGGATCGGTGGCGGTCTCGGCGCGCCCTGCCTTGCCGAACACGGTCGCGACCTCCGGTACGGTCTTGATCAGCCGGTCGGTCTGCTGGAGCAGCTCGGAAGCCTTGGCGGCGGAGATCCCCGGCAGCGCTGAGGGCATGTAGAGCAGGTCGCCCTCGTCCATCGGCGGGATGAACTCGCCGCCCAGCCGGCTGAGCGGCCAGGCTGTCGTGGCGAACGCCAGCAGCGCCAGGACCAGGACGGTCCGAGGCCGCTTCAGGGTCCAGTCGATCGCCGGCCGGTAGAGGGCGGCCAGCCAGCGGTTCAGCGGGTTCTCCTGCTCGGCCGGGATGCGCCCCCGGATCAGGTAGCCCATCAGCACCGGCACGAGCGTCACCGACAGGACTGCGGCGCCGGCCATGGCGTAGCTCTTGGTGAAGGCCAGCGGCGAGAACAGCCGACCCTCCTGTGCCTGGAGCGCGAAGACCGGGACGAACGACAGCGTGATGATGATCAGGCTGAGGAACAGCGCCGGCCCGACCTCGGCGGCGGCCTCCGTGACCACCCGCCAGCGTGTGTCGGGGGCTATGTCCTCGCCTGGATGCTCGCGCGCCCAACGCTCCAGCCGCTTGTGGGCGTTCTCGATCATCACCACGGCGGCGTCGACCATGGCGCCGATGGCGATGGCGATGCCGCCCAGCGACATGATGTTGGCGTTCACCCCCTGCAGCCGCATCACCAGGAAGGCGAAGAGCACGCCTAGCGGCAGGGTGAGGATCGCCACCAAGGCCGAGCGGCCGTGCCAGAGGAAAAGCGCGCAGACCAAGGCGACGATGACGAACTCCTCGACCAGCTTCTGGCTGAGGTTGGAGATCGCCCGGTCGATGAGCTGTGAACGGTCGTAGGTCGTGACGATCTCGACGCCCGGCGGCAGGCTACGCTTCAGCTCGTCGAGCTTGCGCTTCACCCCGGCGATGGTGTCGCGGGCGTTCTTGCCGGAGCGCATGATCACCACGCCGCCCGCGACCTCGCCCTGGCCGTTCAACTCGGCGACGCCGCGGCGCATCTCCGGCCCGAGCTGGATGGTCGCCACGTCGCCCAGCCGGACGGGGACCCCGCCGGCGGCCGCCCGCAGCGGTATGGCCCGGAAGTCGTCCAGGCTCTTCAGGTAGCCCGAGGCTCGGACCATGTACTCGGCCTCGCCCATCTCCAGGACCGATCCGCCGGCCTCCTGGTTGGCGCGCCGGATCGCCTCGATGGCCTGGTCGTGGGTGACGCCGTAGGCGGCGAGCCGGGTCGGATCGAGCACCACCTGATACTGCTTGACCATGCCGCCGATGCTGGCGACCTCGGCGACGCCCGGCAGGGTCTTCAGCTCGTAGCGTAGGAACCAGTCCTGCAGGGACCGGAGCTGCGCCAGGTCATGGCGGCCGGTGCGGTCGATCAACGCGTATTCGTAGACCCAGCCCACGCCCGTGGCGTCCGGCCCCAGCGACGGCTTGGCGGCGGCTGGTAGGCGGCCCTGCACCTGGTTCAAGTACTCCAGCACCCGCGAGCGCGCCCAGTAGAGGTCGGTCCCGTCCTCGAACAGCACGTAGACGAAGCTGTCGCCGAAGAAGGAGTAGCCGCGGACGGTCTTCGCGCCCGGCACGGACAGCATGGTGGTGGTCAGGGGATAGGTGACCTGATCCTCCACGACCTGCGGGGCCTGGCCCGGATAGCCGGTGCGAATGATCACCTGCACGTCGGAGAGGTCCGGCAGGGCGTCCACCGGCGTCGAGCGCACGGCGATCAGCCCGGCGACCAGCAGCGCCAGCGCGCCCAGCAGCACCAGGAAACGGCCGCGCACCGAGGCGCGGATCACGGCGGCGATCATGGCGCGGCCGGCGTCATGCGCCGCACGGTCGGTCCGGCGGGTGGCTGATCGAAGCCGAAGGCCACCCGGTCGCCGACCTTGACTCCCTTGGCGAGCGATGGATCGGCGAGCCGGAATTGCATGGTCATGGCGGGCCAGCCGATCGCGGGCACCGGCTCATGGGACAGCGTCACGGAGGTCGGCGTGATCTGCTCGACGCGGCCCCTGCTCTCGTAGAGCGCGGGCGCCGCCTTGGCCGGCGCAGCGCCGGCGATAGGCCGGGCTTGCAGACCTGAAAGGCTGGTCTCGCTGTCGAGCAGGAACTGGCCGGAGGCGACCACCTTCTCGCCCTCGGAGAGCCCGGCCCGGACCTCAGTGCGCCCGTCCGCCTCGCGGCCGGTCTGGATTTCGGCGGGCTGGAAGCGTCCTCCGGACTGGGCGAGCATGACCAGCGTGCGCTTGCCGGTGCGGATCACCGCTTCGGAGGGCACGAGCAGCGCCGGTTGCGGCGCGCCGCCGAACTGGACGTCAGCGAACATGCCCGGCCGCAAACGCCCGCGCGGGTTCGGCAGCTCGATGCGGGCGGTGAGCGTGCGGCTCTCCGCCTGCGCCTGCGGCAGGATCGCCGTGACGCGGCCCGTGAACACCTCGCCCGGATAGGCCGTCAGCTTCGCGGTAGCGCTCCCGCCTAGCCGTATCTGCCCCGCCATGGCCTCGGGCACGGCGGCGTTCAGCCAGACGCGCGACAGGCCGGTGACCTCCGCCAGCGTCTGGCCGGCGGTCACCGCCATGCCGGCGCGCACGCCCAGCGTCTTGATCGCGCCGCCCACCGGCGCCGAGATCGTCACGACATTCCGGACCCGGCCATTGCGCTCGACCACGTCGATCAGCGATGGCGGCATGCCCAGGAGCTGTAACCGCTCGCGGGCGGCCCGGATCAGCGCTGAATCGCCCGTGCGGCGCACCGCGAGGTACTCGCCCTGTGCGCCGGCCCAGTCGGGGATCAGAAGGTCGGCGAGCGGTGCGCCGGCGCCCACCACATCCGCTGGCGCGTGGCCATAGACCCGCTGGACGAAGCCCGCGGCCCTCGCCTGCACCACCGCCACGTCACGCCCGTCGAAGTCGATCATGCCCGTCGCGGCGATCCCGCTCGGCAGGGTTCCGCGCTCGACGGTGGCGAGGCGCACGCCGAGGTTCTGGATCTTGGCCGGATCGATCTGCACACCCGCGCCGCCGGACGCTTGGCCCGCATATTTGGGCTGCAGCTGCATGTCCATGAACGGCGACTTGCCCGGCCTGTCGAAGTGCTGGGCCGGGTACATCGGATCGTACCAGTAGAGCACCTGCCGGCCGCTTTGCCCCGCAGACGTTTGGGGCGGCCTGGGCGCGTTCGTGACCCGGCCAAGGCCGAAGCCGACCGCCGCAGCCAGGACGATCCCACCGACGCCCGCGACGAGTGCCTGACCGCGCGTCATTGGTCGTTCCCATAGGTCAGGACGATCCGCGCACCGTCGCGCATCACCATGCCTTCGCGCTCAAGCGCGGCGAGCTTGGCGTTGGCGAGCGCGGTCATGGCGTCGAGCACGTCGGCCAGGTTCGCCCGGCCGGCGGCATAGCTCTGCGTCTCCAGGTCCGCACGTTGCTGGGCGGCGGGAAGGACGGTGTTCAGGGTGCGCGTCCATTGCTCGTGGTGCATGACGTGGTCAGCCAGATCGCCGTCGAACTGGGCCGCGAGCGCCCGGCGGGCGTCTTCGCGCTCGGCGGCGGCCTTCGAGGCCTCTGCCCGCCGCGCCGCGATCAAGGGCTCCTGTCGCGTGCGGGCGAAGATCGGCAGGCTGACCGTGACGCCCGCCATCACCATGTCGCCGAACATCGGGTCGCGACGCTGGTAGGCCAATTCCCAGCTCCAATCGGGACGCCTGGCGGCGCGGGCCGCGTCCACCTCCGCCTCCGCGCGCTGCACGGCCGAGCGGGAGGCCAGGATTGTCGGGTGCTCCTCCAGCGCCGCGCGCAAGGCTGCGTCATCTATCGGATAGTGCGGGGGGGCACCCACGGCGGCGGGCGCCGGCTCTCCCGTCCAGCGGGTCAGCTCCGCCCCGGCGCGGCCGACGGCGGCGGCAATCTCGCTGCGCCGGTCTTCGAGGCTGGCGCGCATCTCGACAGGGCTCAGCGCCTGGCCCGGGCGGGACCGTCCGGCAGCGACCGCGGACGGTTGAGCCTCCCAGAGCGGCGTCAGCGCCTTCAGCACCTCATCGAGCGCCGCAAGGCGACGCTGGGCGTAGGCCAGGTCGATCCAGGCCAACGCCGCACCTACCTTCACCTTCCGCATCTCGGCCGCACGCTCCGCGTCGGCCTGCGAGATTTCCGCCCTCGCGCCGGCGACTGCCGCGCGTCGGCGACCGGCATTGGGCACGTCCTGCAGGACCCCGAGGCGTAGGTCGCTGAAGTCGTCCCTGCTCGGCCGGCCGGCGTTCGGACCGGAGACCGGGAAGCCTTCAACCGCGAAATTCAGCTTGGGGTCGGGCAAGGCGCCGGCCGCCGGGGCCGCGGCGCGGGCCGCCTGGGCCTGAAGGTTCGCGGCCTCGAGACCGGGAGCGCTCGTTAAAGCGCGTGTCAGCGCCTGGTCGTAGCTCAGCGGGCCGGCTTCAACCGGGCCGGCGAGGCAAGCGGCGACCGCCAGGGGCGGCAGCCATCGAGTGGGGGACATGATCCAAAGCTCCTGATGCCGGCGCGCAAGCGCCACGGCCGGCGGGGTCAAGCCGCCGGTGCGAGAAGGCTCAGAGCTGGATGGGTGGTCTTAGACTTCGGTCGGGCGGGTGCGACGCCGCTGGAAGTTCGCGCGCCGGGCTGCCGACGTCCGCTGCGCCCGCCAGGATGCGGACCTCGGCGGACTGTGAAGGCGCCGGCGTGGCCGCCACCGACTGGCAGAGCAGGCCCTGCTTGCAAGGATTGTCGGCGCCGCCCTTTGCCGGGGCTTGGCCATGATGGTCCGCGGCCGCCGTCTGCTTCATCATCGCGCAGTCCGGCGGGCAGGGATTGCACGGCGTAGCGGCGGCGCGCACGGGCGCCCCCGCGATCACCAGCATGATCGCTGCGAAGAGAGCTGCGATGAGGTGAATGCGCGGCAGGGAAATCCTCCAGGCTTCTAAGATGGCCGTCCGAAACCGCCGCCGCAAGCCGGTTCGGTTGCAGATCGCCGGCTTCGCGCGCTCTTAGTCTTCGCAGCTCAGCCGGTAGCCGATGCCGGGCTCGGTGAGCAGCAGCTCGGGGCTCGCCGGGTTGGCCTCCAGCTTCTGGCGCAGCTGGGCCATCAGCACGCGCACGAACTGGGCGTCGGCGTGGGTGTCGGTGCCCCAGACGGCGGTGATGATCTGGCGGTGGGTGACCACCTGGCCCGCGTGGCCAGCCAGGATGCGCAGCAGCTGGTACTCGCGCGGCGTCAGCCGCACCTCCTCGCCTTCGACCAGCACGCGCCGGGCCGGGAAGTTGATCTCCAGCCCGCCGAACTGGAACCTGGGCTGGGCCGAGAACCGCCGCTCGCGCCCGCGCATCACCGCCCGGATCCGCGCCAGCAGCTCGCCCACCCCCACCGGCTTGTTGACGAAATCGTCGGCGCCCAGGTCCAACGCGGCGATCTTCTCGCTCTCCAGGTCCCGCGCCGACAGCACGATGATCGGGGCGTCGGACCATTCGCGGATGCGCTGGATCACCTCCTTGCCGTCCATGTCCGGCAGGCCGAGATCGACGATCACCACGTCGCTGGGCTCCCCGGCCAGCTGGCTCAGCGCCGTCTCGCCGCTCACCGCCGCCGAGACGGTGAACCCGGCCGCGGCCAGGGCCGGCGTCAGCGCGCGCACCATCTGCGGCTCGTCGTCGACGATCAGCAACCGCCCCAAAGCCCCGCTCATCGCCGCGTCCCCCATTACGTCTTCGCCGCCGGCAGCATCAGCGACATCACCAGCCCGCTCGGGGCGTCGGCCCTGAGCGCCGCGCTGGCCCGGCCCCCCATGCCCTGCATCACCCCGCGCACGATGGAAAGCCCCAGCCCGGTGCCGGGCGTGCGCCGGGCGGCCGATCCGCGGTAGAATTTCTCGAACAGCCGGCCGAGTTCGCCCGGCCCGACGCCCGGCCCCTCGTCGGCCACCTGCACCACCACCTCCCCGTCGCGCTGGAAGCTGGAGAGCGCGATGGTGCCGCCGTCGGGGCTGTAGCGCACGGCGTTCTCCAGCACGTTGGCCAGCGCCACCTCGAACAGCACCGGATCGCCCATGGCGACGCCGGCGTCCTTGCCCAGCGCGCAGACGATCCGCCGCTGGCCGCGCAGCCGCTCGAAGCGCCGGCGCGTGCGGTCGACCACCTCGGCCAGGTCGAAGGCCGCGCTCTCGGCGTCCAGCGCGCCGCTCTCCAGCCGGGTCATGTTCAAGAGGTTGGTCACGAAGGCGTTCAGCCGCTCGGCCTCCTCCTGGATGGTCGCGGTGAGGTCGTGGCGGGTCTTGGCGTCGAACTGGTCGCCGAACTCCTGCAGCGAGGTGGCCGAGGCCAGCACGGCGGCCAGCGGGGTGCGCAGGTCGTGGCTGATCGACGACAACAGCGCGTTGCGCAGGTCCTCGGTGCGCCCGCGGGCCTCGGCGTCGGCCTTGGCCACCGCCAGCTGCGCCCGCGCGGTCGCCGCGGCCCCGGCGTCGGCCAGGATCTGCAGCAGGCTCTC
>NZ_JAQGIZ010000306.1 GCF_028290885.1 Phenylobacterium sp.
CGGCGAAGGCGGCCCGCACCTGCTGCTCCAGCGCTTCCGCCGGCAGGTCGCCGACCAGCACCAGCACCGCGTTCTCTGGGCGATACCAGTGGTCGTAGAAGGCCTGGAGCTTCTGCGGCGTCAGGGCGGCGAGGCTCTCCTGGGTTCCGATCGGCAGGCGGGCCGCCGACCTCAGGCCGGTGTCCTCGAACGCCTCGATGCGGTCGCGCAGCTGTCCGAAGCCGCCGGCCCGCGCGGCGCGTTCGGCCTGGATCACGCCGCGCTCGCGCTCGACCGCGGGCCCGGCGAACACCAGGCCGTCGGCGACATCGCGCAGCCACTTCAGGGCCATCTCGGCTTCGTGCGCGCGGGTCGTCGGGAGATCGAGCTGGTAGACGGTCTGGCTGAAGCTGGTGGAGGCGTTGCGGTCTGGGCCGAAGGCGACGCCCAGCGGCGCGAAGGCCAGCGCCGGCTGGCTTCCCGGGAACGAGCGGGCGCCGCTGAACGCCATGTGCTGGATGAAGTGGGCCGCGCCGCGTTCGTCGTCGGCCTCTTCGTAGCTGCCGACGCCGAAGCCCAGGCGGAGCGACAGCGCGCCCTTCGGGTTGGCGCTCTGCTGCACGGCGTAGCGCAGGCCGTTGGGCAGGCGTCCGTAGCGGACGGCGGGGTCCGCGCGCAGCAAGGCGGGGTCGGCCCGCAGACCCAGCGCCGCCGGCGTGGACGGCGCAGGCGTCCCCTGCGCCCAGGCCGGCCCGGTCGCCCCGAGGACGGCCACGACGACCGCCGCAAACCAGGCGGCGCACGGATGAAGACGCATACGGAGTCCTGCTTTCGGGGAGCCAAGCCTTAGGCCGAAAGAGCTTCACCCGGCAATCGCGGCGGCAGCGCGACCGATCCGCCCAATTTGGGCGTTTTTATGCGCCCGCCCGGCGCTTCGCGGACGATCCTCCCGCGCGGGCCGCCGCGGACGGCCAACTCAGAACGGAACTTCCGCGCGAACGGGGCCATTCTCGGGTCATGAGCGCCGATGGCTTTACGAACAGCCCGCCCCCAGGCGCGCGGGCCGACTGGACGATCGACCAGGGGTGGGACGCCTACAGCAAGGCCGAGCACCAGGTCTGGATCACCCTCTATGAGCGGCAGGCCGCGCTGTTGCCCGGCCGCGCCTGCGATCCCTTCCTGAAAGGCCTGGAGGCGCTCGACCTGCACCGTTCGGGGATCCCGGACTTCGCCCGCATCAACGCCGAGCTGAACCGCCTGACCGGCTGGAGCGTCGTCGCCGTCCCGGGCCTAGTCCCCGACGAGGTGTTCTTCGACCACCTGGCCAACCGCCGCTTCCCGGCGGGGCAGTTCATCCGCAAGCCCGATCAGTTGGACTACCTGCAGGAGCCGGACATCTTCCACGATGTGTTCGGCCACGTGCCCATGCTCACCGATCCGGTGTTCGCCGACTACATGCAGGCCTATGGGCGCGGCGGGCAGCGGGCCATGCAGCTCGGCCGCCTGCACAACCTGGCGCGGCTCTACTGGTACACGGTCGAGTTCGGCCTGCTGCAGACGCCGCAGGGCGTGCGGATCTACGGCGCCGGCATCGTCTCCAGCCGGGCGGAATCCATCTTCGCCCTCGACGATCCCTCCCCCAACCGCCTGGGCTTCGACCTGGAGCGGGTGATGCGCACCCCCTACCGGATCGACGACTTCCAGCAGGTCTATTTCGTCATCCCCTCGCTGCAGGCCCTGCTGGACGCGACCCTGCAGGACTTCGCCCCGATCTACGACCGCCTGTCGCGGGCGAGCGACATCCCGATCGAACGGATCGAGCCCAGCGACCTGGTGATCACTGAAGGCACCCAGGCCTACGCCCGCGGCCGGGCCGCCGCGGCTCAGTAGTCGCGCCGCCAGCGGATCGCCAGGCGGCTGTTCCCCTGCCCGCCGACCCGCGAGACGATCGACAGGTTCCGCTTGATCCGCCATTCGACCTGCGCTGCGCCGCCGTCGCGCCCGCCGCCGGTGAGCTCGAGATAGACGTTGTCGGTCAGGTACTTGCCGCCGGAAATCGACAGCGCCCCCGAGGCCGCGTCGCCGCCGCCCAGCGCCAGCCGGTCGAGGCCCGCGAAGGTCCTAAGGTTGCCGATCACGTCGAAGCCGCCTCCCCCGGCCAGGGCCGAAAGCGCCGAGGCGAGCTGGGCGGCCTCCAACGGGGAGAGCTGCGAGGCCGTCCGCCCGAACAACACCTGCGACAGCACCTCGTCGTTGGGCAGGCTGGGCGTCGAGCTGAGGGTGATCTCCGGCCGCGCCGCCGTGCCGCGGATGCGCACCACGGCGGTCAGGGTGGGGTCGTCCCGCGTCGCCGTCAGGTCGAGCCGCACGCCCTGCGGCCGCGTGGACAGGTAGACGACGCTGGTCGGATCGAACGTGAAGCGCTTGCCGGCGAAATCGTAGTCGCCCCGCACCACGTGCGCCGTCCCGGTGAGGTCTGGGTGGGCGGTGGTCCCCCCGACATGGGCGTCCAGCGACAGCTCGACATCGAGGCCGCGTCCTTTCAGGAAGACCCCGCGCGACGCCTTCAGCGTGACATCCAGGACCCAGCCATCGCCGCCCTGGCTGGCCGGCGGCAGAGAGGCCGGTAGGTCCGGCGGCCGGTTCTTCTCGACAACGTCCATGACCACCACGCCGGACGGCGTCGGCAGGCGCGGGGCGACATCGGCCCGGTCGATGTTCAGCGCCCCGGAGAGCCGCACCTTGCCGTCGGCCGCCCGGTCGATGGTCGCGCGCCCGGTGGCCGAGGCGGTGGCCAGGTCGTTGTCGATCAGCCGGAAGCCCTTCAGGTCCAGCCGGAAGCTCGACGCCCCCTCGCGCAGCAGGCTGATCCGCCCCGCGCCGGTCACCGAGCCGCCGTGACCGTCGACACCGCTCGCCTGGGTGACGTTGACGGCGTTCTGGGCGAAGTCGGCCTTCAGGGCCACGTTGCGCAGCGAAAGCCCCGTCGCCCCGTCGTCGAAGCGGCCGCCGTCGACCTCGATCTGGCCGGTGGCGTTGGGATCGGCGAGCGTGCCGCCCAGCGTGCCCTGGGTCATCACCTTGCCGGCCAGGCTGCGCTCGCCGCCGACCAAGAGGTCCCACAGAGGCCGGACTTCGCCCTGCGCCGCGAACTTGCCGCTCATCGGCCGCTGCCGCGCGATGGCGACGCGGAACGGCGCGGCGGAGGACTCCGCGGGCAGCACCACGCTGGCGTTGGCGGTCAGGCCCTGGGCGTTGGCCGCGGTCATGTCGAGGTACAGGAGGTTGCCGGCAAGCCGTCCACGGACCACGCCGTCGACGCCCGAAGCGGTCGGCGTCCCGCGGCCCCGCGCGCCGGAGAGCTTCGCCTCCAGCACGCCGTCCAGCCGCGCACCACGGCCCTGCAGCGTCAGGGTGGCGTCCGTCCGGCCCGCGAGATCCTCGTCCAACAGACCCAGGGTCAAGGCCGTGACCTGCGCGCGCACGTCGGTCCCGGCGTCGGACAGCCGGCCGTCGAGGTCGATCCGGCCGCCGTCGGAAGCGGCAAGCTTCAGGTGCGCGCTGCGCTCCGGCCCTCCAAAGCGCACCTGAGCGGTTTCCAGGGTGCGCAGTTCGCGGCCGCCAAGCCGGCCCTGGCCGTCGAAGGTCGCCGCATAGCCGGGTTTGGCCTCGGCCAGCACGCCGCTACCGTTCAGGCCCCAGCGGCCGCCCTCCGATTGGCCCTCAGCCTGGGTCGAATACGGCAGCCGGGCGAGCGGCCCGCTGGCGGTGAGCTTGCCGGTGCGCACGGTCACGGTCGAGCCGCCGAGCCGCACGCCCTCCGCGGTCAGGTTCAGCGCCGCGCTCGCCCCGCCGGGCGCATCGGCGATCTTCACCGTGCCCGCCACCCGCCCGGCGTCGAGGAAGGCCCCGCGAGTCACGGTGACCTCAAGGTTCGCCGCCGACGGCGTGCGGCTGCGGAGCGAGAGCGAACCGGCGGCCTTCACCCCTGCGGCGTCCACCGAAAGACCGGTCAGGTCGATCCCGCCCTCCGGGAAGCTGAAATCCGAGCGGGCGCGGGCCGGACCGTAGGTGCTGCCGGCGGTAAGCGCGACCATGCCGCTCGATCCGTCGGGCTTGCGCAGGAAGCTCAGGGTCAGGTGGGCGTCCTTCAGCGGCAGGCGCGGCAGGTCGATCGCCGCGACGTCGGCCAGCAGGTCCGCGCGGGGCGCGGCGAGCGTGCCGGTGATCGCGCCGGAGCCCTTGGCCGCGCCGGCGATCTCCACAGGGCCGGCATGGAACGGCCCGTCGGCGCTCCAGTCGAGCTTGAAGCTGAGCCCGCCATCCGCCGCCAGAACGCCCGCCGTCGAGGCCTTCAACGCCGCACCCATCAGGCTCGCCGCGCCCACCGCCAGGCGCCGGCCCTGCAGGTTCGCCTGGGCCTTCAGCTGCGGCTTGGGGCCCAGCAGCCGGTCGATCTCCGGATAGCCGGTCGCCAGCCGGTCGCCACGGGCGTCCACCGAGAAGGTCCAGGGCTGCCCCGCCTTGGCCTGGCCTGCCGACCAGCTCGCCTGCGCCGAGCCCGCCGCGCCGACCCGCGCCGCCGCCAGGTTGGAGACCGCGGCCTTGCCCTTGAAGGTCAGCCCGCCAAGCAGGCTGCGCCCCCCGGTGGCCTCGACCTTCAGGCCGGCGCCCGTCACCTGCAGGTCGCGCAGCAACAGACGCCCGTCCGCCAGCCGCGCCCCGTCGAAGCTGGCCTTGGGCGCCCGGCCCAGGACGGCCGCCACATAGCCGGCCCCGCGCCCGCCGGCGCCGGCCAGTTTCGCCCTGACGTCCCACTGCCCGGCCTGCTCGCTCACCTCCAGCGGGCCTGACGCCTGGTCGAGGCTGTAGCTTCCGAGCCGCGCCCGCGTCACCGCCGCCGCGCCCGCGAACCGCCAGCCGGACGAGACCTGGGTCACCTGCCCCGCGACCCGCGCCGGACCCATCTCCGGCCCGCCGGTGATCCGCGCCAGCGCCGAAGTTTCGGCGGCCAGCAGGATTCCCTGCGGACCGATCCGCCGCTGGCCGATGTCGCCCAGACCGTGGGCGCGTATGGCGAGGTTCTGCGAGGCCACCCGCGCCTCTAGCGCGAAGAGGTCCGGCCCCGCGCGGCGGCCGACCAGCACGAAGCTCGCCTCCGGACCGAACCGCCGGGCGTAGGGCGCGGTCAGCCTCGAGGCGGTCAGCGAAATCCGGCCGCGGGCGTCGCCGCCGTCCTTGGCCCAGGCGCCCGTGGCCCAGAGCGGCTGGATCGCGCCGGAATTGGCCACCGCGGCGAACCGCCCCTGCGAGATCTTGCCCCCCGCCGCCACCTTCAGGGTGAAGGCCTGGTCCGCGGGCAGGCCGAGCGCGCCGGCCAGCGCCCCGCCCCGGGCCTCCTCCGCGTCGGCCAGCACCAGCAGCGGCCGGGTCTTCGCGATGTCGTAGTCGACGTGCAGGTGGTCGCCGGGATGCAGCACGCTGGCCGCCCGCACCTTGCCGCGCTGGTCGCCGCCGCGCTCTACGTCGAGGTTGAGGTCGAGGTCATAGACGCCGCGGACATAGCTGAACGCCGGTAGCATCTCGATGCGGGCATGGGCCTGGTCGATGTGGAAGGAGACCGGCAGGCCGGTGTCCTTGCCCTTCTTGGTCAGGGTCGGGCGCCGCAGCACCTTGACGGTCTGGACCTCGATCCGGTCGGCGTGGAAGTTTCGCGTGAGAAGATCGAGATAATGCCATGTCATATGGAGGTTATCGGCCTCCAGCCAGATGCCGCCCTCGTCACGCAGCGTGAGCTTTCGGACGCTGAGGTCGCGCCAGATGTCTCCGCTCAGGCCCTCGATCTTCAGCCGGCCGAAGCTGCCCACCTTCAGCCCGTTGGCGCGGGCTTCGATCAGCAGGCGCGTCTGCGGCAGCAGCACGCCGTAGCGCGCCACGACCAGGGTCGCCGCGATCAGGGCCAGGACTGCGAGCGCCACCGTCACGATGGCCTTGGGCAGGGCCGAGCGCCGGACGGCGGGGATGTCCTCAGGCGCGCTCAAAAGCTCTGACCGATGCTAACGTAGAGCTGGAACGGCGCCTGACCGTGGCGGCTGGTCACCGGAGTCGCGATGTCCACGCGGATCGGCGCGAACCCCAGGTCGTAGCGCACGCCGAATCCGGCCCCGACGCTCGAATTGCGGAAGCCGGGGAGCTGCGCGCCACCGATCGTTCCGGCGTCCAGGAAGGCGACCACGCCCCAAGGGCCCCGCAGGCGATGGCGCAGCTCCAGAGACGCCTCCGCCAGCGACAATCCGCCTTCCGGCGTGTTGTCGGCGAGCCTTGGCCCCACTTCCTGATAGCCGAAGCCGCGCACCGACCCCCCGCCGCCGGCATAGAACCGTTGCGGGGCCGGGATGTCGGCGGTGGAGCCGTTCAGGATGCTGCCCAGGCGCAGGCGCCCGGCCAGGACCGTGTTGGCCTGGACGCCGAACGGCAGGTAGCCCGAAACCTGGCCTTGCACCTTGAGGTAGGGCAGCGTGCCGTACCCTGTGAGCAGGGTCGGCTCGATGCGCGTGCTGACGCGCCAGCCGCGCCGCGGATCCAGCGGATCGTCGGAGCGGTCCAAGGCCATATCGACAAGGCCCGCGAACGTGGCGATGTCCTGGCCAAGCGACGTCAGCGACCCGATCCGCACTTCGCTGGTGCGGCTGAGGTCGATCGAGGCGCCCCAGGTGAAATAGGTCCCGGTCAGGCCGAAGGTGGCGTTGCGCCCCCACCGGTGGGTGACGTCGGCGCTGACCTTGACGCCTTCCTGGTCATAGGCCGGCGTGCTGGCCCGATAGACCGCGGCGCGCAACGCCAGCGTCTGCTGCGGCGTGCGCCAGTGCGGCAGCGACAGGTCCGTCTCGATGCGGCTATCGATGTTCGAGACGCGGCCCAGCACCGAGAAGGTGTCGGCGCGGCCGAGCATGCCGTAGCGCGTCCACTTGGCGTCGAGGCCCAGGCCTTCGGTGGTGTCGTAGCTGCCGCCCAGCTCTATGGTCCGCTTCTGGCGTTCGGCCACGCTGACCACTACCGGGCGCAGGCCGTCGGGGGTCAGCTTGTCGGCGGGGGCCAGCGCCACCGTGACGGACTCGTAGACGCCGGTGTCCAGCAACCGCCGTTCCAGCTCAGCCACGGCCTCCGGATCGTAGGGGTCGCCATGGCGCCAGGGGGCCAGATTCCGCAGCCATTCGGGACTGGTGCGCCCGTTGGTGGTGAGTTCGATGCCGTCCAGCCGCGCGATCTGGCCGGCGGCGATCCTGTAGTCGGGATTCACCGTACGATCGGCGTGATCGACGACGACCTGGCGGGGTTGGGCCTTCACGTCCGCATAGCCGCGCTTCTGGACTGCTGCGACGGCTCGGCCCTCGGCGGCGACCACGTCAGCCGCGCGCCCCGGCTGCCCTGGTTTCAGCGCCAGCGACGTCTGCGCCGCGGCGGCCGCGGCGGGATCGGGGGGCGCGCCCACCCAGTCCAGGCGTACGGAGCCCAGCACGAACCTCGGCCCCGGCGCGATCT
>NZ_JAQGIZ010000312.1 GCF_028290885.1 Phenylobacterium sp.
CGCTCTAGTGTGCTGGATTTGAAGTTCGCCGCATTCACGGGCCACCCGCCGAGCGAACTTCAAATCCAAAAAGCACACTAGAAACATGGACTTGCTAGTGTCCTGATCGATTCCGAAGTTCGCCAAAGCCACCCGCAAGCGCTTGCGAACTTCGGAATCGGGACACTAGGACCTATCCGCCGCCTTGCGCCGCGCGCTTCCTCGCCAGGACCGCGAAGCGCCGACGGCCGGCAGGCCGAAGACGGCGATCTGGCCCCCCGCCTGCGGCTGAGCGTGCTCATCGCGTCCGGCGCGCCGTCCAGTTGAGATAGGGCTGGAAGCGATCGCGGTCATTGGGCGGCGCGACTTCGAACCAGCCCGCGAGGCCGACCGGCGTGCGCCGGTATGTGAGGCGGTAGCGGGGGCCGATCGGGTCGGTGCTCACGAACTCCGCCGAGCCTGGCTCGGGCGTGCGGACCTCGTAGTGGATGACGTGGCCGTCGTCGTCCCAGTAGGTGGCGCGCAGGCCGCCGCGCGCCTGGTGCTCGATCACCATCATGTCCTCGTGGCGAGTGGCCGGCTTGCCGTTCTGCGCCGGATAGTCGGCGTGGTTGCGCCGTACGAGCACTTGGCCCCCCGCCTCCGGGGTGAAGGCGAACCCGCCGGACCCCTGCTGGGCGCCGCCGCCCTCCGCCGTCCAGCCGCCGACCAGCCAGTCGAGGCCGCCCCATCCCGGCGCGGCCTGCGCGCCCGCGGCGAACGCCAGCGCCAGGCAGCTCGCGGCGAGGCGCGCCCGAAGTCTGCGGCCAGAGTGCATGACGTTCTCCCCTCAGCGCAGGACCATATCCTCCGCGGATTCCAATACCTGTCGAACCGGCCTGTATAGAGGCGTCCGTGGCGCCCGGGGGCGGCCGTGCGGCGAGGATCACCCGCGCGCCGCTCCTCGCGCCGGTTCCGCGAAGGAGGCGCAGGCGAACGCCAAGGCGCCCATCCGGGCGAACGCCCGTCCCCGGCCTCGGCTGGCGCGTACGCGCTGACTATGGCAATCCCAGGCGGCTACGCGGGCGTGGCGGAATTGGTAGACGCAACGGACTTGAACTGAAGACCTGAGTGCGCCGGGGGAAACGCCGGACGTAGAACCGCTCAAATTCGGGGAACCCTGTCAGATGGCGATCCCGAGCCAAGCCCACGGAGGCGACCGCCTCCCGGGAAGGTGTAGAGACTAGACGGGCGGCGCCTAAGGCCTTGCGGCTACGGCGAAGGGATAGTCCAGACTACGAACGCCCTCGACCAATCTGGGGGCGGCGGCGAAAGCCGAAGTGGTACGAAAATCCGTAGGGCCGAAAGGCCCGTGCCGGTTCGACCCCGGCCGCCCGCACCATCAGTCGCTTGGCATGGGCATATGAACGGGAAGGAGCAGTTCGATTGGGCGCCATAGCTCCGCATGACGATGGATGAGCACCTTCGCAAAGCGGTCCGGCTCGTCGCGCTGCTGAACCTCGCCTATTTCGGCGTCGAATTCGCCGTGGCGCTCTCGATCGGGTCGGTCTCTCTGTTCGCCGACAGCGTGGACTTCCTGGAGGACGCCGCCGTCAATTTCCTGATCTTCGCCGCGCTCGGCTGGAGCGCGCCTCGGCGGGCGAAGGTGGGCATGGCGCTCTCGGGAGTCTTGGTGATCCCCGCCGCAGCCTTCCTCTGGATGCTCTGGCGGAAGTTCGAGCATCCGGCGCCGCCGGCAGCCCTTGAACTGACAGTCACCGGTTTCGGCGCGCTGGCTGTGAACCTCTTCTGCGCCTTCACCCTCGCGCGGTTTCGCACCCATAGCGGCAGCCTGACCAAGGCGGCGTTCCTGTCCGCGCGCAACGACGCCATCGCCAACGTCGCCATCATAGCGGCCGGCGCGGTGACCTTGTTCCTGCCCTCCGTCTGGCCCGACGTGCTGGTCGGCCTGGGCATCGCCGTCATGAACCTCGACGCGGCGCGCGCCGTGTGGGCGGCCGCGCGGCGCGAGCATCTTGAGACGAAAGCCCCGGCCTAGTTCGCACCGGGTGATGGTGCTTCACCCTCACGGCGGCGCTCGGAGCGGCGGTGGCGGAGCGCGTGCGTCATGAAAAGTTACCGCGGCAGCGGTCGAAGAAATCCGGCAGGCGATCTAAACTGAGCGCAGTGGGGGTTTCTCCAATCCTTTCGCTCGAGGTCCATCATGGCCGATCCCCAAACGACCCCCGATTCCAAAGGCGCGCCGACGAAGCCGCGTGAGGGACTATCGCCGGCGGGCCCGGCGGGCTCCCGTCCAAGCGCCGAAGAGCGCTCTTTCGCAGCGAGGGACGGGGCGCCCCCTAGCGCCACCCATGAAGCGGTCGGCGCGGCGCGAGACCTTTCGGAGCTCGCGGCTCTTGCGACGCGCGAGGCGGCCGAACGGGGTCGGCAGGCGGCCAACGAGGTTGCGACCAGCTGGCGCGGCGCCTTCGTGCCATTCTTCGCCATGCAGCTGGAGATGCACCGCTGGTTCGATGACCTGTGGCGGCAGGCCACCGGCTCGGGCGCCTTCCCAGCCCTGCGCCCGGCCCGGCCCTTTGGAGCCCTGGGCGCAGCTCCGATGCTGGGCCTGCCGCCAACAGACGTGAAAGAGACGCAGGAGGCCTACGTGCTCTGCGCGGAGCTGCCCGGTCTCACCCGCGACGACGTCGATCTCCAGGTGCGCGGCGACCTGCTTCTCGTCTCCGGCCAAAAGGCGGAGGAAAAAGACGACGTCAGCTGCGCCTACCGCATCAGCGAGCGCCGCTTCGGCCGTTTCGACCGGAGTTTCCCAATTCCCGCCGATGTGGAGCGAAACCGCATCGCAGCCGGCTTCCGCGACGGCGTCCTGACGGTCACCCTGCCGAAGAACGCGGCGGCCGTGCAGGATCGCACCAAGATCCAGATCAACGCCTGAGTCTCAGGTCCACCCTGGACCAGGGTGACGCGCGCAGGCGCCTTGCGCCGTGGTCCGGAATTGGCGCACGGCATTGCGATGGACCTTGGCGTTCAGGCCGGATGCGGCGCCGCGCCGGGCAGGGTCGCGAAACGCTGGGCCCGCAGGCGGTAGGCCAGCACCAGCAGGGTCACGCCGAACACGATGGCGTAGGCGCCGACCCACCAGGTGAGCACCAGGGCGCCGAGCAGCGGCGCGATCGCCAGCAGCACGCCCCAGACGACGGAGATGAAGCCGCCGAAGCCCATCCACCAGCGGCCGTGGTCGCCCCTCAGGCGGACGGCGGCGGCGATGGCGAGCACGCCGGAGACCACCGCCCAGGCGGCGATCAGATAGACGAAGGCGAGCACGGTGAGGCCCGGCAGGAAGACGGCGACCCCGGCGG
>NZ_JAQGIZ010000014.1 GCF_028290885.1 Phenylobacterium sp.
CCACCAGGGCGTCGGCGTCGGCGTCCTCGACCGGGTACTCGGCGCGCATCAGCTCCGGCCAGCGCGGGTCCTGCTCCACGCGGGTGATGATCCGGTCCATCATCGCGACCGCCTCGACCGGATAGTCGCCGACCGCGCTCTCGGCCGACAGCATCAGGGCGTCGGCGCCCTCATAGACCGCGCCGGCCACGTCCGAGGCTTCGGCCCGCGTCGGCGTCGGCGAATGGGTCATGGACTCCAGCATCTGGGTCGCCACCACCACCGGGATGCCGCGCAGGCGCGCGGCGCGGACCAGCTGTTTCTGGACCACCGGCACCTCTTCGGGCGCCAGCTCCACGCCGAGGTCGCCGCGGGCGACCATGATCGCCTGGGACAGGTCGAGGATCTCGTCCAGGGCCTCCAGCGCCGAGGGCTTCTCGATCTTGGCCAGCACATTGGCGCGGCCCCGCACCAGGCTGCGCAGCTCGGCCATGTCGGAGCCGCGCTGCACGAAGGAGAGCGCCACCCAGTCGACGCCCTGGTTGAGCGCAAAGGCGAGGTCGGCGCGGTCCTTGTCGGTGAGCGCCGGGATCGGGATCGCCAGGCCGGGCAGGTTCAGCCCCTTGTGGTCGGAGAGCTGCTCGCCGGCCTCCACCACGGTGTCGGCATAGTCCGGGCCGTGCTTGACCACCCGCAGCCGCACCTTGCCGTCGTCGAGCAGGACGAGCGCGCCGGTCCGCAGGGCGGCGAACACCTCCGGATGCGGCACGCCGATCCGCGCGGCGTCGCCGGGCGTGGACTTCAGGTCGAGGCGCAGGTGGTGGCCGGACTTCAGCCGCACCACGCCGTCGGCGAACTCGCCAAGCCGCAGCTTCGGCCCCTGCAGGTCGGCGAGCACGGCGATGGGCCGGCCGACCGCCGCCTCGGCCTGGCGCACCGCCTGGATGGCGCGGGCGTGGTCGGCGTGGGCGCCGTGGCTGAAATTGACCCGGAACACGTCGGCGCCGGCCAGGGCCAGTTCACGGACCTTCGAGGCCTCGCTGCTGGCGGGTCCGAGGGTCGCGACGATTCGGGCTCTGCGCGCTCGGATCATGCAGGGAGGCTTAGGCTTCCGGAGCCAACCATATCAAGGCACGTTAGACACAGCGTCAGCCGAAATGAGCGGGGGCGACGATGACGCGGCTGCAGATCCGGGAACCGTACTGTTGACTCCAAGCCTCGAGCTCTTCCCGATCGGCAACTGCGCGGCGAGCGCCCTCATCGATGAGGGGGGCCGCTACGTCTGGGCCTGCGCGCCCCGGGTGGACGGCGATCCGTTCTTCTCCGCCCTGCTGAGCGGGCGCGACCCCGACGACGAGGACACGCGGGGCCTCTGGGCCGTCGAGGTGATCGCGCGCGCCCAGACCCAGCAGAGCTACCTGCGCAACACCCCGATCCTGACGACCGAGATCACCGACGCCTCGGGCGCGCGGCTTGAGATCATCGACTTCTGCCCCCGCTACCGGCAGTTCGGGCGGCTCTACCGGCCGCTGGCGTTCGTCCGGCTGATCCGGCCGCTGGCCGGCACGCCGCGCATCCGGATCAAGGTGCGGCCCACCGTCGACTACGGCGCGGCCGACGCCCAGACGACGATGGGCTCCAACCACATCCGCTATGTGGGCGGCGAGACGACGCTGCGCCTGACCACCGACGGGGCGG
This sequence comes from Phenylobacterium sp., assembly GCF_028290885.1. Classification (GTDB taxonomy): domain Bacteria; phylum Pseudomonadota; class Alphaproteobacteria; order Caulobacterales; family Caulobacteraceae; genus Phenylobacterium. Next base: position 1,678 of record NZ_JAQGIZ010000014.1, read on the forward strand.
TGAGCCACATACTGGAGGAACGGGTGTTCCGGCTGGAGGAGCCCATCGCCCTCTTCCTGGGGCCCGACGAGGGCTTCGACGCCGACATCACCTCCACGACGCGGCGGATGCTGCGGGAAACCACCGACTATTGGCGCCACTGGGTGCGCACGCTGTCGGTGCCGCTGGAGTGGCAGGCCGCCGTAATCCGCTCAGCGATCACGCTGAAGCTCTGCGCCCACGAAGACACCGGCGCCATCGTGGCGGCGCTGACCACCTCGATCCCCGAGCATCCCGTCGAGCCCGGCGAGACCGCCCGCAACTGGGACTACCGCTACTGCTGGCTGCGTGACGCCTATTACGTCGTCCAGGCGCTGAACCGGCTGGGCGCAGCGGACATACTGGAGAACTACCTGGCCTACCTGCGCAACCTGGTCGACCAGGTGGGGGCGGACGGCCGTGTGCAGCCGGTCTACGGCGTGGGGCTGGAGCCGGTGCTGACCGAGCGGATCGCGCCGGCGCTTGCGGGCTACCGCGGTATGGGGCCGGTGCGGGTGGGCAACCAGGCGCACGAGCACATGCAGTACGACGTGTTCGGCCAGATCGTGCTCTCCACGGTCCAGGCGTTCTTCGACGAACGGCTGATCCGGCCCGCGACCATCGACGACTTCCGGGCCCTGGAGCCGGTCGGCGACCGGGCCTTCGAGCTGCACGACAAGCCGGACGCCAGCCTGTGGGAATTCCGCGGCCGCGAGGCGGTGCACACCTATTCGGCGGTGATGTGCTGGGCGGCCTGCGACCGGCTGGGCAACGCCGCCCAGAAGCTCGGCCTGCGCGAGCGCGCCGACCACTGGAACGACCGCGCCGCCCGGATCCGCTCGACCATCGAGGCGGAGGCCTGGAACCGGGAGCTCGGCCGCTACGCCTCGACCTTCGGCGGCGACCAGCTGGATGCGTCCTTGCTGCAACTGGTCGACGTGCGGTTCTGCTCGCCGGACCATCCGCGGATGCTGGCGACCATGCAGGCGGTGGAGAAGGGCCTGCGGCGCGGCTCCTTCATGCTGCGCTATGCCCTGCCGGACGACTTCGGCGAGCCGAAGACCGCCTTCAACTTCTGCACCTTCTGGCTGATCGAGGCGCTGCACCTCGCCGGCCGGACGGACGAGGCCCGGCAGATGTTCGAGGAGATGCTGAGCCGCCGCACCAAGGCCGGCCTGCTCTCCGAAGACATCACCTTCGACGGCAAGGAGCTGTGGGGCAACTACCCGCAGACCTACTCCCTGGTCGGCCTGATCAACTGCGCGACCCTGCTGTCGCGGCCGTGGTCGAGCGTGCGGTGAGGAAGTTCCTCCCACGCTTTGCGGGGGAGGTGGATCGGCGCGGATACGCGGCGAGACGGAGGGGGCGCGCGGACTCCTCGCTTCGAACGACTCAGAGCCCGGTCGCCCGCGCGCCCCCTCCGTCAGCTTCGCTGACACCTCCCCCGCGTCGCGGGGGAGGAACTTGGGCGCTCAATCCAACCACGCCCGTTCCGACCGCTCGATGAGCGCGAAGGCGCCGGCCGGGCCCCAGCTGCCGGCGGCGTAGGGCTTGGGGGCCATGCCGGCTTCGGCCCAGGCGTCGGCGACCCCGTCGACCCAGCGCCAGGCCTCCTCGACCTCGTCGCGGCGCACGAACAGGGTGGAGTTGCCGTGGATCACGTCCAGCAACAGCCGCTCGTAGGCGATCCGCCGCCGTGAGCCGGGGCCCTCGTAGGCGCGCAGCAGGGAGAGCGAGAGCGGCAGGGACTGCAGCCGCATGCCGCCGTGGTTGATGCCCGGCGCCTTGTTCATCAACAGCAGTTCGATGTCCTCGTCCGGCTGCAGGTCGATGACCAGGCGGTTGGCGACCAGATCGTCCTTGGCCGCGTCGCCGAAGATCGAATGCGGCACCGGCTTGAACTGGATGACCACCTGGGTGCGCCGCTCGGGCAGGCGCTTGCCAGTGCGCAGGAAGAACGGCACGCCGGCCCAGCGCCAGTTGTCGATGTCGACGCGCAGCGCCACGAAGGTCTCGGTGCCGGTGGGCTGGCCGCGCTCGGTCTCGTAGCCCGCGACCTCTTTCCCGCCGACGACGCCCTTGGTGTACTGGCCGCGGACCGAGGCGCTCTGGGCGTCGGCGCGGGTGAAGCGGCGGAGCGATCTGAGCACCTTGACCTTCTCGTTGCGCACCGAGCGCGGGTCCATGTCGGCCGGCGGCTCCATGGCCACGAAGCAGAGCAGCTGCAGCATGTGGTTCTGCAGCATGTCGCGCAGCGCGCCGTACTCGTCGTAATAGGGCCAGCGATCGCCCACCCCCTCGGTCTCCGCCACTGTGATCTGCACGTGGTCGATGGTGAGGTTGTTCCAGAGCGGCTCGAAGAGGGTGTTGGCGAAGCGGAGCGCGATCAGGTTCTGGACGGTTTCCTTGCCCAGGTAGTGGTCGATGCGGAAGATCCGGTCCTCGTTGAACACCGCCCCCACCGCCTCGTTGACCTCGCGCGAGCTCTCCAGGTCCCGGCCGATCGGCTTCTCCAGCACGATGCGGCTTTCGCCGGTGGCGAGGCCGGACGCGGCGAGCGCCGCGCAGACCCGGCCGTAGAGGCTTGGCGAGATCGCCAGGAAGAATATCGGCCGCCCGTAGCCTTCGAGGTGAGGCCCCAGCGCCGCGACGCCCTCGGTCGTCGTAGCGTCACAGGCGACGTAGTCCAGCCGGCTGCAGAACCGTGCCCAGACCCCGTCGTCGATCTCCTCGGCCCGGGCGTCGAGCACCTTGCGCGCCTGCTCCACGAACTCTTCGCGGCTCAGCTGGGCGCGGGCGGTGGCCAGGATCTTGAAGCCCAGCGGCAGGAGGCCGTCGGCGTCGAGGAAGTAGAGCGACGGCAACAGCATGCGCCGCGACAAGTCGCCGGTCGCGCCGAACAGAACCATTGCGTCGGCCAGCGGCGATTCGGCCATCGAGTGTCACCTCAAGTCGTGGTTGGTTGAAACGGGCGCATAGCGCGGATTGCTGCACGCGACGTCAAGGGCGGGACGCGTTCACGATGATGAATGGCGCCGCCGCGCCGGGATCGAAGGCGCCGCTTGCGCGTTGGGAAATAGGCCTGGGGGCGAGCCGAGCCATGTCCATTCATGACCTCACTGTCGGACTGCCTGCGCCCAAGCCGCTCCGGCTGAGCGAGACCGCGCTGTTGCTCGACCTCGACGGCACGCTGGCGCCCATCGCCGCGCGGCCGCAGGACGTCCGCCCGGACCCCCGCCGCACCAGCCTGCTGGAGCGCCTGGTCCAGAAGCTGGACGGCCGCCTGGCGGTGGTGAGCGGGCGCACCCTGGCCGACGTCGACCGCATCCTGGAAGGCTGCGTGACCCCCGTGGCGGCGGTCCACGGCCTGGTCCTGCGCGGCCCTGACGGAGTGGTGCGCGAGACCCCGCCGCATCCCAACCTCGCCAAGGCCGCCGAGGGCTTCCGCGCCTTCGCCGCCCGCGACACAGGCCTGATCGTCGAGCAGAAGGGCGGCCTTTCGGTCGCCCTGCACTTCCGGCTGGCCAGCGGCCAGGCCGAGGCCGCCCGGGCCTGCGCCCGCCGGCTCGCCGCCGAGACGGGCCTGGTCCTGCAAGAAGGCGACATGGTCGAGGAGCTGCGCGCGCCGGGCGCCAGCAAGGGCGACAGCGTGCGGACCTTCATGGCGGGCCCGCCGTTCGCCGGCGCCATGCCGGTGTTTGTCGGCGACGACGCCACCGACGAGGACGGCTTCGCGGCCGCGCAGGCGCTGGATGGCGCGGGCGTCCGCGTCGGCGCCCCGAGGCCCACGGCTGCGCGCTGCGGACTGATCGGCGTGGAGGCGGCGCTGGTCTGGTTGGAGGCGTCATCGTGAGCCGCCTCATCATCGTCTCCAACCGCGTGAACCCGCCGAACGCCTCCGGCGAGGAGACCGTCGGCGGCCTCGCCATGGCGCTGGCCGCAGCGCTGCGGGAATATTCCGGCCTGTGGTTCGGCTGGAGCGGCAAGACGACGCCGGAGTTCACCGGTGCGCTCAATATCCACACGCTCGACGGGGTGACGGCGGCCGTGGTGGACCTCGAGGAGGCCGATCTCGACGAATATTACAACGGCTACGCCAACAAGACCCTGTGGCCGCTGTTCCACTACCGCACGGACCTTGCCGCCTACGATCGGGCCTATGGCGAGGGCTACAGCCGCGTGAACCGGCGGTTCGCCGAGACGCTCGCGCCCCTGATCGAGCCGGACGACCTGATCTGGGTGCATGACTATCACCTGATCCCGCTCGGCCGGGAGCTGCGGGCGTTGGGCGTCAAGAACCGCATCGGCTTCTTCCTGCACGTGCCCTGGCCCGCTCGCCAGGTGTTCACCACCCTGCCCGGCCACGCGCTGCTGGCGCAGGCGATGTTCGACTACGACCTGGTCGGCTTCCAGACCGTCGAGTACCTGCAGGCCTTCGAGGAATATGTGCTGAACGAGGTGGGCGGCGCGCAGCCCGACCCCGGCCGGCTGAAGGCCTTCGGCCGCACCGTGAAGGTCGGCGCCTTCCCGATCGGCATCGACGCGCCGGACTTCGCCCGCATGCTGAAGAGCGCCAAGGCCAGGCGGATGCGCGACCTGATGACCGCCGCCACCGTCTTCCGCTACCTGGTGGTGGGCGTCGACCGCCTCGACTACTCCAAGGGCCTCGAAGAGCGGTTCATGGGCTTCGAACGGTTCCTCGCCGACAACCCGGACATGCGCCGCGAGGTGCTGATGCTGCAGATCGCTCCGGTGAGCCGCGAGAGCGTCGAGGCCTACCAGGAGATCCGCGGACGGCTGGACGCGCTGTCGGGCCGCATCAACGGCGACTTCGCGGACGTGGACTGGAACCCGTTCCGCTATGTGAACAAGAACTACCGCCGCGACGAACTGGCCGGCATCTACGGCGCGGCCCGCGTCGGCCTGGTGACCCCGCTGCGCGACGGCATGAACCTGGTCGCCAAGGAGTTCGTCGCCGCACAGAACCCGGAAGATCCGGGCGTGCTGATCCTGTCACGCTTCGCCGGCGCCGCGCGGCAGCTGGAGGAGGCGCTGCTGGTCAACCCCAACAGCCCGGAGGATATCGCCGACGCCTTGAAGCGGGCGCTCGCCATGGAGAAGCCGGAGCGAATCCGCCGTTGGCGCGCTCTCTTCGACAACGTCCAGCGCGAGGACGTCACCGCCTGGCGCGACGCCTTCGTCAGCGCCCTGGCCGGCGTCACGGAACAGCGGACCGCGCTGGCCAGCTGAGGGAGCCCGCATGGCCAAGACCGCCAGCGCCGACGAGAAGCTCGCCCGCTACCAGTCGATGCGCGACTTCTCGAAGACTGAGGAGCCCAGCGGCAAGGAGAAGGTCCGGCCGTCCAAGCGCCTGCGTTTCGTGGTCCAGAAGCACGACGCCACCCGCCTGCACTACGATTTCCGCCTGGAGCTCGACGGGACCTTCAAGTCCTGGGCGGTGACCAAGGGTCCGTCGATGGACCCGCACGACCGCAGGCTGGCCGTGGAGGTCGAGGACCATCCGCTCGACTACGGCGACTTCGAAGGCACGATCCCCAAGGGCCAGTACGGCGGCGGCACGGTGATGCTCTGGGACCGGGGCTATTGGGAGCCGGAACCAGGAACCGACCCGCACGAGGGCCTGCGCAAGGGCGACCTGAAGATCATCCTGGACGGCGAGCGGCTGAAGGGCGGCTTCGTGCTGGTGCGCATGAAGCCCCGCGAGCGCGAGAAGCGGAACAACTGGCTCTTGATCAAGCACCACGACGGCTACGCCGTGGAGGGCGACGGAATGGCGCTGGTCGAGGAGGCGACGACCTCGGTGGCCTCGGGCCGCACTATGGAGGAGATCGCCGCCGGCAGGGGCAAGGGGCCCACCCGCTTCATGACCGGCAAGGCGCGCGCCGCCGCCAAGCGCGTCTGGCAGTCGAACCGCCCGGAGAAGGACGACAAGCCCGCCGCCGCGCCCCTGCGCACGGCGCCCGCGCCCAGGCTGAAGGCCGCCGCCCTGCCGGGGTTCGTGCCGCCGCAGCTCGCCAAGTCGGTTGACCGCCCGCCGCAGGGGTCCGGCTGGGGCCATGAGATCAAGTTCGACGGCTACCGCCTGCAACTGCGCGTCGAAAACGGCCACGCGACGCTGAAGACCCGCGCCGGCCTCGACTGGACGGCCAAGTTCAATCAAATCTCCCAAGAGGCCGAAAGCTTGCCGGACTGCCTGATCGACGGCGAGGCCTGTGCGCTGGACGCCAACGGGGCGCCGGACTTCGCGGCGCTGCAGGCGGCGCTGTCGGACGGCAGGACCGGCGACCTGATCTTCTTCGCCTTCGACCTGCTGTTCGCCGACGGCTCGGACCTGAGGAACCTGCCGCTCCGCGAGCGCAAGGCCCGTCTGAAGGCCCTGCTCGACGCCGCGCCGAAGGCCGCCCCATCCAAAAAAGGGGGGCGCATCCGCTACGTCGACCATTTCGAGATCGCCGGCGACGCGGTGCTGCAGTCGGCCTGCCGCATGTCGCTGGAGGGGATCGTGTCGAAGCGGCTCGACGCCCCCTACCGCTCCGGCCGCAGCGAGAGCTGGCTGAAAGCCAAATGCCGCGCCGGCCACGAGGTGGTGATCGGCGGCTGGACCGGCGAGGCAGGCCAGCTCCGCTCGCTGCTGGTCGGCGTCCACAAGGGCGACAAGCTGGTCTATGTCGGCCGGGTCGGCACGGGCTTCGGGCGCGACACGGTGGCCCGCGTGCTGCCGCGCCTCGCCAAGCTCGAATCCGACAAGAACCCCTTCGTCGGTCCGGGCGCGCCGCGCAAGGAGGCCGACGTCCACTGGGCGAAGCCGGACCTGGTCGCCGAGATCGAGTTCGCGGGCTTCACCGCCTCGGGGATGGTCCGCCAGGGCGCGTTCAAGGCGCTGCGCGAGGACAAGCCCGCGGACGAAGTGCAGGCCGAGACGCCGGCTCCAATCGAGGACGTCGAGCTTGCGGAACCGGCCCCGAAGGCCAAACCTGCGCCGGCGAAAAAGGCGGGACCACCGATCGTCATGGGCGTCACCCTCTCCAATCCCGACAAGGCGCTGTGGCCGGACGGCGGCGACGGAGCGCCGGTCACCAAGCTGGACCTCGCCCGCTATCTGGAGGAGGTCGGCCCCTGGATGATGGTCCACATCAAGGGCCGCCCCTGCTCCATCATCCGAACGCCGGACGGCATCAACGGCGACCAGAAGTTCTTCCAGCGCCACGTCGGCAAGGGCTCCTCGGCGCTGATCTCCGAGGTCAAGGTGTTCGGCGATCACAAACCCTACCTGCAGATCGACCGCATCGAGGCGCTGGCGGCGCTGGCCCAGCAGGGGGCGACCGAATACCACCCCTGGAACTGCCAACCCTTCCAGCCGGAGGTCCCCGGCCGCCTGGTGTTCGACCTCGACCCCGACGAGGCCATCCCCTTCGACCGGGTAATCGAGGGCGCGCTGGCGGTGAAGGAACGGCTGGAGGCGCTGGGCCTCGTCGCCTTCTGCAAGACCACCGGCGGCAAGGGGCTGCACGTGGTCACGCCGCTGAAGGACGGGCCAAAGAAGCAGGGAGGGGGCAAGGTGGATTGGCCGACCGCCAAGCAGTTCGCCCAGGACGTCTGCCTGGCCATCGCCCGCGACCAGCCCGACCGCTACGTGGTCAACATGGCCAAGGCCAAGCGGGTGGGCCGGATCTTCCTCGACTATCTGCGCAACGACCGCATGGCGACGGCGGTGGCCCCGCTGTCGCCGCGCGCGCGGCCGGAGGCGCCGGTTTCCTTCCCGCTCACCTGGAGCCAGGTGAGCCCGGGCCTCGATCCCAAGGCCTTCACCATCCGCACCGCCCCGGCCCTGCTGAAGAAAACCAAGGCCTGGGCCGACTACTGCGACGCCGAGCAGCCGCTCGGGCCGGCGATCAGGAAGCTGAAGTAGCCGCCTGGTCCATCGGCGTCTGTGCATCTGGCCGCGCGCACCCATACCGGTCTTTCGAGACACAATCGCGCAACAGCCACCCCTTAGAGACCGGCGAAAATCCTTTGGGGGAAACACTGATGATCGTTCGTCGCTCGCTCACCGCGGCTGTCCTGGCGCTGACCTTCGCCGCGGCGCCGGTCGCCAGCTTCGCCCAAGCCGCCGCCCCGATGGCGGCCCAGGCTGGCGGGCCGGTGGTGAAGATCAAGCAGGGCGCGGTGCGCGGCGCAGCGGTCGAGGGCGTCGAGATGTTCCTCGGCATCCCCTACGCCGCCCCGCCGGTGGGCGACCTGCGCTGGCGGCCGCCTGCAGCTCCTGCCGGCTGGAGCGGCGAGCGCGACGCCTCCAAGCCCGGCGCCACCTGCCAGCCCAACCGCGACGGCTCGCTGGTCGAGGACTGCCTGTTCGCCAACGTCACGCGCCCTGTCGGCGCAAAGCCGGGGGCGAAGCTCCCGGTGCTGGTCTGGATCCACGGCGGCGGCTTCACCATCGGCGCCGCCACCGGCGCCTTCGGGGCCGAGACCGACGGCATCCAGTTCGCCAAGGACGGGGTGATCACCGTCTCGGTCAGCTACCGCCTGGGCCGCGCCGGCTGGTTCGCCCATCCGGCGCTCTGCAAGGAGGGCCCCTGCGGCAACTACGGCCTGATGGACCAGATCGCGGCGCTGAAGTGGGTGCAGGCCAATGCCGCCTCCTTCGGCGGCGACCCCAGGAACGTCACCATCGCCGGCGAAAGCGCCGGCGGCATTTCGGTGCTGGAGCTGATGCTGGCGCCCGATGCGCGCGGCCTGTTCCAGAAGGCGATCGGCGAATCCAGCTTCGGCCGGCTCGAGCCCACGCCGCTGAAGGGGGCCGAGGCCGCCGGCGTGAAGGCCGCGGCTCTCGTGGGCGTCACCGGCGAGGACGCCGCGGCGGCCGCGGCGCTGCGCAAGGCCTCGCTGTCGGCCATGCCCTACTCAGGCCCCTTCACCTCCCGCGCCGGCCCGATCCTGGATGGGCGCTATGTGCAGGGCGGCATCGCCCAGGGGTTCGCGGCCGGCAAGCAGGCCAAGGTCCCGCTGTTGATCGGCGGCAACTCCAACGAAGCGAGCCTGTTCCGGCCGCAGGCCGCAGCGCTGGACGCCATCCCCGCCGCCCGCAAAGACGCCGCCATGGCCGCCTTCGACCCGACGGGCGTGGGCAACAAGCTGCAGATCGTCAACGACATGGCGACGCGCCAGTACGTCACCGAGCCCGACCGCGCCATCTCGCGGGCGCAGGCCAAGGCCGGAGCGCCGGTCTACCTCTACTACTTCTCCTATGTGACCCCGGCTCAGCGCGGCACGTCGCTGGGCGCGGGCCACACCGCCGAGATCAAGTACGCCTTCGCAGGGCCGAAGCAGAAGTTCGCAGCCGATGACCTGCCGCTCGCCAAAGCGGTCAACGCCTACTGGGCGGCCTTCATCAAAAGCGGCGCCCCGGACAGCGCCGGCGGCCCCGCCTGGCCGAGGTTCACGCCCGCGACGGAGGCCTCCATGGAGTTCGGCGCCGACGGCCCGGTGGCCCACGAGCACCACCTCAAGGCCCAGCTCGACTGGCAGGAAGAGGCTGTGAAGGCCGGGGCCGGCGCTTCGCCGAGCGCCCCGAAGTAGGGGGCACACGACGCGGCGGGCGCCTAGGCGGGCGCGTAGCCGTCCGCCACATAGACCCGCGACCGCGAGCTGGCGTCGCGGATCGGCAGGATGGCCTGGTAGGCGGGCGACGCCCGCCACGCCAGCGCCGCGGCCCGGTCGGGGAATTCCAGGATCACCAGGCGGCCGGGCGGCTCGCCCTCGATCGCTTCGCTGGCGCCGCTGCGCACCAGGTAACGCCCGCCGAACGGCGGCAGGGTCGGCGGAACCTGGACGACATAGGTCTGGAACGTCTCGGCGTCGTCCACCCAGATCTCGTTGACCACATAGGCCGCCATGCCGTTCCTCCGCCCGCAGGCGGCGGAGCCTAGCCAGCGGGCGGCGACAAGCCTAGGCCCGCTTCTTGGCCGCCGCGCGCCTGGCGGCGGGTTTCTTGGCCGGGCCGGCTCGCGAGGGCGCCTTGCGCCGATCGCCGCCGGATTGGCCGAGGCTGCGCTTGAGCGCCTCCATGAGGTCGATGACCTCCGCCTCCTTGGGCTCCTCGGGCGCCTTGATGGTGTGGCCCTTCTCCTTTTCCTTGATCAGGTCGCGGAGCGCGTCCTCGTAGCGGTCGTTGAACAGGCTGGGGTCGAACGGGCCCTCCAGTTGGTCGATGATCTTGGTGGCGATCTCGACCATCTGCGGCGGCGGCTTGACGTCCTTGATATGGGCGAAGATCTCCTCGGCCTGGCGGACCTCGCGCCGGTTGCGCAGGGTGTAGGCGAGGATGCCCTTGTCGCGCGGCTCCAGCGCCATCAGCCGCTCGCGCTGGTGCATGACCAGGCGGCCCAGCGCCACCTTGCCGGCCTTCTTCATCGCCTCGCGGATCACCGCGAAGGCTTCCACCGCCATGTCCCCGTCGGGGGCCAGGAAGTAGGGGTCGTTCCAGTAGAGCCGGTCGATGTCGGCCTCGTCGACGAACCGCTCGATGTCCAGCGTCCGCGTGGTTTCCAGCCGGACGTTCTTGATCTCCTCGTCGGTGATGACGACGTAATGGCCCTTCTCTATCTCGTAGCCCTTTACGATCTCTGAGCGCTCGAACGGCCCGGTCTCCGGGTCGGTGGGGATCATCTTGATGCGGTTATGGGTCTCCTTCGACAGCATGTTGAAGTGCACCTCGCCGGTGCGCGAGGTGGCCGTGTAGAGCGCCACCGGACAACTCACCAGGCTGAGCCGCAGGTAGCCTTGCCACGTCGGACGGGTTGCCATGGCCGAGCGATCCCCTTGAACAGACTCAGCAAACGCGGCTGCGCGGAGTCAGTTCGGAATCCCCAAGCGAAGGAGATGGAGCGCCGATCTGCGGCTACTTCCCGAGCGCCAGGGTCGGCAGGGTGACCGCCTGTTGCGCGTCGAGCTGCGTCTTGCGGAAATTGGTCCGCACGCCGCTCGATGCCCCGAACTCCATCAGCTGATCCTTGGCCGGGGTGTAGGCGGGCCAGGCCTGACCCCCGCATCTCGGGACGCCGGTCTTGGCGAAGGCGACCCAGCAGGCGTGCATCAGGCTCGCCACCTCGTGGTCCTTGGCGCTGACCATGCTCATCGGCGTGCGGCGGCCCCAATATTCCCAGACGTACTGGATCTCGTCGGCGTGGCTGGCGCGGGTCTTCGAGGCCGGGAAGCGCGAGCCCACGTAGGAGAAGTAGTAAAGCCAGGCGGGCTTGCCAGATGACGCCCCGGCGGCCACCCAGCGGGCCGAGCCGCCCATGATCCGGTCAGTGAAGATGGCGCGGGCCAGGACCTCGTCGCCGGCCGCCGCCTCCTCCTTGTAGACCGCGCGTGCGGCGGCGGGGATCATCGCCAGGACCTGCGGCGACAAGGGGCCGGGGCCCATCAGCGAGTCCTCTCCGGAGTTGGAGCCGATGATCAGCGGCACGTCGGCGAGATGACCATTGGCCATCGCCTGGGAGGCTGTCTCGGTCATCAGCTTGCCGTCGATGAACGGCCCATAGTTGCCGTTGAGCGGGACCAGTTTCTCAACCGGGATCGCGCGCAACTCTGCAGGGGTGGTCGCGGTGATCCCGGCCTTGGCGAGGAGCGCGACGTCGCCGGCCTCCTTGGCCGCCAGGGTCGTCGGCGGGAACCAGCCGCCTCCGGATTCCACGATGGCGTTCTTATAGAGTCCGTCGGCCGCCGGCGTGGCCAGCAGCGCCAGGATGTCCATGCCGCCGGCGCTCTCGCCGAAGACGGTGACGTTCTTCGGATCGCCGCCGAAGGCCGCGATGTTGCGCTGGACCCACTTCAGCGCCGCGATCTGATCCATCTGGCCATAGTTGCCGATGACCTCGCCCGACTTGGCCGCCTTGGTCAAAGCCGGATGAGCGAAATAGCCCAGGGCGCCAAGCCGGTAGTTGATGGTCACCGCCACCACGCCGTCGCGGGCGAAGTTCTCACCGCCGTAAATCCAGCCCGCGCCGGTGCGATTGCTGCCGCCGTGGATCCAGACCATCACCGGCGCGCCCCCTTTTGCGTTTTTGGGGGCGTGCGGCATGTCGGAGTTCTTGGGGGCGTAGACGTTGAGCTGCAGGCAGTCTTCCGAGGTGGGACCGTTGGCGCCGCCGGTGTTGGGCGTCCCGTCGGCGTTCATCGGTTGCGGGCACGAGGGCCCGGCCTCCGCCGCCGGTCTCGGCGTCGTCCAGGGCTTCGCGGGCTGAGGCGGCGCCCAGCGCAGCTCGCCCACCGGCGGGGCGGCGAAGGGGATGTTCTTGAAGACGTTGGCCTTGTCGCCGGCGACGCCCACGACCGGGCCGGAATCGATCTTCACGGTGACCGGCCGGGCCGGCTGGGCCTGGACCGCGCCTGCGGCCAGCAGCGCCGCGGCCGCGAGAATTGTCGTGATCCGGATCATGGCCGTGCTCCCCCTCGTCGTTTGCGCAGACCATCCGGCCTGAACGTAGTTGGGTCAAGGAACCGGCTTCCTACGCCGACAATGGGCGGAATTTGTCGCGTACCCCGGCCTGCGACCAACCTTGGTTTCGGGAGGGCGCGCGTGCTAGCGATGGGTCCGGTTGCATCGGCGGCCGGCTAACACGGGTAGTTGAGTCTCTGCATGTATATCGGACCGGAGATGTACGCAGAAATCACAGACCGGGAGACTGCCCGGGAGATTTTTGCGAAGACTGTCACCCGGGTCGAGATGGAGACCCATTCGTATTGCAATAGACGCTGTTCCTATTGCCCGAATGTCGTCGGCGATCGCCTTGGTGAAAACCAGCACATGCCGGGCGATATCTGGAAGACGATTATCGGAAATCTTGAAGAGATAGGTTACGACAAGAATCTAGTCCTCAATTATTACAATGAGCCGCTGGCTGATCGGGCCATTCTGGGCTATATCAGGGAGGCACGGGCCCGCCTGCCAAAATGCCGGATTATGATATACTCCAACGGAGACTATCTCGATCCGGGCTTCATTGACGAACTTGCTGACGCCGGCCTCAATTATCTTCATATTTCGATTCACCTGAAACGAGGTGATGAATATACCGATTTATACGTGGTGAATCGTATCAATGAGATCTCCGTAAGGATGGGGATCCCGGCGAAGGTCGTCCGTATCCAATCGGGAGAATTCATCATCGCGCAGGCCGCGCATCGCGTGATGGAAATCGAGGTTCGCGGGATCAATTTCTACAAGCACGGCACCGACAGAGGCGGCCTGATCGACGACATCACGACCGCCGCAAAGAGAACGGCTTCCTGCTTCTTTCCCTTCGCCCACTTCGTCATCGGCTTCAACGGCCTGATCGCCCCATGCTGCCATATCCGCAGCGACCGTCCGGAGCACAAGCTGTATATTTACGGGAACCTTCGGGACTACGATTCGATCTTCCAGGCATTCACGAGCGCGCCTGCCGCCGCCTGGCGCCGTGAACTGGTTGGCGGTCAGGAAAAGCGCCGCCCTTGTGACACCTGCTCTGCGGGCGTGCTCCAGAAACCCGAGGACCGAGACGCCTTTGCCGAGGCTCATCGGCGATACGTCGCCGCCCCCGGGGCCGCCGTCGTATCTGGGTGACTCCCGCAAAGCGGGACCGCGGGAACTTGACTCCCATTTCCACAGGTCTAGAACAAAAGTGGAACGAAAGGAGTCCGGGAAGTCATGTCCGATTTTCGCGCAGGGCGTCTCGCCGCCATGCGGGCGAAGATCGCCGCCATCGAGGCGGGCGGGCGGCCGGACTCTGAATCCCTGCCGTTCGGGAACGCTCGGATCGACACCTGCCTGCCAGGCGGCGGCCTGCCGCTCGGCCGCTGGCACGAGATCGGCGGGACAGGCATGGAGGTGGAGACGGCCGCTGCGCCGGCGGCCTTCACCGCGCTCCTGGCCGCACCCCTGGCCAGGCGCGGCGAGGTGGTCTGGGTGCTGCGGCGCGACGACCTCTGCGCGCCGGGGCTCTTGGGCCTGGGGTTCCCGCCGGAGCGGCTGATCCAGGTCTGCGCCCGCGACGAGGCCGAGGCGCTGTCGGTGATGGAGGATGCGCTGTCGACGGTGGGCGTCGCCGCCGTGGTCGGCGAGGTCGAGGCCGCGGACCTGACCGCCGGGCGCCGGCTGCAGCTCGCCTGCGAGAAACGCGCCGCCACCGGCTTCCTGATCCTGCGCCGGCCCTATGGCGGCCAGGCCCGGCGCGAGGCCACCGGATCGGCGGCGGCCACCCGCTGGCGGATCGCCTCGGCCCCCTCCGAGCCGCCGGCCGGCGAGTTCGGCCTGGGCGCGCCCCGCTTTCGCGTCGAACTGGAACGCTGCCGCGGCGGGCGGACGGGGGCGTGGCTCATGGAGGCCCCAAGAGCCTACGAACCTGGAGCCTATTCTTGGGAGAAGACGGATGTCGCGCATCCTCTGCGCCTGGTCGCCGAGCTGGACGATCGCCAACTGGCGCCGGCGCTGCCCTTCCGACGCGCCGGCTAGTCCCTTCGCCCTGCTGGAGACGGTGCGGGCCGTGCGTCGCCTGGCCGCTGTCGACGCGGCCGCGGCAAGACTCGGACTCCACCCCGGCCAGAAGGCCACCGACGCCCTGGCCCTGGTCCCGGAGCTGACGACCGCCGAGGCCGAGCCGGAAGCGGACGCCGCGGCGCTCACTGCGCTCATCGACTGGTGCGTGCGCTTCTCGCCGGCGGTGGCGGCCGACGCGCCGGACGGCCTCTTCCTGGAGGTCACCGGCGTTGACCACCTGTGGGGCGGGGAGGCGCAGATGCTGGCGGATTTCCGCAGCCGGCTGATCGCCAACGGCCTGCCGTTCCGCTGCGCCATCGCCGACACCCCCGGCGCGGCCTGGGCGCTGGCCCACTTCGGCGAGGACGGGACCATCGCCCCGCCCGGCGAGCAGGCCGCCCTTCTGGCCCCCCTGCCGCCGGCGGCGATGCGGCTTTCCACCGAGACCTGGGCGCAGATCGAGCGGCTGGGCCTGCGCCAGGTCGGCCAGCTGATGGCGATCCCGCGCGCCCCCTTCGCCCGCCGGTTCGGTCGCGCCGCGCTGACCCGCCTCGACCAGGCGCTGGGCCGCGAAAAGGAGGCGCTGACCTTCCGCCGCCCGCCGACGCCGTGGTTCGCCAGGCTGGCCTTCGCCGAGCCGATCAGCGCGCCGGAAGACATGGCCCGCGTCACCTTCGACGTCGCCGCCAAGCTTTGCGCCCGGCTGGAGGCCGAGGGCCAGGGCGCGCGGCGCTTCGAGGTCTGCTTTCACCGGCTGGACGGCAAGGCCCTGCCGCTCGAGATCGGCCTCTCCCTGCCCGGCCGCGACGCCCGCCGCATCGCCAAGCTGTTCGGCCCCAAGCTAGAGACCGTCGACCCGGGGTTCGGGATCGAGGTGGTGACGCTGGCGGCCCACGCCGTGGAGCCGATCTCCGGTCGCCAGGCGCGGCTGGACAATGCCCGCGAGGCCACCGTCGAGGAGGGCCTGGCGCCGCTCGTCGACCGGCTCGCCAACCGCCTGGGCGAAGAGCGCGTCTGGCGCGCCGTGCCGGTGGAGAGCCACGTCCCGGAGCTGGCGGTGGGTCGCGCCCGGCCGCTCGCCGCACCGCCGGACACCCGGCCGTGGGACAAGGAGACCCCACGCCCAACCCGCCTCTTCCGTCGCCCCGAGGCGCTGGAGGCGGTGATGGCGCTTACCCCGGACGATCCGCCGACCCAGTTCCGCTGGCGCGGCCAGCTGCACCGCGTGCGCCGCGCCGAGGGGCCCGAGCGGATTGGTGAGGAATGGTGGAAGGCCGCGATCGAGGACGTCGAGGCCGGCCGCGTGCGCGACTACTACCGCGTGGAGGACGCCGAGGGCGCCCGCTTCTGGCTGTTCCGCGCCGGCCTCTACGCCGATCCCGAGACCCCGCCGAAATGGTGGCTGCACGGATTGTTCGGATGACCCGCTACGCCGAGCTCCAGGCCGCGACCAACTTCTCGTTCCTGCGCGGGGCGTCGCATCCGCATGAGCTGGTGGTGGGCGCCGATGCGCTGGGCATGGAGGCGATCGGGATTTGCGACCGCAACTCCCTGGCCGGCGTGGTGCGCGCCTGGTCGGCGAAGAAGGACCTGCAGAAGACCGGCTCGAAAATCCGCGACCTCACCGGCTGCCGCCTGGACTTCGCCGACGGGACGCCGAGCCTGCTGGTCTATCCTTCGGACCGCGAAGCCTACGGCCGGCTGACCCGCCTGCTGACCGTCGGCCAGCGGCGGGCGAAGAAGGCCGACTGCCACCTGCATTGGTCGGATTTCCTGGATCACGCCGCGGGCCAGCTTGTCCTGGTCGTCCCGCCGGAGCGGCTGGACGAGGCGTTCGAGCGCGACCTCAGGCGCATCGCCGGCGAACTCACCGGCGCCGTCTGGCTGGCCGCGGCGCGGCGTTACGGCGCCCGGGACCTCAAGCGCCTTTCGCACCTCGCACAGCTCGCCCAGGCTTCAGGCGCGCCCATGGTGGCGGTGGGCGACGTGCTCTACCACGGCCCCGAACGCCGGGCGTTGCAGGACGTGCTGACCTGCATCCGCGAGGGCTGCACGATCCAGAACGCGGGCCTAAGGCTCGAGGCCAACGCCGAGCGCCATCTGAAGTCGCCGGCCGAGATGGCCCGCCTGTTCGCCCGCTTTCCCGGCGCCGTCGAGCGCAGCGTCGAGATCGCCGAGCGGATCGAGTTCGACCTGGGTCAACTGCGCTACGAATACCCCGACGAACCGGTGCCCCCGGGCGACACGGCCATTCACCATCTGCGTCGGCTGACCTGGCGCGGCGCACAGCACCGGTTCGAAAAAGGCCTGCGGCAGCGGGAGCGGCGGACCCTCAAACGGGAACTCGACCTCATCGAGAAGCTCGGGTTCGCCAACTATTTCCTGACCGTCCACGACATCGTCCGCTGGGCGCGCGAACAGGATATTCTCTGCCAGGGCCGCGGCTCGGCGGCCAATTCCTGCGTCTGCTACTGCCTGGAAGTCACAGCGGTCGATCCGACGAAGGATGACCAGGACCTCCTGTTCTCGCGCTTCATCTCCGAGGAACGGGGCGAACCGCCGGATATCGATGTCGACTTCGAGCATGAGCGGCGCGAGGAGGTGATGCAGTACGTCTACGAACGCTACAGCCGTGACCGGGCGGCGATCGTGGCCACCGTCATCCACTACCGGCCGCGCATGGCGATCCGCCAGGTCGGCAAGGCGCTGGGCCTGACCGAGGACATTACAGCCGCCCTCGCCAATACGGTCTGGGGGAGTTGGGGTGACAACGTCCCGGACGAACACATCCGCCAAGCGGGCCTCGATCCGGCGAACCCGGAAGTCCGCCGGGCCGTCACGCTGGCCGAACAGCTCCTCGGTTTCCCGCGGCACCTGTCGCAACACGTCGGCGGCTATGTGCTGACCAAGCGTCGGCTCGACGAGACCGTGCCGATCGGCAACGCGGCCATGAAGGACCGCACCTTCATCGAGTGGGACAAGGACGACATCGACGCCCTGGGCCTGATGAAGGTCGACGTGCTGGCGCTGGGCATGCTGACGGCCTTGAAACGCAGCTTCGACATGCTGCCGCCGCTGCCGGACGGACGCCGCATCACCGACATCACTCACATCCCGCAGGAGGACCCGGAGGTCTACGACATGCTCTGCAAGGCCGACTCCGTGGGCGTCTTCCAGGTGGAGAGCCGGGCGCAGATGTCGATGCTGCCGCGGCTGAAGCCCGAGAAGTTCTACGACCTGGTCATCGAGGTGGCGATCGTCCGTCCGGGCCCGATCCAGGGCGACATGGTGCATCCCTACCTGCGGCGGCGGGAAGGAACGGAGCCCGTGGAATTCCCTGCGCCTTCGCCGGAACACGGGCCAAGGGACGAGCTCGCCAAGGTGCTCGGCAAGACCTTCGGCGTGCCGCTGTTCCAGGAACAGGCCATGCGCCTGGCGATCGAAGCGGCCAAATTTTCCGACGACGACGCCGACGGCCTGCGTCGCTCCATGGCCACCTTCCGCGCCAATGGACGGCTGGGGGAATACCGGGAGATGTTCATCCAGGGCATGGCCAAGCGCGGCTATGACCCGGAGTTCGCTGCGCGCTGCTTCAAGCAGATCGAGGGCTTCGGCTCCTACGGCTTTCCGGAGAGCCATGCGATCAGCTTCGCGCTCCTGGTTTACGCCTCGGCCTGGGTGAAATGTCATCACCCGGAAGTATTCTGCGCGAGCCTGCTCAACAGCCAGCCGATGGGCTTCTACCAGCCGGCCCAGCTGGTCCGCGACGCACGCGATCACGGCGTGGAGGTCCGTCCGCCGGACATCGTCTCCAGCGATTGGGACTGCACGCTGGAGCCGCCCGACGACCCGCGCGCGCCGCACCGTGCGCTTCGCCTGGGCCTTCGCCAGATCAAGGGGTTCAAGGAAGACGAGGCCAAGGCGTTCATGAAGGCGCGGACCTGCGGCCTCGCCACTGTGGAGGACTTCGTCCTGCGGTCTGGCCTGTCCCGGCGGGGGCTGGAACTGCTGGCCGAGGCCGACGCCTTCCGGTCGCTGGGCCTCGACCGCCGCCAGGCGCTCTGGGCGGTGAAGGGCATGGCCGGCGAAATCCGCGCCGATCGCGACGCGCCATTGCTGACCCGCCAGAGCCTGAAGGAGGCCCAGGTCCAGCTGCCGTTCATGAGCCCGCCCAAGCAGGTCGCCGAGGACTACCGCACCACCAGCCTGTCCTTGAAGGCCCACCCGGTGAGCTTCTTCCGCGGCGATCTCGAGCGGATGCGGGTGGCCCCCTGCGCGGCGCTGAAGACCCTGCGCGACCGTCGCCGCATTTCGGTGGGCGGGCTGGTGCTGGTCCGCCAGCGGCCGGGCACCGCCAAGGGCGTGGTGTTCCTGACGCTGGAGGACGAGACCGGCATCGCCAACATCGTCTGCTGGAAGGACGCCTTCGACGCCAACCGCCGGCTGGTGATGAGCGCCTCCTTCCTGGTGGTGCATGGCCAGCTGCAGGTCGCCAACAATGTCATCCACCTGGTCGCCGAACGCTTCACCGACCTTTCCGCCAAGCTGGGCGAGATGCGCGACCACGAGGAGGCCCCCGGCGCCGCCCCACCGCCGCCCCACGCCCGGGTCTCCAGCCGCCTCGTCCGCAGCCGCGACTTCCATTAGGCTTGGCGGGACAGTCCGGGAGCGCCATGCTCAAGCCATGGCGAAGACAGCAAAGCCCAAGGTCCCGCGCGGGCCCAACGCCCAGCGGCGGGCCTCGACGCGGGCGAAGATCATGGAGGCGGCGGTGCGCTGCCTGGCCGAGTTCGGCTATGCGGCCACCTCCACGCCCCTGGTGGCGCGGCTGGCCAAGGTCAGCCGCGGCTCCCTGCTGCACCAGTTCCCCACCAAGGTGGACCTGATCATCGGCGTGGCTGAGTACGCCTCCGCCGCCCGGGGCGCGAAGGTGCTCGAGGAGCTGGCGCCCTATCCGGAGGGTCCCGGCCGGTTCCTGCACGGCGTGGACGCGGTCTGGGCGTCGCTGCACACGCCTGCCGCCATCGCGCTGATGGAGGTGACTATCGCCGCCCGCTCGGACCCGGAACTCGCCGCGCGCTATCCGGCGTTCGCCGGCGACCTGGAGGACCGGCTGCGCCGGGCGCGCATCCGGATGGCCGACAACCTTGGCGTGCCGGAGCGGCTGGAAGAAATCGAGGCGGTGGCCCACCTGACGCGCATGGCGCTAAACGGGCTGGCCATGGAATCAGTGTTCATCGGCCGCGCCTCGCCTGACGCGCCGCGGGTGATCGCGCTGCTCAAGGCCCTGCGCCAGCGGCTGGTGGACGAGCTGCAGAACGGCAAGCCCGCACCTGTAGGCAAAGTTGATCACAAACCGGACTGACCCCTAAGCTCCGGTCGCGCCCTGTCGGATCGGCATGGTATGAAACGTCCTTCGGGCGGGAGGACATTCCATGACCGACGCGATCCAACTGCTTGTGGGCTCCCGCAAGGGCGCCTGGATCTATCGCAGCGACGCCAGGCGCCAGACCTGGCGCGTGCAGGGTCCGCTGTTCCTGGGCCAGATCGTCAACCACTTCGTCATCGACCCGCGTGACGGCAGGACCATGCTGATGGCGGCCTCGACCGGGCATCTGGGTCCCACCATCCTGCGCTCGACCGACGGCGGCGAGACCTGGGCCGAGGCCAAGACGCCGCCGGCGTTCCCGAAGTCGGACGACCCGCGCGCCCGGGCCGTCGACCACAGTTTCTGGCTGGAGCCCGGCCATGCCAGCGAACCCGGCGTCTGGTGGGCCGGCGCCTCGCCGCCCGGCCTGTTCCGCTCGACGGACGGCGGCGTGACCTGGGAGAGCGTGGCCGGGTTCAACGACCATCCGCGCTATTGGGACTGGTGCCCACCGGAGGCCGGCACGCCGGACGGCTCGCTGCTGAACCAGGTGGTCATCGACCCGCGCGACCCCGCCCACATGTACATCGCCACCTCCAGCGGTGGCGTGTTCGAGAGCACGGACCAGGCGGCGACCTGGGCGCCCCTGAACGAGAACGTCGAGGCCAACTTCCTGCCCGATCCCTATCCGGAATTCGGCCAGGACGCCCACTACATCGCGCTTGCGCCGACCAACCCGGATCGCCTCTGGCAGCAGAACCATTGCGGCGTCTATCGACTGGACCGGCCGGGCACTCGCTGGGAGCGGATCGGCAAGGCCATGCCGGCGGAGGTGGGCGACATCGGCTTCACCGTCGTGCCGCACGCGCGCTGCGCCGACACCGCCTGGGTCTGGCCGATGGATGGCACGGAGGTCTGGCCGCGCACCAGCCCCGGCGGCCGCCCCGCGGCCTACCGCACGCGCGACGCGGGCGCGACCTGGGAACGCCAGGACAAGGGACTGCCCGCCGAGCAGGGCTGGTTCACCGTCAAGCGGCAGGCCTTCTGCGCCGACCGGGCCGACCCCATGGGCCTCTATCTGGGCACGACCGGCGGCGAGCTCTGGATGAGCGGCGACGAGGGCGAGAGCTGGCGCCAGATCGCCGCCCATCTGCCGGAGATCTATTCAGTCGTCGCCGCGCCGCTCGCATGACCCAGGTCCTGATCCCCTCGCAGCTCACCTCCTACACCGGCGGCGCGACGCGGGTGGAGGCCGCGGGCGCGACGGTGGCCGGCGTGCTGGACGACCTCGACCGGCTCTATCCCGGCCTGAAGTTCCGGGTGGTCGACGAGCAGGACCGGGTGCGCAAGCACATGCGCATCTTCATCGGCCAGCAGGAGACCCGCCAGGTCGCCGCCGCTGTGCGCGACGGCGACGAACTGCTGATCTTCGGCGCGCTCAGCGGGGGTTAGAACCGCAGCGCGCGGGCTTCCTTCACGTGCGGCAGGCCCTGGATCTTGCCGATCAGCGCCTCGCTGGGTTCCTGATCGACCCCCACCAGCGCGATGGCGTCGTCGCCGGCCGAGACGCGTCCCAGGTTGAAGGTTGCGATGTTCACCCCGGCCTCGGCCAGGAGGCCGCCGAGATTGCCGATGAAGCCCGGCTTATCGAGGTTGTTGACGTAGAGCATGGTCGGGCCGAACGGGGCGTCGAGGTCCATGCCCTTGACCTCCACGACGCGCGGCGTGCCGGCCAGCACCGAGCCCGCGAAGGAGCGCTTGCCCTTCTCGGTGGTGACGGTGATGCGGATCAGGCTCTCGTAGATCGGCGAGTCCTCCTGGCGACTCTCGGAGACGGTGATGCCGCGCTCCTTCGCCACCGCCGGCGCCGAGACCATGTTGATCTCCGCCAGCATCGGCCGCATGACGCCGGCCAGCGCCGCCGCGGTCATCGGCCGGGCGTTGAGGCGCGCCACCTCGCCCTCGTAGGCGATGTCGATGGCCTTGATCCCGAAGTCGACCATCTGGCCGGCGAAGGCGCCCAGCTTGTCGGCCAGCGCGATGAACGGCTTCAGCCGCGGCGCCTCCTCGGCGGTGACCGAGGGGCTGTTCAGCGCATTGGTCACCGCTCCGGTGAGCAGGTAGTCGCTCATCTGCTCGGCCACCTGCAGGGCGACGTTCTCCAGGGCCTCGACGGTCTAGGCGCCCAGGTGCGGGGTGGAGATGAAATTCTCCGCGCCGAACAGCACGTTCGCCTTGGCCGGCTCCTCGACGAACACGTCGAAGGCCGCGCCGCCGACGTGGCCTTCGTCCAACAGCTTGCGCAGCGCCGCCTCATCGACCAGGCCGCCGCGCGCGCAGTTGACGATCAGCACGCCCTTGCGCGTCTTGGCGAGGTTCTCGGCCGACAGGATGTTGCGCGTCTTGTCGGTCAGCGGGGTGTGCAGGGTAATGACGTCGGCGCGCTTCAGGAGGTCCTCGATCTCCACCTTCTCGACCCCGATCTCGACAGCGCGCTCCGGCGACAGGAACGGGTCGTAGGCGATCACGTGCATCTTCAGCCCGTTGGCGCGGTCGGCGACGATGGAGCCGATGTTGCCGGCCCCGATCAGGCCCAAGGTCTTGCCGTAGAGCTCCACGCCCATGAAGCGGTTCTTCTCCCACTTGCCGGCCTGGGTGGAGACGTCGGCGGCCGGGAGCTGGCGGGCGAGCGCGAACATCATGGCGATGGCGTGCTCGGCAGTGGTGATCGAGTTGCCGAAGGGCGTGTTCATCACCACGATCCCGGCGGCGGTGGCGGCGGGGATGTCGACGTTGTCGACGCCGATGCCGGCGCGGCCGATGACCTTCATGTTGCCGGCGGCGGCGATGACCTCCTTGTCGGCCTTGGTGGCGGAACGGACGGCCAAGCCGTCGTAGTCGCCGATGATCTTCAGGAGCTCGTCCTTGGAGAGGCCGGTCTTCACGTCGGCCTCGACGCCGCGCTGCTTGAAGATGTCGAGGGCGGCGGGGCTCAGCTTATCGGCGATGAGAACGCGGGGCATGGGCAGATATCCTTATTGGGGGCGCCCGCCCCGGCGGCGCGGGGCGGGTCAATGTGTCGGGGAGGCGCTGGCGCGCCGGTTCAGGCGGGCTGAAGTTCGGAGATCGCGGCGGCGAAGGCCCAGTCGAGCCAGGGGGTGAGCGCGTCGAGGTCCGAGGTGTCGACCGTGGCGCCGCACCAGATCCGCAGGCCCGGCGGGGCGTCGCGGTAGCCGCCGACGTCGAGGGCCACGCCCTCCTTCTCCAGGGCGCCGGCCAGCTTCTTGGCGAACTCGGCCTGCGCCTCGTCGGAGAGCGAGGTGACCCGCGGGTCGATCACCTTCAGGCAGACCGACGTGTTGGAGCGGATCGCTGGGTCTTCGGCCAGGAAGGCGACCCAGCCGGTCTTCTGCACCCAGGATTCCAGCACGCCGAGGTTGGCGTCGGCGCGGCGCTGCATCTCCGTCAGACCGCCGATGGAGGCCGCCCACTTGAGCGCGTCGACGGCGTCCTCGACCGCCAGCATCGAGGGCGTGTTGATGGTGGCGCCTTCGAAGAGGTCGAGGGTGACCTTGCCGCCTTTCGTCATGCGAAAGAGCTTCGGCATGGGCCACGGCGGGCTGTAGCTCTCAAGCCGGGCCACGGCGCGCGGCGACAGGATCAGGACACCGTGCGCCGCCTCGCCGCCCAGCGCCTTCTGCCAGGAGAAGGTCACCACATCGAGCTTGGCCCAATCGAGCGTCTGGGCGAAGGCCGCGGAGGTGGCGTCGCAGATCACCACGCCCTCGCGGTCGGCGGAAATGAAGTCGGCGTTGGGCACGCGCACGCCGGAGGTGGTGCCGTTCCAGGTGAACACCAGGTCGGCGTCGCCGCGCACCCGGGTCAGGTCCGGCAGCTCGCCATAGGGGGCGTCCAGCACCTCGGCTTCGATCTTCAGCTGCTTGACGACATCGGTCACCCAGTCCTTGCCGAAGCTCTCGAAGGCCAGCAGCTGCACCGGTCGCGGGCCCAGCATCGACCACATGGCCATCTCGACGGCGCCGGTGTCGGAGCCCGGGACGATGCCGATCAGGAAGTCGTCGGGGACCTCCAGCACCTCGCGGGTGCGGTCGATGGCTTCCTTGAGCCGCGCCTTGCCCAGCTTGGAGCGGTGCGAGCGTCCAAGGACGGCGTTCTGGAGGTTTTCGGGGGCCCACCCAGGACGCTTTGCACAAGGTCCGGATGAAAATTCAGGGCGCGCCGGCCGCATGGCCGGCTTCGCGGGGGTCGTCATAGCAATGTCTCCCATCCTTGCAGATGGACTGCGCCCCGTTGGGAGGGCGTGGCCCGCGGGCCAGAAGCCCGCGTTTGTGCTGCAGCGCAAGAGAAAGATTCTAGATGCGGCAGTTAGCTGCGCTGAGGCCCCAGCCGCGGGGCAGCTGTCGCCGGACTAGGCGCTGAGGCTCCGCGCGCGCCGACGCCAAGTGAGAAGGGTGCCGAAGATGAGGCAGATCATGACACCGAGAAAATTGGTGTTGTTGATGATCGCGTGGAGATCGTCCTTCGGGCGCTCCGTCACGAAATAGAAGGAGTGGAGCGTGAACTGGGCGGCGTAGAGCAGCATCGCGCCGCCCAGCCAGAGGCTACCGTAGCGCAACACGACGATGAGAAGGCCGATCGCGGTCAGGCCGTCCACCACAAGACCGAAGACGCCCGACGACGCGGTGGGGTTCGCCAGGTTGGCGAACCAGAGCAACACGAGGTTGGCCAGGATCACGCCGCCGCCGAGGCGTTCGGCCGGCCCGCCCCTCAGGAGAGCGAGTCCGCACCCTGCCAAACCGAGGAGGGCGATGCCGATCGTGATAGGAGAAATAGACATGCTGATGCGCCCCTAACCTAATAGGAGCGCACCACCAATTAAACTTATTGCAACGTGGTCTGAGAAATTCAGCCGACGTCGCGAAGGACGGTCTGATCCGCTTCGTCACGCAGGAAGCTCTTGTTCTCGACACCGAGCTTGGTGCGGATGCCCAGACGGAGCTTGGCTTCGTTCAGCTCGTTGTGCACGCCGACCATGGCGGTGCGCGCTTCGCTGAGCGCCTTGATCGCTTCGACCATCTTCACGGCCGCTTCGTCGGCGAACACCATCGAGGCGTTCACGTCTTTACGAGCCTTGAGCATCTCGCTCATCAGCTCCGAGGCTTCCGCCAGCGCGCCGTCGACGGCGGCTTCGGTCACGAACAGCTTCTTCGCCACTCGCTGAGCCACAAAGGCCTTTTCCATCAGGATCCCCTAACAAGGTGAACAACCACAATTTACGGTAAACGGAAGCTTAACCTTCGCGCAATTGATTCATGGGTTGTTAACCATAAATTTTTCCCCCGCGGGTTGTGACTGTTGCCTCAAAGGCACGGTTTGCCTCGATTTAACTCGCGGGAAGCCGCTCGCGGCCAGGGCGACAGGAAGCGAAGCGTTAGGATTGTTGCGCTACAGCGGAGGTCCGTGCGGCCTTTGCGAATCCTATGACCCCAACGAACGGCACACCTGGCGCAGCCCCCACCGCGACCTTCCACGCGCGCGTCGCAGGTGTCGGCCTGGTCACGACCCTGGTGGTGCTGATCGCCGCCTGCCTGACCTTCATGCTCGAACAGTGGGCGGTGGCGCGCACCCAATCGCACCAGATGTACGCCGGCCTCGCCCAGATCACGGCGACGACCGCCGCGCCGGCGATCATCGTAGGCAACAAGGCCCTGACGGAGGCGCCCGTCGCGGCCCTGGCCGCCAGCCGCAACGTGGCCTCCGCGCGCCTGACCGGCCTCGACGGACGGGTGCTGGCCGCCTATGACCGCGCCGCCACGGGGCGGCCGGTCACCGCAACCGAGGTCATCCGGTCCGACGTCGTCGCCGACGGCCGCAAGGTCGGAACCTTGGCCCTGGTCGTTCGCCAGCCCACGCTCGGTGCGCTCTTGCCCCAGTTCACCGCCTTGACTGCGGCCCTGTTGTTTGGCGGCGTCGGCGTGGCCCTGTTCCTGGCCCGCGGCATGGCCCATCGGGTGATCGCGCCGGTGCAGCGCCTGTCGGAAGCCATGCACGAGGTCGCCGAGGGCGGCAGCTTCGAGCCGGTGGAGATCGAGGCGCAGGACCAGCTGTTCCGCAGCCTGACCGCCAGCTTCAACCACCTGCTGGGCAAGCTCGGCGAGCGCGAGGATGAGCTGAAGCGGGCGATGCGCGACCTGGAAAGCGCCCGCGACGCCGCCAACGCGGCCAATGTGCTGAAGACCCAGTTCCTGGCCAACATGAGCCACGAGATCCGCACCCCGCTGAACGGCGTCCTGGCCATGGCCGAGGTGATGTCGATGGGTGATTTGGCCGAGGTGCAGCGCGAGCGCCTGGGCATCATCCGCCAATCCGGCGGCCTGCTGCTGGCGGTGCTGAACGACGTCCTCGACCTTTCCAAGATCGAGGCCGGAAAGCTGACCCTGGTGAAGGAAGACTTCGACCTTGGGCCGACGCTCAGCTCCACCGCCGAAACCTTCCAAGTGCTGGCGAAGAGCAAGGGCCTCGACTTCGGCTTCGAGATCAGCGCGGCGGCCCAGGGCTGGTGGCGCGGCGACGCCGACCGCCTGCGCCAGATCGCCGGCAACCTGCTGTCCAACGCCGTGAAGTTCACCGGCCATGGCTCGGTGCAAGCCAGCGCCGACGTCAACGCCGAGACGGGCGCCCTTCGGCTGGTGGTCCGCGACACCGGCGTCGGCATCTCGCCCGAGAAGCTCCCCGCGCTGTTCGAGAAATTCACCCAGGCCGACAATTCCGCCACCCGCCGTTTCGGCGGCACGGGCCTGGGCCTCGCCATCTGCCGCGAGCTTACCCAGATGATGGGCGGCTCGATCAACGTCGAAAGCCGCGAGGGCCATGGCTCGACCTTCACCGTCGAGCTGCCGCTGGGCCGAGGTGAGGCCGTGGACGAGAGTGAGGCCACGCCGACGGCAGACACCGGCGAGCGCAACCTGCGGCTGCTCGCCGCCGAGGACAATCCCACCAACCAGCAGGTGCTGGCGGCGGTGATGGAGTCGCTCGGCATCGACGTCGACATCGTCGCCGACGGCAAGCAGGCGGTCGACGCATGGAAGGTCGGCGGCTACGACCTCGTCCTGATGGACATCCAGATGCCGGTGATGGACGGCATCGACGCCGCCCGCCAGATCCGCGGCATCGAGCTCGCCGAACAGCGCAAGCGCACGCCGATCGTGGCGCTCACCGCCAACGCCCTCACCCACCAGGTGGACGAATACCTGGCCGCCGGCATGGACGGCCACGTGGCCAAGCCGATCGAGATCGCCAAGCTCTACGAGGCGATCAGCGCCGCGCTGACCGCCGCGGCCACCGGCGCCTCGGGCCGCACGCCCGCCGCGGTCCAGGCCGGCTGATAGCCCGTTTCCGAAGCTGAACGGCAAACAACGCGGGCCTCAGGCCCGCGTCATTCACCGCGTGTTGTTCTCCTGACCATCAGCCGGCGTCCCGGCGCTTTTGGTTCAGGAGGACCAAGCCATGAAGAAGATCCTGCTTTCTCTGGCGGCCGCTGCCGCCCTGGCCGCCGCCGTCACCCCCGCCGCCGCCCAGCCCTGGCGCGGCCACGACAGCAACGACCGCAGCCCTGCCTATCGGAGCGAGGATCGCTCACTGTCGATCCCCGCCCAGGAATGGCGAATCCGCAACGCGGTCCAGCAGGGCCGCATCTCGCGCGGCGAAGCTCGCCAACTCCTGGAAGAACTGAACCAGCTCCGGCCCGCGGCGTGGCGGCTCGAACACGGGCGGGCGAACAATTGGGATTACCAGCAGCTGGCGCGCGGCATGGGACACGTCCAAGCGGGGTTGGGCGTCTACGCCTCCCGGCATGAGGATCAGTACGGCTATGGCTACGGCCGTGACCGCGATTGGCGCCACTAGCCGAGAGCAGACCTAGCCAGCCGGCGCCCCCGGAGCGATCCGGGGGCGCTTCAACGCCGACGTTGGCGCGGGCCGTTGGTGGTGGCGCTGGACACCGCCTGCGGGGCCACGGGGGTCCGGCGCGACAGCCCGGACGTGCGCCTCATCCTGCAGGATGGCGACGAGGAGGGTTAGGCCCAGACCTCCTAGGACTCGACGCCAAGGGCCTCGCCGAGGACTTAGGCAAGCGGCTGATTGATCACAGTCAGTTCGGGCCAGCGGGCCGTGGCGGAGGCGGCGGTGCGCGCGAAGCCGTTGGTCTTCCGCGCCGGGTTGGGGGCGAGCCGCAGCGCGAAGAGGTCTTCCAGGCCGAACGGGGCGACGATGGTGAGGCGGTCGTCCGCCTCCAGCCGCACGCCGACCGAGAAGGTGGCGCTGGTGAACCGGTTCAGCGCCTCGGCGGTGCAGGTCAGCGGCGCATAGGGCTCGCCGAACTTGCCCTCGAACCACAGGTGCACGCGGGCCTGGTTGCGCACCTCGAGCATCTCGCGAAGCGGCGGCTCGAAGGCCGCGGCGACGCGGCGGATGACCAGGTCCTCGGCGTCATAGGAGGTGTCGGAAGGATCGAAGTAGCCCAGGTCGTAGTCCTTGATCCCATAGTCCAGGTCGCGGCCGGTCAGGCGGTTCAGCACCCGCTGGTAGATCGCGCCGGAGAAGATCAGCCAGTCGGGCAGCGCGAGGCCGCGCGCGGTTTCCAGCACCTGCATCAGGCTGGCCGAACTGCGCACGATCGCCTCCAGGCGGCGTTCCAGGGCCGCGGTCACGCGCGCCCTCGCAGGGGCCAGGCGTGGTCGAGCGGGCCGTGGCCGCGGCCGAATCCCGGCGCGCGCAGCAGCGCCTCGTGCACATAAGCCCAGGCGCGGGCCACGGCCTCGGTGAGCGGCAGGCCCTGGGCCAGGCCCGCCGCGCAGGCCGAGGCGAGCGTGCAGCCGGTGCCGTGGGTGTGGCGGGTGTCGATCCGCTCGCCCTCGAACGCCGTCTCGCCCGCCGGCGTCATCAGGATGTCGATCACCCGTTCGCCCGGCACATGGCCGCCCTTCATCAGCACCGCCGCGGCGCCTGCCGCCAGCAAGGCCTCGCCGGCGCGGCGCAGGTCGTCGGTGGTCGCGACGGCGAGCCCGGTCAGCGCCTCGGCCTCCGGTGCGTTGGGAGTCAGGAGGCCGGCGCGCGGAACCAGCAGGTCGCGCACCGCGCCCACCGCGTCGGCGGCGAGCAGGCTGGCCCCGCCCTTGGCGACCATCACCGGATCGATGACCGCCGGAATGGACTTGGCGGAGTCCAGCAGGCGGGCCACCGCCGCGACCATGGCCGCATCGCCCAACATGCCGGTCTTGATGGCGTCGGCGCCGATGTCGTCCAGCACGGCCCTGGCCTGGGCCACGACCGCCTCGACCGGGATCGGGTGCACGCCGCTGACGCCCAGGGTGTTCTGCACCGTGACGGCGGTGACGGCGGTCGCGGCGTAGCCACCCAGCGCGGTGACGGTCTTGATGTCGGCCTGGATCCCCGCCCCGCCGCCGGAATCCGAGCCGGCGATGATCAGCACTCGTCCGAGGTTCGGCATCGGCTGGCGATAGCGCGAGCGGCGACGAATTGCATCGCCGAATAAAATTCCTTGACGGTTATATATCTTTTGAAGAATATATCAGCATGACGCCATTTGAAGCCATCGCCGAGCCCAACCGCAGAGCCCTCCTCGACCTGCTGCGGGCCGGAGAGCGGCCGGCCGGCGACCTCGTGGCGGCCACCGGCCTCAGCCAGCCGGGGGTTTCCAAGCACCTCAAGCTGCTGCGCGAGGCGGGGCTGGTCAGCATGCGGCCCGACGGCCAGCGCCGGCTCTACCGGCTCGAACCGCACAACCTCACCCCGCTCGACGACTGGCTGCAGCCCTTCCGGCAGTTCTGGTCCGGGCGCCTCGACGCCCTTGATGATCATTTGGAGAAAGAACAATGATCGACACCCAAGAAACTCTCGGCCAAGTCAGCGTCGCCGACGACGCCCTGCAGGTGGTCTTCCACCGCCACTACGCCCGACCCATCGAGAAGGTCTGGGCCGCGATCACCACGCCGGAGCGGCTCGCCGACTGGCTGGCCAACGCCGAGGTCGAGCTGAAGCCCGGCGGGACCATCCGCTTGAACTGGAACGGCATCCACGAGATGCAAGGCCGCGTCCTGGTCTGCGAAGCGCCCAGGGCCTTCGCCTGGACCTGGGAACTGGACGGCCGCGAGACGGTCGTGCGCTTCGACCTGAAGTCCGACGGCGACGGCTGCTGGTTGACGCTGACCCATTCCGGCCTCAGCCCGAAGGCGGGTCGCGGCTCCGGCGTCCGCGCCGGCTGGCACGCCCATCTGGACGGCCTGCCCGACGCCATCGAAGGCCGGAAGACCGCCTGGGAGGTCAAGACGGCGCGCGAGAAAGTGGTCGCCGGCCTCTACCCGGCCCTGCCGGCCTGAGCGATCGCGGTCCAGACGCGCAGCGCCTGGACCGTTTCGCGCACGTCGTGGACCCGCACGGCGGCCACGCCCGCGGCGACGCCCGCCAGGGCCGCGGCGATCGAGCCGCCCAGCCGCTGCTCGCCTGGGCGGCCGCCGCCGTCCACCGTGCTGATGAAGCTCTTACGACTGACGCCCAGCAGCACCGGGAAGCCGAGGGCGACGATGCGGTCCAGGCCCGCCAGCAGCGGCAGGTTGTGGTCGAGCATGTGCTTG
The DNA here is from genome assembly GCF_028290885.1 of Phenylobacterium sp. Classification (GTDB taxonomy): domain Bacteria; phylum Pseudomonadota; class Alphaproteobacteria; order Caulobacterales; family Caulobacteraceae; genus Phenylobacterium. Next base: position 32,279 of record NZ_JAQGIZ010000014.1, read on the forward strand.
CCGAAGCCCACGCCCGGGTCGAGCCAGATCCGGCCGCGGGCCACGCCAGCGGCCATGGCGGCCTCGGCGCGCGACGCCAGGAACGCCGCCACCTCCGCAACCACATCGTCATAGCGCGGCTCGGCCTGCATGGTCCCGGGCTCGCCCTGCATGTGCATCAGGACGACCTCGCAGCCGAGCGCCGCGGCGGTCGCGAGGCTATCGGGCGCATGGCGGAGCGCAGTGACGTCGTTCCAGATCGTCGCTCCAGCGGCCATCGCCGCGCGCGCCACGGCGGGCTTCATGGTGTCGATGGAGATCGGGACCGCGCTCTCGGCGCGGATCGCCTGGATCAGCGGGACGACGCGGTCGATCTCCTGGGCCGCGTCGACCGGCTGCGCGCCCGGCCGGGTAGACTCGCCGCCGATGTCGAGGATGTCGGCGCCGTCCGCGATCAGCCGCCGGGCGCGGCGGAGGGCTGCGTCGAGCTCATCGAACCGCCCGCCGTCGGAGAAGCTGTCCGGCGTCACGTTGATCACGCCCCAGACCTTGACGGGGGGGACGCGCACGGGCTGGACGGCGGGCACAGGCTTCATCCGCCGCTTGATAATGAAAAAGGGCAGCCCCGTCGCCGGTGGCCGCCCTTGGTCAGTTCAGTTCGCGTGGAGCCTTACGCCGGCTCGGGCTTGGGCGAGATCGGCACCGCCACCGCCGGGCCGGTCGGACGCTTGGCGTCGACGTCCTCGCGGTTCGGAGCCACGCCCTTCAGCGCGCCGATGACCTCGTCGCCGCTCAGGGTCTCGTACTCGAGCAGGGCCTTGGCCAGCGTGTGCAGGTCGTCGAGCTTTTCCGTCAGGATCCGCCTGGCCTCGTCGTAGCCCGCCTGGACCAGGCGCTTGACCTCGCTGTCGATGATGTTGGCCGTCTCCTCGGAAACGTTCTGGGTGCGCGACACCGAGTGGCCGAGGAACACCTCTTCCTGGTTGTCGCCGTAGGAGACCAGGCCCAGCTTATCCGAGTAGCCCCAGCGGGTGACCATGTTGCGGGCCAGGCCCGTGGCCGCCTGGATGTCGCTCGACGCGCCCGAGGTGACTTTGTCCTTGCCGAAGATCAGCTCCTCGGCGACCCGGCCGCCCATCATGATGGCCAGCCTGGAGGTCATCTGCTCGTAGTTCATGGAGTAGCGGTCGCCTTCCGGCAGCTGCATCACCATGCCCAGCGCGCGGCCGCGTGGGATGATCGTCACCTTGTGCACCGGATCCGACGACGGGACCGTCAGCGCCACCAGGGTGTGGCCGCCCTCGTGGTAGGCGGTGTTCCTCTTCTCGTCCTCGGTCATGACCATGGACCGCCGTTCGGCGCCCATCATAACCTTGTCCTTGGCTTCTTCGAAGTCGCGCATGGTGACCATGCGGCGGTTTTTCCGCGCGGCCATCAGGGCGGCCTCGTTGACCAGGTTAGCCAGGTCGGCGCCGGAGAAGCCCGGCGTCCCGCGGGCGATGACCTTGGTCTCGACGTCGGCGGCCAGCGGCACGTTCTTCATGTGCACGCGCAGGATGCGCTCGCGGCCGTTGACGTCGGGGTTCGGCACCACGACCTGGCGATCGAAGCGGCCGGGCCGCAGCAGCGCCGGGTCCAGCACGTCGGGCCGGTTGGTGGCGGCGATCAGGATGATGCCTTCATTCGCCTCGAAGCCGTCCATCTCGACCAGCAGCTGGTTGAGCGTCTGCTCGCGCTCGTCGTTGCCGCCGCCCAGGCCCGCGCCACGATGGCGGCCGACGGCGTCGATTTCGTCGATGAAGATGATGCAGGGCGCGTTCTTCTTGGCCTGTTCGAACATGTCGCGCACGCGGCTCGCGCCGACGCCCACGAACATCTCCACGAAGTCGGAGCCGGAGATGGTGAAGAACGGCACGCCCGCCTCACCCGCGATGGCGCGGGCGAGCAAGGTCTTACCGGTGCCGGGGGGGCCGATCAGCAGGGCGCCCTTGGGGATCTTGCCGCCGAGGCGCTGGAACTTCTGCGGGTCCTTCAGGAAGTCGACGATCTCGACGACCTCTTCCTTGGCTTCCTCGACGCCGGCCACGTCATCGAAGGTGACGCGGTTCTTGTTCTCGGTGAGCAGGCGGGCCTTCGACTTGCCGAAGCCCATGGCCCCGCGCGCGCCGCCCTGCATCTGGCGCATGAAGAAGATCCAGACGCCGATCAGCAGCAGGACGGGCAAGCTCTGCACCAGGAAGCCCACCACCGTGACGCCGCCCGCGGCCTTGACGGAGATGTTCGCGCCCTGGCCCTCCAGGCGCCGCACCAGCTCGTCCTGGTTCACCGGAGTGACCGCGGTGAAGGTCTTGTTGGCCTGGTCGGTGACGACCACCGCCGGTCCACGGATCTCGGCGGTCCGAATCTGGCCGTCGTTCACCTTCTTGAGGAGCTGCGAATAGGTGATCTCGCCGGCGCTCGCGGCCTTTCCGCCGCCGGTGACCATCGAATAGAGACCGATCAGGACGACGACGATGACGCCCCAGATTGCGAGATTGCGCAGGTTCATCGTGAGGGACCGCCTAGAAAAGGGCTCGCGCCAGCGCCTTGAAGATAAGGCCTTGAACGCCGTTTCACCAGTTGTGGGACCATCGGCGCGACCGAAGATCGCGCCTTGGCCGCAAAAGCCAAGGGCCGCGCCTATAAGACGCGGCCCTCACATAGGCATGAATTTGCTGAATTAAGCGCTACCGGGGAGCCGGCTTCTTCGGCGCCGCGATCAGGCCTTCGCGCTGGGCGCGCTTGCGGGCCAGCTTGCGCGCCCGGCGCACGGCTTCCGCCTTCTGGCGAGCGCGCTTCTCCGAGGGCTTTTCGTAGTGCACGTGCCGCTTCATTTCGCGGAACGAGCCCTCGCGCTGCATCTTCTTCTTCAGCGCCTTGAGGGCTTGGTCGACGTTGTTGTCGCGGACGAAAATCTGAACCAGGGTTCTCTCTCCTGTTGGTCGCTTCCCGCCCGGCCCCCCAAAAACCCCTGAAAAGAAGGGGGCCCGGCTAGGGGCGGCGGCGAGCGAACAAAAAGAAAATATCACCCGGAGGCTTTGCGGCCTTCGGGATTGAGCGCGGCGGGATATCAGAACAGACCGCCGATGTCCACGCCGCAGGCGAGGGTTTTCTCCTTCGGCGCGAGCTGTCCTAGAGTGGCGCCATGGCCAGATCCTCCCCCGCTGCCTCCCCGCCCGACTGGGCCGCCACGGCCGAGCAGCGGCTGTTGGACGCCGCGCTGGAGATCGTTCCGCACGTGGGCTGGACCTCGCGCCTGGCCGCCATGGCCGGCAAGGCCTGCGGACTTTCCCCCGGCGAGACCGAGCTGCTGCTGCCGCAGGGGCCCGCCGACCTCGCCGCCCTGCTGTCGCGCCGCCACGACGCCAGGGCGATCGAGGCGCTGGCGGCCGTCGATCCTGCGACCCTGAAGATCCGCGAGCGCATCGCCCGCGCGGTGGAGGCCCGCCTCGCCGCGGCGGCGGCCGACGAGGCTGCGGTGCGCCGCTGGACCGGCTTCCTGGCGTTGCCGCCGCACATCGCGCTGGGCGCGCGGCTCGCCTGGGAGAGCGCCGACGTGCTGTGGCGCTGGGCCGGCGACACCGCCACCGACGAGAACCACTATTCCAAGCGCGCGCTCCTGGCCGGCATCCTCACCGGCGCGCTGGCCATCCGGCTGTCGTCGGGGGCTGAGGCCGCGTTGGCCTTCACCGACCGCCGCATCGCCAACGTCATGGCCTTCGAGAAGTGGAAGGCGACGACGAAGCTGAAGCCCAGCCAGATGATGGACAGCGTGGCCGGCGCGCTCGGACGGATGCGGTATCGCACTTAACATCCCTCCTCTTTAGGGGAGGGACGAGTCGGCGCAGCCGACCGGGGTGGGGGAGTCGCGTTCAAGCTCCGAGTTCGGGGCCCTGGCCCACAGACCCCCACCCGTCCCGAGCTTCGCTCGGTCCACCCTCCCCTTAAAGAGGAGGGATGGGGTTCAGCCTAGCGGCTTCACGCGGTTGATGTGGCCCATCTTGCGGCCGGGCCGGGTTCCGCGCTTGCCGTAGAGGTGCAGGCGGGTCTCCGGCTCGGCGGCGTATTTCGCCCAGGCGTCGGCCTCGTCGCCCAGCAGGTTTACCATCTCGACCTGGGCGATGGCGTGGGTCGGCCCCAGCGGCCAGCCGGCGACGGCGCGGATGTGCTGTTCGAACTGGTCGACCTCGCAGCCGTCCTGCGTCCAGTGGCCGGAGTTGTGCACCCGCGGCGCGATCTCGTTCACCAGCAGGCGCCCGTCGGCCATCTCGAAGAGCTCGATGCCGATCACGCCCACGTAGTCGAGGCCGGCGAGCACGCGGGTGGCGATCCGCTCGGCCTGGTCGGCCAGCGCCGGCGTGGCCCGCGCCGGCGCCAGGGTTCGGCGCAGGATGCCCTGCTCGTGGTGGTTCTCGCCCAGGGGATAGATGGCGGTCGATCCGTCGCGCCCGCGCGCGGCGATCACCGAAAGCTCGCGCACGAAGCTGGCCGCGGCCTCGACGATCACCGGGACTCCGCCGAGCGCGGCGAAGGCGGCGGCCGCATCGTGGGCGTGCTCCACCCAGCGCTGGCCCTTGCCGTCATAGCCCTCGCGGCGGGTCTTCATCAGCGCCGGCGCCCCGATGCGGGCCACGGCGTCGGCGGCCTCCTCAGGCGTATCAGCCGGCGCGAAGGCGACGGTGGGCGCGCCGTGCGCGTTCAGGAAGGTTTTCTCCTCGAACCGGTCCTGGGCCACGGCGAGCGCGCGGGAGCCTGGGGCCACTTCGACGCCGCGGGCGGCCAGCCAGGCGACCGACGCCGCCGGCACGTTCTCGAACTCATAGGTGACCAGGCCGGTGAGGCCGGCGAGCTCGGCCAGGGCCACCTCGTCGTCGTAGTCGGCGACGATCAGCTGGACCGCCGTACGGCCGGCCGGGCTGTCGGCCTTGCGCTCCAGCACCACCACGTCGAAGCCCAGGCGCGCGGCGGCCAGGGCCAGCATGCGGCCGAGCTGGCCGCCGCCGAGGATGCCGAGCGTCGAGCCCGGCGCGAGCGGCAGGATCGGGCTCACGCGTCCTCGACGGTTTCTGGAATGCCGTCGGTCTGGTCGGCGGTGAACGCCGCCAGGCGCTCGGCGATCGTTTCGTCGGACAGCGCCAGGATCTTGGCGGCCATCAGCCCGGCGTTCTTCGCGCCCGCTTCGCCGATCGCCAGGGTCCCCACCGGAATGCCGGCCGGCATCTGCACGATGGAGAGCAGGCTATCCATGCCCTTCAGCGCCTTGGATTCGATCGGCACGCCCAGCACCGGCAGTTCGGTCAGCGAGGCGGTCATGCCGGGCAGGTGGGCGGCGCCGCCGGCCGCGGCGATGATCACCTTGAAGCCGGCCGCCTTGGCGCCCTTGGCGAAGGCGTACATCCGGTCGGGCGTGCGGTGGGCGGAGACCACCTTGGCCTCGTAGCCGATCCCCAGGCGCTCCAACATCTCCGCGGCATGCCGCAGCACCGGCCAGTCGGACCGGCTGCCCATGATGATGGCGACGGGCGCATGCGTGGCGCTCATGTCGTGTCCGGCCCCCTCTTCGAAGGGCGCGGAGTATAGGCGCCGACTTTGCAGGGGCAACCAAGGATGGCTAGATTCGCACAGGTCCTCGGCACGTCGTTGATTCTGCTCCTCTCCCGTTCGAGAATTCGCCCGTGAAGATCCCATGTCGATGAAGGTGTCTGGTCCATGAAGGTGTCTGGCGCACCCAACGAGCCCTTCTCGGCCATGCGACGACGCGCGCTCGCGCAGGCCGGCGCCCAGGTCCGCGCCTCGGCCCCCGCGGACTCCACCGAATTCCTCGGCATAGGCGAGACCGAGCTGACGCCCGCGGTGCGCGGCGCCGTGCAGACCCTGCTCACCGAGATCGACGACCTGCGCGGCGAGGTGGGCCGGCTGAAGGCGCGGCTAGCCGAGATCGAAGACCTCGCAGACCGCGACGCGCTCACGCCGTTGTTGAATCGCCGCGCGTTGCTGCGCGAGCTCAGCCGCATCCGCACCTTCGCCCAGCGCTACGGCTCGCCGGCAAGCCTGGTCTACTTCGACCTCGACGACCTGAAGGGCGTCAACGACCGCCTGGGCCACGCGGCGGGCGATGCGGCGCTGAAGGCGGTCGCCGAGCGCCTGCTGGCCAACGTGCGCGAGAGCGACATCGTGGGCCGCATGGGCGGAGACGAGTTTGCGGTCATCCTGGCGCAGGCGGACTACGCCACCGCCGAGGCCAAGGCCGCCTCGCTGGCCCGCGCCATCGAGGCCGAGCCGCTGCGGTTCGGGGACTGGTCTGCGCCGCTGCACATCTCGTGGGGCGTGCGCGAGATCACCCAGGAGGCCGAGCCCGAGACCCTGGTCGCCGAGGCCGACGCGGCCATGTACGCCCGAAAGCGCGGGCGGCGCAGCGCCTGAGCAAACCCTTACCTTCCCCGTTTACGGGGGAGGGTAGAGCTAAGCGATGATGTCGGGAGTCAGCTGGTCCTCGATGCGGGTGATCTCGTCCTTCAGCGCGAGTTTCTTGCGCTTCAGCCGGCCGATCAACAGCATGTCGGGGAGCGGCGATAGCGAGATCGCCTGCACCGCGGCGTCGAGGTCGGCGTGATCCTGCCGAAGCTCCACGAGCCTCGCCTGCAGTATCTCTTCGGACTGGTCGTCGTTCATACCTGAGTTCGATCCTAGCCGAGGGCGGCGGCGAGCGCAGCCAGGGCGTCGGCCGGCGCGGGCCTGCCCCAGGCGTTCGACGCGGCCTCCAGCGCGGCCAGGGCATGGGCGCCGCCCTGCGGCCCGGTCACCGCCTCCAGAGCCTCCATCAGGACCCGCTCGGCGCGAAGCTCAGCCGACTTCACGTCGTCGCGCAGGCCCTCGCGGTCGGCGTCCGCAACGCCGTCGAAGGCGGGCTTCAGCGCACGGCGCACGCTGCGCAGCGGCGAAAGCGCCAGGGCCTCCCAGCGCCGGGCGACGTCGGCGGCCTTCGCCAGCAGCGCGGGATCGGCCGCCTCCGCCCACACCGCCCAGAGCAGCAGCGAGGTGTTCTGGCCGTACTCGTCCTGCAGGGCGAGGCAGGCTTCCGGCACGCCGGCCTGCGCATAGGCTTCGAGCGTCCAGTCCCAGAGCGCCATCGTCCTCAAACCTCCGCCTTCAGCGGACCCACGTCCTGGCCCCAGCGCTTAACCGGCTTCCATGACAGGCCGAAGAGGTCGAGCGCGCGGCCGACCGACTGGTCGACCATGGCCTCCAGCGTGGCGGGCCGGGCGTAGAAGGCCGGCAGCGGCGGCGCGATCACCGCGCCCATCTCGGCGAGCCTCACCAGGGTGCGCAGGTGGCCCAGGTGCAGCGGCGTCTCGCGCACCATCAGGACCAGCGGCCTGCGCTCTTTCAGCACCACGTCGGCGGCCCGCGTCAGCAGGGACGAGGTGACCCCTGTGGCGATCTCGCTCATGGTCCTGACCGAGCAGGGCGCCACGATCATGCCGAGCGTCCTGAACGATCCCGAGGCGATCGCCGCGCCGATGTCGGAGACCTTGTGGACCACATCGGCCTTGGCGTTGACCTCCGCCGTGGACAGGTCGGTCTCCTGCGACAGCGTCAGGGCCGCGGCCTTGCTCATCACCAGATGGGTCTCGACGCCCAGCTCCCGGCAAGCGTCCAGCGCGCGCAGGCCGTAGACGATCCCGGAGGCCCCGGAGATGCCGACCACAAGCCTTGGCGCCTCACTCTTCGGCATGTGCGGGGTCCTTCAACACCTGACCGGCCAGCTTCGCCTCAGCAGCCGGCTGCAAACATATGTGATCTGACAGCCGCGCATAGCGGGTGTTCACTACGGCTTCCAACAGCAAGGAGGCCGCTCGTCATGGCGTTGGAAGCCCGGATCCGTGAACTCGGATCTCGCCACCAGTCCCTCGAAGAAGCCATTCAAGACGAACTGCGCAGGCCCGCCGCCGACGACATCAGACTCAAGGAACTCAAGCGACAGAAGCTGAAGCTGAAGGAAGAGATGGAAGCCCTGCGCGGACAGCTGCACTAGGCTTCGACCACAAGATCCCTCCCGTAACCGGGAGAGCAGAAGCCGGCGGCCCGCCGGTAAGGGTGGGGGAGCCTTATTGCAAGGCCTCTCCCACCCGCTTCTCTGTTCGGAATCCTAATCCTCGCCGTGCTCGTCCTCGAACGCCGGCGCGGGCTCATCGTCCTCGAGCACGCCGGTTTCCGACGCGGGCATCAGCGTCGGACCCTCCGGCTCGACGATGCCGCGGCGCTTGTCGTCCTTGGCCTTCTTGTCGGCAGCCTTCCTCACCACGGCGTCCAGTTCGAGCTGGGTGGAAAGGCCCAGCGTCACCGGGTCGACCGGCTTGATGTTGGCCGAGTTCCAGTGGGTGCGGTTACGCACCTGGTCGATGGTCGCCTTGGTGGTGCCGAGGATGCGCGCCAACTGGGCGTCGGCGACCTCCGGGTGGTTGCGCAGGAACCAGGCGATGGCGTCGGGCCGGTCCTGGCGGCGCGATACGGGCGTGTAGCGGGGCGCCTTCTTCACCGGCTTCAGCAGCTCGGCGTGGCGGCTCTTCTGCGCCTTCATGCGGTACTTGGGATCGTTCTGGGCGGCGTCCAGCTCTTCGCGGCTGAGCTGGCCGTTGGCGATCGGATCGGCGCCGCGGATGTCGCGCGCCACCTCGCCGTCAGCGATACCCTTCACTTCCAGGGGGTGCAGGCCGCAGAAATCGGCGATCTGTTCGAAGGTCAGCGAGGTGTTGTCCACCAGCCAGACGGCGGTCGCCTTCGGCATCAGGATGTCAGTGGTCATATCGGTTTTCCGTGCGTCGGAAATGAAGGCGCCCGGCCTTTCGGCCGGGCGGTGTGATCCGATGCTATAGGCCGGTTCAGCAAATGAGGAAACGGGATTGTATGGCGCGGGCGCGGAGGCCGCCCGGTCAGTTCCCGAAAATCCACCCCGGCGTCAGCGTCGAGAGCTGCACGGCGACCAGGATCATCTGGTTGCCGGCGCCGAAGTCGATCACCGTGTCGGCGGCCACCTGGCTCACGGTGAAGGTGGTGCCGGGGTCGAGCATCACCCGGTCGCCTTCGGCGAGGTGGAAGTCCAGAACCCGGTCGATGCCGGCCTCCTGCGAGGTGTGGAACAGGTCCGCCCCGGCCCCGCCGCTCTCGGTGTCGTTCCCGCGGTCGCCGGACACGAAGTCGTCGCCGGCCCCGCCGGTGAGCAGGTCGTCCCCCTGGCCGCCGCGCACCTGATCGTTGCCGTCGCCGCCATCGAGGGTGTCGTTCCCGAGGTTGCCCCAGACGACATCCGAGCCCGCGTCGCCATACAGCGCGTCGCCGTCCTTGCCGCCGACCACCCAGTCGTCCCCGCCGTTCCCATGGGCGAGATCGGCGCCGGCGTTGCCGTTGATGTCGTCGAAGGCCGAGCCGCCGGAGATGGTGTCGTTACCGTCCTCGCCGCGCAGGTAGCTGGTCCCGGCCCCGCCATCGATGACGTCGTTCCCGGGGCCCGCCATGATGGTGTCGGCGCCGGCGTTGCCCGCCAGGGAATTGCTGAGCGCATTGCCGGTCATGGAATCGGCGCCGGAGCCGCCGATGGCGTTCTCGATGTCCGCGCCCTTGGCGATCGCCACGTCGCCGGTCAGGCCGCCGACGCTGGAGAAGAAGCCCTGCCGCAGGTCGATGGTCTGGGTGGAGCCGTAGCCGGAGAAGTCCAGCGTGTCATTGCCGCCGGCGTCCCACACCGCAAACACCGCCTTCGAGGAACCGGAGGTCAACGCGTACCAGGGTTCCCCGGCGTTGGAGTTGAAGCCGTAGACCGTGTCCCCGGTGCGGGTCGCCATGTTGGCGCCGTACTCGAGCTGGGCGGCGGCGATGTCGTCCAGCAGGGGCGCCGCCGAATAGACGCCGCCGTCGTTGCCGCCGGTGTTGGCCTCGTTGAAGTAGCTCATCACCGTGTACTGGCGGGAGTCTTCGAAGTAGCTGGCGTCGGCCGCGTAGGTGATCGTGACGCCGGTCCCGGCGTTGTAGTCAGAGGGGTGGTCAAGGCCGATGGCGTGGCCGAGCTCGTGGACCAGCACCTGGCCGCCATAGTTCCCGACGGTAGGATTGGCGTTGTAGCCGAGCGTGGAGTTGATCCAGACGTCACCCGCCGCGGCCACGAAGCTGGTGCTGCCCGGAAACTCGCCGAAGGCCGCGGCGCCGCCGACGCCTGTGGTGTAGTCGCCCAGCAGGATGGTGGCGCTGTCGGAATAGGCGCCCTCGCCGGAATCGCCGGACCCCACGCGCACAAAGTGGATGTTGGCGACGTCGGACCAGGCTCGAAAGGCGAGCTCCGCCTCGTCGATCTGGGCGGTGTTGAAACGCTGGAACCCGCCGGCGTCGTCGGGCATCTGGGCCGGCGCATTGGCCCGGTAAGCGTAGGTCACGGTGAAGCCGGCGCCGAGCGCCTGGGACCATCCGGGTTCGCCGCGGATGATCTGACTGGCCGCCTGATCGATGGTGTAGCTCTGCTTGCCGTTATCGGCGACGCCGGCGCGGGCGTCGGCGTTCAGGAAGGCCTGAGCCGCGCCGAGATCGTAGGCCGCCGGCACGACCAGGTGCGGATCTTCGACGACGTGGACCTGCCCCATGCAGAGCGGGCAGGTGCAGCCGGCCGGATGCCCCGCGTTCGCGACCAGGTCGAACGGGTTGGCCGCCAGGTTCGCCGGGTCGGGGGAGATGGAGGAGTCGGGCGGCATCGTCGCATCCGTACCAGATCCATCCCTTTCAAATCGTTACAGGAATGGCGGAGAGCGAACAACGATCGGAATTGGGCCCACCGCGCACGCCGTTCAGGCCGCGGACGCCGCCCCATAGGCCGCCACCCCGGCAAAGCCCATCAGGGCCTCGGCGTCGAGCGGGGCGGCGCTTTTGATGTCGTTGTCGAAGTAGGCGAACACATCCAGGCCCTGTCGCCGCCAGCCCTTGAGCCGCGCGGCCCAGTCGGCCAGCTCGGCCGGCGGATAGCGCCCGCGGTAGCGTCCGCCCGGCCCGTGGCCGCGCACGTAGACGAAGGACGCGGTGACCTCCCATGGCGAGGGCGCGGAATGATGGTCGGAGATGCACAGCGCCGCGTCGTGGTCAGCGAGGATCGCGAACACCGCAGGCGCATACCAGGACGGATGCCGGAACTCGACGGTGCAGCGCCGACCCTTCGGCAGAAGGTCGAGGAAGCGCGCCAGCCGCGCGTCGTCGCGATGGAGCATCGGCGGCAGCTGCACCAGGGCGGGGCCGAGCTTGGCCCCCAGCGGCGCCATGCGGCCGAACACCAGCTCGACGCTGTCTTCGCAGTCGTTCAGCTTCTTGTTGTGGGTGATGAAGCGGCTGACCTTCCAGGCGAACAGGAAGCCGGCCGGCGCGCGCCGCGCCCAGCCCTCGACCGTTGCCCCCGATGGCAGGCGGTAGAAGCTGGCGTTGATCTCGGCGGTGTCGAAGCGGGTGGCGTAGTATTCCAGCCGCTCGCGGTCCCGGGTCCCCGGCGGATAGAAGGGGCCGGTCCAGTCCTTGTAGGTCCAGCCCGAGCAGCCGATGCGCAACGCGCCCATGGCTGGCGGAATGCGGCGAGGCCGCCGGCGGTTCAGTCCAGCGGCACGCGCCCGACGATCTTCAGGCCGTAGCCGGCCGAGCCGGGCAGGACGGTCTTGGACGAGGTGAGCAGCAGCATGTCGCGGACCCCGAGGTCGAGCAGGATCTGCGCGCCGATGCCGTAGTCGCGCAGGATATTCTCCGAGTGGCTCGCCTGCGGCTGGCCGTAGCGTTCCGACAGCCAGTGGGGGTTGCTATCGCGGATGAACACCGCCACCGCCGCCCCGTCGTAGTCGGCGAGCGCCTTCAGGGCCTTGGGCACGTACTCGCGGCGGGCCTCGATGGCGCCCAGCATGTCGGTGGCGAGGTCCACCCGATGCATGCGCACCAGGGTCGGCTTTTCGGCCTCGATCCGGCCCTTCGTCAGCACCACGTGCTCGGTCTGGTCGATGGAGTTGCGATAGATCACCATCCGGAAGCGGCCGCCGTAGGTGCTGTCGAACGGGATCTCCAGCACGCGCTCGACTTGGCGCTCGGTGCGTCGGCGGTAGGCGATCAGGTCGGCGATCGTGCCGATCTTCAGGCCGTGCAACTGAGCGAAGGCGACCAGGTCCGGCAGCCGCGCCATCGAGCCGTCGTCCTTCATGATCTCGCAGATCACCCCGGCCGGGTTCAGGCCCGCCATTCGGGAGATGTCGACCGCGGCCTCGGTATGGCCGGCGCGGACCAGCACCCCGCCGTCCCTGGCGACCAGGGGGAAGACATGGCCCGGCGAGACGATGTCGTCGGGGCCCTTGGTGGGGTCGACCGCGACCGCGATGGTGTGGGCCCGGTCGTGGGCGGAGATGCCGGTGGTCACCCCCTCGCGGGCCTCGATGGAGACGGTGAAGGCGGTGCCGTGGCCGGACTGGTTGTCGCTGGCCATTGGCGGCAGGCGAAGCTGGCGGGAGCGCTCTGCGGTGATCGACAGGCAGATCAGGCCGCGGGCGTGCTTGGCCATGAAGTTGATCTGCTCCGGCGTGGCGAACTGCGCCGGGATGATCACGTCGCCTTCGTTCTCCCGGTCCTCGGCGTCCACCAGGATGTAGGGCCGCCCGTTGCGGGCATCCTCCAGGATGTCTTCGATCGGCGAGATCGCCGAGGTGAAGGTGTCGTCTTCGGAGGCGTGGCCGCCGGGCGGGACGAGGTAGGGGCGTTTCATGAGCCGGCCTTCCGCGCTTGGGCGCGTCGCATCTGGGCGAAGTCCATCACCTGGTCGGCCACCGTGGCGATCTGCCAGTCGTCCTTGGCCTCGCGGCACTCGCCCACCGCGTCGAACAGGTTTGCAGCGTTGAGCGCGGCGCCAAAGGGCGTCGGCCAGCCGCGCATGGCATGTATGATCGAGCGCACCGCCATCAAGGTCGTGCCGCCCGCCTGGGCCCCGTCCGCGGTGATGATGATCCCCACGGGCTTGCCGTCGAAATAGGGCCGTTGGTCGTTGCGGGTCAGCTCCAGCGTGTCCAGCGCGTTCTTCACCACGCCGGAAAGCGAGCCGTGGTAGCCGGGCGTCGCCAGGATGATCCCGTCGGCCTCGCGGACCGCCTGGGCCAGCTCGGCCTGTCCGAGGCTGGGCCCCGCGGGACCCGGGTTGAAGTGCGGCAGCCGCTCCAGGAACTCGCCGCCGAACATCCTGGTCCGCGCACCGGCCGCCTCCGCCCGGCGCAGCGCCAGCGCCAGCGCCCGCTCGGTGGCGGAGCCGGCCCGCGGGGTGCCGCCGACCCCGACAATAAGGGGGCCCACGATGGACGGTCCGCTCATGCGGTCTCGGTGTCGGTTGCGAACACCTTCTTGAGCTCGCTCTTGAGGATCTTGCCGTTGGCGTTGCGCGGCAGGGTCTCGGGCCAGAAGGCGACCTTAACCGGCGCCTTGAACGCCGCCAGCCGCGCCCGGACGAAGGCGCGCAGTTCGCTCTCGGTCGCCACGCCGCCGGGCTTCAGGTGCACCACCGCAGCGGGCTCCTCCCCCAGGGTCTTGTGCGGGATGCCGACGATGGCGGCGTCCATCACCGCAGGGTGGTCGTACAGCACGTTCTCCACCTCCACGCAGTAGATGTTCTCGCCGCCGCGGATCAGCATGTCCTTGGCCCGGTCGATTATGAAGAGGAAGCCCTCCTCGTCCAGTCGCGCCAGGTCGCCGGTGCGCAGCCAGCCGTCGACGAAGGTCTCGGCGGTGGCCTCCGGCTTGTTCCAATAGCCCTTCACCACCTGCGGTCCCTTGACCCACAGCTCGCCCACCGCGCCGGTCGCAAGGATGGTCTTGCCGTCGGCCGGATCGCGGATCTGCATCTCGCCGACCGGGGCGGCGGGACCGGCGCTGTCGGGGCGGTTCTCGTAGTCCTTGCCGAGGTGCGAGGTGAAGGTGGCGGTGGTCTCGGTCATCCCCCAGCCGTTGCCGGGCGCGGAGCCCGGGAAGGTTTCCCCGATCCGCCGCACCAGCTCCGGCGCCGAGGGCGCGCCGCCATAGGTCACCGCGACCAGGGACGTGAGGTCGTACTTGGCGCGCGCCGGATGCTCAATCAGCTGCCAGGCGATGGTCGGCACGCCGCCGGTGGAGCTGACCTTCTCGCGCTCGATCAGCCGCATGGCGGGCTCCGCGTCCCAGCGCCGCATCAGCACGATCTTGCCCCCGGCGTTCATCGTGGGCCCCAGCGTCGCCGAAAGCCCGGTGGCGTGGAAGAACGGCACCACCAGGAGGGTGACCCGCTGCGGGAGCTTATGCGGATCGGTCTCCGGCAGCGGCTGGCCGGCGCGCAGGAAGTTGCGCACCGCCGAGATGCCGCCGGCCCCGATGTTGGAGGTCATATTTCGATGGGTGCCCAGCGCGCCCTTCGGCTTTCCCGTGGTGCCGGAGGTGTAGAGGATGGTGGCGTCGTCCTCGGGGCCCAGCTCGACGTCCGGCAGGGGCAGGTCGCGCAGGTTCTTCCAACCGTTGACCGGGCCGACGACGTCCTCCAGCCGCGAGATCTTCGGATGCGGCGCGGCGTCGGTGAGCCTGGAGACATAGACCTTCTGCAGGGCGCTCAGGCTGTCGAGGTAATCGGCGATCCGCCCCAAGCGCTCGTCGTCGACGATGGCGACCTTGGCGCCGGAATCGGCCAGGCCGTACTCCAGCTCCGGGCCGGTCCACCAGGCGTTCAGCGGTGTGACGATGGCGCCGAGCAGGACGCCGGCGAAGAAGGCGACCGGCCATTCCGGCAGGTTGCGCATGATCACCGCGACGCGGTCGCCCTTCCCAACGCCATCGGCCTGCAGCTGGCGGGCCAGCGCCAGGGTGGCGCGGGCGAAGGCCTCGTAGGTGGCGCGGTCGGCCTCGCAGACCAGGAACTCACGGTCCGGGAATCCGCGGGCGTTCAGGAACACGTCGCGCAGGGTCGGCGGGGCGTTCTTCCAGACCTTGGTCATGATCCCGCGGATCGGGATCTCCTCGATCTCAAGCCGCTCGCCCGGCGCCGTGAGGCGCGCGTGCGCTTCGGCGATGGACATCACGGGCCAGGCGGGGTCAGTCACGCTCACATCACTCCAAAAAACTCTTCATCAGGCCGCAGCGGATCGGCTCGTCGGCCTGTCCGGGATGACAGGGATAGTAGCGCCGCTGGACTTCAACCCCTAGGCCGGCGCCTTTTCCCGCCGCTCGGCGTACGCTTCCTTCAGCTCGGCCAGTTCCTTGGCGTACTTCTCCTGCGCCGCCTCACGCAGCTTGGGGATGTGGTAGGCCGGGAAGAGGTCGTTGTCGGGGCGGTAGTCCTTCAGCACCTGCCTGGCGACCGTGACCTTGTGCACCTCGGTCGGGCCGTCGGCGATGCCCATCACCAGGCTCGAGGTCACCATGTGCATGAACGGCATCTCGTTGGAGACCCCCAGCGCGCCGTGCAGGTGGGCGGCCTTGGTGGCGATGTCGTTATAGACCTTGGGCATCATCACCTTGATGGCGGCGATGTCCTTGCGGACCA
>NZ_JAQGIZ010000025.1 GCF_028290885.1 Phenylobacterium sp.
GCCGCCGCCGTGGCGGGCGCCGCGCTGGGCGGGCATGCCGGCGAGCGGCTGCTCGACCACGCGCTGGCCCGGCTGGACCGGGCGCTGCCGGACACCGTGACGCCCGAGGGCGGCCACGCCAGCCGTAGTCCGCAGGCCGCGCTGGAGCTCTATTTCGACCTCGCCACTCTCGATGACGCGCTGACGCAGCGCGGCCTTGGCGCCCCCGACGAGGTGCTGCGCGCCATCGACCGGCTGGCCGGGGCGGTGCGGTTCTTCACCCTGGCCGACGGCCGGCTGGCGGCCTTCCAGGGCGGCGCGGCGCTGCCGGAGTCCTATGTCGCCGCGGCCCGCGCCCAGGACGAGCTCGGCGAGCGGCCGACGCCGGCCTCGCGCAACGGCTATCACCGTCTGGAAGCCCGCTCGCTGCAGGTGATCGCCGACACCGAGGCGCCGGCGTCCGGTCCGTGGAGCGTCGCCGCCTGCGCCCAGCCACTGGCGGTTGAGGTCCTGGCGGGAGGCAAGCGGCTGATCGTGGGCTCCGGCTGGTCGCCGGACGCGGCCGGCCCGCAGGCGCTGCGCTTGGTGGACGCCGCCTCGACCGCCTCCGTCGGCGAGGCCTCGTGCGGGGAACCACTCGGCGGGTTCGCGGCCCGGGTGCTGGGCCCGCGTCTCAGGGGCGCCTACGGCATCCTGGACGTCCGCCGCCACGAGGCGCCCGGCGCGCTCTGGCTGGAGCTGGCGCACGACGGCTGGACGCGGCGTTTCGGCCTGCGCCACGAGCGCCGGCTATACCTCGACGTCGCGGCCGACGAGCTGCGCGGCGAGGACCGGCTGGTTCCGCTCGCCGCCCGCGGCGGGGTAGACGGGCGCCGCTTCGTCCCCTTCGTGGTCCGCTTCCACCTGCACCCCAAGGTCAGCGCCCTGATCGCCCGCGACCGCAGGAGCGTGCTGTTGAAGGCCGAGGGCGAGGAGACCGGCTGGTGGCTGCGCAACGACGCCCTCGACGTCACGTTGGAGGCCTCCGTCTGCCACCAGGACGGCCAGCTCCGCCACGGCCAGCAGATCGTGCTGCGCGGCCAGGCCCGGCTCGACGCCGGCGCCAAGGTGCGCTGGAAGCTTTCTGCGGCCCAAGAGCGCGCCGACCAGGCCCGCGTTGACGCGGCCGCGGCCCAGGCCTAAGCCCCGTCGCATTCCGCGTGACTGGCGAATGAGGTGGGCGACCACCGGGGAGCGCGGGACCATATCTACGCCGCTCGCCTGGGCATTTTCCCGCTAGAGCGTGGCAGCCGCAATTGGATTCCAATTGCGGCGTCCGGCACGCTCTAAATGCTTGAAGATTAGACCCTTCCCGATTCTGGCGATCTCTCCAGAATCGGGAAGGGTCTAGCGCCAGGAGAACGCCGTGCCCGCCGCCCCCGATTTCCCGCCCGCCCCCGATCGCGCGCCCGTCAAACGCGCGCTGATCTCCGTCTCCGACAAGACCGGCCTGGTGGACGCCGCCCGCGTGCTGGCCGGCCTCGGCGTCGAGCTGGTCTCCACCGGCGGTACGCGCAAGGCGATCGCCGACGCAGGCCTGCCGGTGAAGGACATCTCCGACCTGACCGGGTTTCCGGAGATGATGGACGGGCGGGTGAAGACGCTCCATCCCGTCGTGCACGGCGGCCTGCTGGGCGTGCGCGATGCGCCCGATCACGCCAAGGCCATGGCCGAGCATGCGATCGGCGGCATCGACCTGGTCTACGTCAACCTCTACCCCTTCGAGTCCACGGTCGCGGGGGGCGCCGACTACGCGACGGCGGTGGAGAACATCGACATCGGCGGCCCGGCGATGATCCGCTCGGCGGCCAAGAACCACGGCTATGTGGCGGTCTGCACCGAGCTTGCCGACCTCGAAGAGGTGCTGGCCGAGCTGCAGGCGTCGGGAACCACCAGCCTCGATCTGCGCAAGCGCCTGGCGGCGCGGGCCTATGCGCGGACGGCGGCCTACGACGCGGCGATCGGGGCCTGGTTCGCGGACGCTGTTGGCGAGGCCTGGCCCCGGCGGCGCGCCTTCGCGGGCGAGCTTGTCCAGACCATGCGCTATGGCGAGAACCCGCACCAGGCGGCGGCCTTCTACCGGTTCGCCAACCCGCGCACCGGCGTGGCTACGGCCCGGCAGCTGCAGGGCAAGGAGCTCAGCTACAACAACATCAACGACACCGATGCCGCCTTCGAGCTGATCGCCGAGTTCGATCCCGCGGCCGGCCCCGCCTGCGCGATCATCAAGCACGCCAATCCCTGCGGCCTGGCCACCGGCAGGACCATGGCCGAGGCCTATGAGCGGGCGCTGGCCTGCGATCCGGTGAGCGCTTTCGGCGGCATCATCGCGCTGAACGGACGGCTCGATGCGGCGACCGCGACCGAGATCCTCAAGCTGCTTACCGAGGTGGTCATCGCGCCGGAGGCGGACGAAGACGCCGTCGCGCTTTTCTCGAAAAAGAAGAACGTCCGCCTGCTGACCACGGGCGGCCTGCCCGATCCGTTGGCGCCCGGGCTGACCTTCAAGTCGGTGGCCGGTGGCTTCCTGGTGCAGGGCCGCGACGACGCCCGGCTGACCGCGGCCGACCTGAGGGTGGTGACCAAGCGCGCGCCCACCGACGAGGAAGTGCGCGACATGCTGTTCGCCTTCACCGTCGCCAAGCACGTGAAGTCCAACGCCATCGTCTATGCCCGCGCTGGCCAGACGCTCGGCGTCGGCGCCGGCCAGATGAACCGCAAGGACTCGGCCCGCATCGCCGCCCTGCGCGCGGCCGACTTCGGCCTCGACCTGAGGGGCTCAGCCTGCGCTTCGGAAGCCTTCTTCCCCTTCCCGGACGGCCTGATCCAGGCGGCGGACGCCGGCTGCACAGCGGTGATCCAGCCCGGCGGCTCGATTGGCGACCAGAAGGTTATCGACGCCGCCGACGAACGCGGCCTCGCCATGGTGTTCACCGGCGTGCGGGTGTTCAGGCACTGAGAGCCTTCCCCCGGTACGGGGGAAGTGGCCCGACAGCGAAAGCTGGAGGGTCGATGTGGGAAGTCAAAGAACACTTCCCCCATTGTCGCCCGCCTTCGGCATTGGCGACATTTCCCCCGTACCGGGGGAAGGCAGACCGTTCGTCACCGCTTCCGCTTCGCCCCTTCCGCCGCCAGTTCGCGCAGCGCCGCGTTGGCGATGGTGAGCTTGGCGAAGGTCCAGGGGCCGCCGGAGGCCTGGATGTCCTCGATGGTGCGGCGCGCGACCGTGGCCTTGTCATGGTGCAGCGCCGCCCAGGACACCGCCGCGTCATTGGCGTGCTCGGCGTCGTCGCCGCACTGGGCGCCGCCGGCGAAGGCCATCAGCGTGCGGGTGAGCTCGGCCTGCTGGCTGAGCAGGTCCTCGATCAGCCGGCGCAGCGCCATCCGCTCGAAGTTGTCGCCTACCGAATAGGCGCTGGCCGCCTGGCGCACCCGGTCGAAGCCGAAGGCCGCGCCGGCCGTGTGGTAGACCCGCGCGACGTTGGACAGGGGCCAGCTCGAGGCCTCGGCGATGTCCACCAGGTCGCCGGAGGTGGTCAGCGGCGGCAGGACGGCGACGGCGCGGGCCATGTCCTCAGGCGCCCCGGCCTGCACCAGCTGGCCGACGTGGCCCTGCACGGAGGCCTGCTCGATCGGCGACAGGATGCCCGGCATCAGCCGGCGCAGGGCCTTGAAGTCCGCGCCGTAGCGCCCGACCAGG
This sequence comes from Phenylobacterium sp., assembly GCF_028290885.1. GTDB lineage: Bacteria > Pseudomonadota > Alphaproteobacteria > Caulobacterales > Caulobacteraceae > Phenylobacterium. The sequence continues at coordinate 3,719 of NZ_JAQGIZ010000025.1, forward strand.
GCGTCGACGTCCAGGTTCTCGCGGACCGCGCGGCGGGAAAGCCAGAACGTGGCTCCGCGCAGCGCCGCGCTGATCCGCCGGAACAGCGCCATCTGCCCTGAGGCCGGAACCTTGCCGTCCAGAGCCGCCACCGCGTCCCACAGCGCCGGAATCTCCAGCACCGCCTTGGCGGCCTCGTAGCCGACGATCAGGGCCCGGGCGTCGGCGCCCGCCGCCGGCATTAGCCGGGAGGCGAAGCTCGCGCCGCAGCGGTTGATCATGTCGTTGGCGACGACGGTGGCGATGATGTCCCGCCGCAGCCGGTGGCGCCGCATCTGCCCTTCCCAGCGCCGCAGCTGCTTGGGGAAATAGTCGACCAGCAGCCGCTCGAAGAACGGATCGTCGGGGGCGTCGCTGGCGACGATCTCCCGCTTGAGTTCAAGCTTGCCGTAGGCCAGCAACACTGCCAGCTCCGGCCGGGTCAGGCCCTTGCCGGCCTGCGCCCGCTCGGCGATCGCCGCGGCGTCGGGCAGGCCCTCGACCACCCGATCGAGCCGGCCCTTGCTCTCCAGCTCGGCGATGAACTGGGCGTGCGGCAGGAGCTCGCCGACCGAGTCCATCTCCATCAGCGAGAGCGCCAGGGTCTGGTCGTAGTTGTGCGCCAGCACGTGGCTGGCGACCTCTTCGGTCATGGACTGCAGCAGGATGTCGCGGCGCCGGCGGGTCAGCTCGCCGGTGCGCTCCAGCATGCCGGTGAGGATCTTGATGTTCACCTCGTGGTCGGAGGTGTCGACGCCGGCGGAATTGTCGATGGCGTCGGTGTCGATCCGTCCGCCGGCCCCCGAAGCGCCTATTTGGGCGTATTCGACGCGCCCGGCCTGGGTGAGGCCGAGGTTCGCGCCCTCGCCCACCACCTTGACGCGCAGCTCCGAGCCGTTGATCCGCACGCCGTCGTTGGCCTTGTCGCCGACGTCGATATTGGCCTCGGACCTGGCTTTCACATAGGTGCCGATGCCGCCCAGGTAGAGCAGCTCCGCCGGCGCCTTGAGGATCCCATGGACCAGCTCGGCCGGCGACAGGCTGTCGGTCTCGGTCCCGAGCATGGCCTTGACCTGCGGCGACAGCGGGATCGCCTTCAGGGTGCGGGGGTAGATCCCGCCGCCCTTGGAGATCAGTTTGCGGTCATAGTCATCCCAGGAGGAGCTGGGCAGGGCGAACATCCGCGCGCGCTCGGTCCACGACGTCGCCGGGTCAGGATCGGGATCGAGGAAGACGTGGCGGTGGTCGAAGGCGGCCAGGAGCTTGATCTGCTTGGACAGCAGCATGCCGTTGCCGAACACGTCGCCCGACATGTCGCCGCAGCCGACCACCGTGAACGGCTCGGCCTGGATGTCCTTGCCGAGCTCGCGGAAGTGGCGCTTCACCGCCTCCCAGGCGCCGCGGGCGGTGATGCCCATGGCCTTGTGGTCGTAGCCGGCCGAGCCGCCTGACGCGAACGCGTCGCCCAGCCAGAAGCCGTAGTCCTCGGCCACGCCGTTGGCGATGTCGGAGAAGGTGGCCGTGCCCTTGTCGGCGGCCACCACCAGGTAGGGGTCGTCGCCGTCGAAGGCGATGACGTCCTGCGGCGGGATGACCTTGCCGTCGGGCGCCAGGTTGTCGGTGATGTCGAGCAAGCCGTAGAGGAAGGTCTTGTAGGCGCTGATCCCCTCGGCGCGGACGGCGGCGGCCGAGCCGCCCTTCGGCAGCTGCTTGGGATAGAAGCCGCCCTTGGAGCCCACCGGCACGATCACCGCATTCTTCACCTGCTGGGCCTTCACCAGCCCCAGCACCTCGGTGCGGAAGTCGTCGCGCCGGTCGCTCCAGCGCAGGCCGCCGCGGGCGACCGGGCCGAAGCGTAGGTGCACGCCCTCGACATTGACGCCCCAGACGAAGATCTCGCGGTAGGGCTTGGGGGCCGGCAGGTCGGCCAGCTCGCCGCTCGCCACCTTGAAGGAGATGTAGGGCTTGGGCTCGCCGTCGGCGGTCCGCTGGTAGAAGTTGGTCCGCTGGATCGCGCCGACCAGTAGCGCCAGCCGGCGCAGCACGCGGTCCTCGTCCAGGCTGTCGACGCGCTGCAACGCCTCGACGATGCGGATCATCACCACGTCAGCCTGCTCGCGGCGCTTCTCGACGCCGATCTTGGTGGACGGGTCGAACTTGGTTTTGAACAGTTCGAGGATCAGCCTGGCCACCTTCGGGTGGGCCGACAGCGCCTCTTCCTGCACCCGCTGGCTGGGGTCGAGCCCGGACTGCTGGCGGTGGCGGGCGAGCGCGCGGATCAGGGCCGCGTCACGCCAGGGGATCGACAGCTCCAGCACCATGCGGTTGAAGCCGTCGTTCTCCGTGCGGCCGGTCCAGACCGCGACCACGGCGTCCTCGAACGCCCGCTTCAGCTCCGCGAACACCAGCTTCGCGCCGTGCGGATCCTCGAGCTCGAAGTCATGCACCCAGACGACGCGCCCGTCGGCCCGAGAGATCGGGAAGCCGGCTTCGGCCAGCGCCTTCAGGCCCATGTTGTCGAGGATCGGCAGGACGTCGGCGAGCGGCGCGGGCGCGTCCGGCCGGTAGAGCTTGAAGCGGAACTGCAGCTCGTTGTCGGCCGCCGAGCGGTAGGCCCGCACGCTGACCGTCTGGCCTTCGGCCATGGCCTCGATCACCGCCAGGTCTTCGAGCGCCTCGGCGGGCTCGAACCGGTCGCGATAGCCGGCGGGGAAGGCGTCGCGGTAGCGGGCCAGGGTGTCGGCGACCTCCTGCGGCGCGCGGCCGGAGGCGCGGACCGCGGCCTCGAAACGGTCTTCCCAGGTGCGCGCGGCCTCGGTGATCACCGCCTCCAGCACCTTCAGGTCGGGCTGGTCGTGCGCGCCGGGCGTAAAGCCGATGATGTAGTGTACGCGGGCCAGAGGCGCGTCGGAGAAGCTCGGATAGGAGGCCGACACCCGGCCGCGGTAGGCCCCCGCCAGGATCTGGCCGGCCCGCGCCGCCAGGTCGGAATCGTAGTGGTCGCGGGGCAGGAACAGCAGCAGGGAGGCGAAGCGGTCGAAGGGGTCGCGCCGCTCGAACAGGCGCACCCGCGGGCGGTCATAGAGATGCAGGATGCCCAGCGCCTCGGCGAGCAGGTCGTCCTCGGTCATCTGGAAGAGCTCGTCGCGCGGATGGTTCTCGACGATGTTCTTCAGGCGCTTTTCGTTGTGGCTGCCGGGCGCCATGGCCGCGCGGCCCAGCACATGGGCCACCTTTTCGCGGATCAGCGGCACGGCAGAGGCCGGCTGGTCGTAGGCCTCGGCGGTAAACAGGCCGACGAAGCGGACCTCGCCGATCGGCCGGTCGTCGGCGCCGTAACGCTTGATGCCGACGTAGTCCATGTAGCCGCGGCGGTGCACGCGGCTGCGCACGTTGGACTTGGCGACCGTCAGCGCCGGGTCGGTGAGCAGCCGGTCCTTGACCCGGCCGAGCAGGATCGCCGGCTCGTTGGCGCGGCGCAGCACCGTGCGGTGCGGATCGCGCAGCACGCCGAGCCCGTCCTTGGCCTGGTAGAGCGGCTCCTCGGCCGCATAGTCGCCGCTCTTCAACCGCGGGTATTCGTAGACCCGCGCGCCCAGGAACACGAACTGGGAAGCCTCTAGCCACTGCAGGAAGGCGATCTCCTCGGGCTGCGCGCGGCTGGCGTGGGTCTCCAGCTCGCCCAGGGTGCGGGCCATCAGGGCGAGCATCTGCGGGAAGTCATCGACCGCCGCGCGAACGTCCTTCAGCGTCTCGGTGATCCCGCGGACCAGGGCGGCCTCGCGGTCGGCGCCGACGGGTTCGAGGAATACCTGGATCATCGACTCGCGCCGCGCGAGGCCGGTGGCGCCGCGGACGCCGGCGCGATCGCGCTGCACCTCGACGATCGGGTGGAAGAGGGCGCGCACGGAGAGGCCCTGTTCGGCGATCTCGCCCATGATCGAGTCGACCAGGAAGGGCGCGTCGTCCTGCACGATCTCCAGCCGGTCCAGCCCCGTCCTCTCGCTCGCGCTGTCGCTGCCGATCGCGCGCCCGATGCGGATCGTCGGGCCCCGGCCGCGGCGGCGCTCTCCGAATCGCCAGAAGTCAGCCAGGTTGGCGCCCAGCGCGGCGGTGGAAAGTTCCGGCAGTTCGTCGGGCGCGGCGTCGGCGGCGGCCTGCTCGGCGAAGGCCCGCGCGCCGGCGATCGCCGGATCGCCCTTCAGCGCGGCGAGGACTGCCTTGGGGAGGGTTTGGGGGTTGGGGCCGCGGCTCACGAGACACCTCCAGAGAAGAGGACGCCTCCAGACACGAGGACGGCGCCGGAGGAGAGAGTCCGGCGCCGTTTGGTCCCGCCGTGGGGGGGCGGCGGAACGCTCTGTGCTCGCTGTGTCCGCATGCTTGGGGGGGTGCGGACCCAGCCGCCGGACCGCGTGGGCCCGGGGCCAGCCTTAGATAGGAACCGAAAACGCAAGTTGAAGTCCTTCGGTGACGGTTTGGCGATCAGGAATGCTTGGCCAGGCGCCGCGCCGGCCTGGCGGCCGGGCCTTTGGAGGGCGGCGGAAGGGCTTCGTCGGGGGGCTCGTTCGGCATCTTGTTCTTCAGCTGCTGCGGATCGCCGTCGGCCGACAGGATCACCGCGATCCAGCGGCTGCCGTCGAACTGCGCCAGGACCACCATGGCCATGACCGTGAGCGGCGTGGACAGGAACGCTCCGGTCAGGCCCCAGATAGCGCTCCAGAAGGCCAGCGCCAGCAATACCATCACCGGGTCGAGATTGAGGCTGCGGCCCTGCATCCGCGGATAGACGACGTTGCCGATGATCATGCCGATCAGCTGCAGGGCGATGAGCAGGATGATCGCCCGCCCGTAGCCGTCGAATTGCACGAGCGCGAACAGCGGCGGCGCGACGCCGGCGAACACGCCGCCGGCGACCGGGATGTAGACAGCCAGGAAGATCAGGAAGGCCCAGAACAGCGCATCGTGCAGGCCGACCGCCGCCATCGCGATCCACGACAGCCCCGCCACCATCAGGCCGGTGATGGTCTGGACGAACAGGTAGCGCTCCACCCCGTCACGGATGCGCAGGAAGGCGACCACCGCCTCCTGCCGTTCCTCGCGCTGCGGGAACAGGCCGATCGCCTTGCGCTCCCAGCCCCGCCGGGAGGCCAGGATGAAGGCCAGGTACACCAGCACGAAGAGCGCGGTGGAAGCGAAGTCCTGCACAAAGCGGGCGACGAAGCCCAGGTATTTGGTCGCATCGAGCCCGCGGATGATGCTGATCACCGTCGGCGGGTTCTTCACCCTGACCACGCCCGCCAGCTGGGCGATGACGGCGTCGAGCTTCGGCTCATAGGCCACCAACTGGGTGGCGAAGCCGGTGGCGTTCTCGGCGACGAAGAAGGCCGTGCCGCCGAACAGCAGGATCGAGATCATCACGGCCAGAGGCAAGGCGGCCCGCTTCGAGATATGCGGCAGGCGGTGCTGCAACACCCGCGCGAAGCCGTCGATCATCACCGCCAGGAACATGGCCAGCGCCAGCGGCGTCAGGATGCCGGCCAGCACATAGAGCGTCGCCCCGGACGCGATCACCGCCAGGATGACCAGCGCGTTGCGGGCGACGGGAGACTCGGAGAAGGGCATGGAAGGCTTTCGCGTGACGCGCTGGCTCGACTGTCCCTGGCGGGCAAGCCGCCGTCAATTCGGGCGATCCCTACCCCGCTTCGGGCGCAATGGGGAGCGGCTTTGCCCGTCCACTCCCCGAAATCGACGAAAGCTTTTCGCGCCCCTACCGCGGCGGCATGCGGATCGCGCCGTCGAGGCGGACGTGCTCGCCGTTGAAGTAGCCGTTGGTGATCATTTCCAGGGCCAGGGAGGCGTACTCCGGCGCATTGCCGAGGCGCTTGGGGAAGGGGACGGAGGCGGCGAGCGCGGCCTTCACCTGCTCGGGCGCGGCGTTCATCAGCGGGGTGTTGAAGATGCCCGGCAAGATGGTGTTCACCCGGATGCCGTCGCCCATCAGGTCGCGGGCGATGGGCAGGGTCATGCCGACGATGCCGCCCTTCGACGCCGAATAGGCGGCCTGGCCCATCTGGCCGTCGACGGCGGCCACCGAGGCGGTGTTGATCACCACGCCGCGCTCGCCGTCCTCCAGCGGCTCCAGGTCCAGCATGCCCTTCGCCGACTTGGCGATGCAGCGGAAGGTGCCCACCAGGTTGATCTGGATGATGAAGTTGAACGCATCCAGCGGGAAGTGCTTGGTCTCGCCGGTCTGCTTGTCGCGGCTGGCGGTCTTCATGGCGTTGCCGGTGCCGGCGCAGTTGACCAGGATCCGCTCCTGGCCGTGGGCGGCGCGGGCCTTGGCGAAGGCCGCGTCGACCTCCTCCTCGGAAGTGACGTTGCACTTGCAGAAGACGCCCCCGACCTCCTTGGCCACGGCCTCGCCCTTGGCTTCGTTCATGTCGAAGATGGCGACCTTGACGCCGCGCTCGGCGAGCTTGCGGACGGTGGCCTCGCCCAGGCCGGAGGCGCCGCCGGTGACGACCGCGGCGACGGAGGAGTTGAGTTGCATGGACGTAGCGCTCCCGATCTCGTTATCTATAGGTCTGTCAGCCAAGGCTTTAGCCCGATGAGCGGCCGCGAAAAAGCGTCACCCCACGTCAACGCCGGCTTCGACCCAGCCCATTCCGGGAAAGAGGGGCCCCTGCATCGCAGCCGCGCGCTGACCCCGCATGCCATACGGCTGAACGAGCAGCGGGTGGCCCGCGGCTTCTGGCCGAAGATCCGCAAGGTCGCCGCCCACGTGCCCTTCGCCTCCGACGCCCTGGCCGTCTGGTTCTGCGCCCGCGACGACGAAACCCCGGTCGCGGCCAAGGGGATGATGTTCGCCGCGCTGGCCTATTTCGTGCTGCCCACCGACGCCATCCCCGACTTCATCGCCGGCATCGGCTACACCGACGACGCGGCGGTGTTCGTGGCCGTGCTGTCGATCGTCGGCAAGCACCTGAAGCCGCGGCATCGCGAGGCGGCCAAGGCTGCGGTCGAGCGGCTGCGGGACGAATTCTAGTGTCCCGATTCCGAAGTTCGCAAGCGCTTGCGGCGGGCTTTGGCGAACTTCGGAATCGATAAGGACACTAGCAAGTGTATGTTTCTAGTGTGCTTTCTTGGATTTGAAGTTCGCTCGGCGCGTGGCCCGTGAAGACGGCGAACTTCAAATCCAGCACACTAG
>NZ_JAQGIZ010000053.1 GCF_028290885.1 Phenylobacterium sp.
CTTGGCGCCAGCCATCTTCTCGAGCTCGCTCTCGCTCATCGACGAGGCCATGGATTTCGAGGCGCCTCCGAGCTTGGACTTCGGCGTCTCGCCGCGCTTGGCGGACAGGGCGGCGCCGGCGGCCTTCTGCTGGGCTGCGGACTTGGCGGGCATGGGGTCATCTCCTCTTGGACGGTGACCCAGAAACTTGCGAAGCCCCGCCCGGTTTCATGCGCACCGTTGCGAGTCGCCCCCAGCGGTGTTCCGATACCGCCAACGACAAAAAAAAGCGGCGGAGGGGCGGAAGTGACGAGTTCCAGGGACGGGTTGGTGCGGCGCGGCTTGCTGACGGCGGGTACGGCCGGCGGGCTGTTGGCGGCGGCGCCGATGAGCGGCGCGTCGGCCAAGCCCGGCGGCAGCGCCGGGGCGTCGCGGCTCTCGACTCCGCCGGAGGCGATCGTCGAGACGAGGAGCGGCAAGGTCCGCGGCGCGGTGCGAGATGGCGTCTTTGTCTTCAAGGGCATCCCTTACGCCCAGGACACGGGCGGGGCCGGGCGGTTCCTTCCCGCCCAGCCGGTCGCGGCCTGGAAGGGCGTCCGCACCGCGCTGAGCTACGGTCCCTGCTGTCCCCAGGTGGCGCGCGATGGCTGGAAGAGCGACGAGAACGCCTTCATCTACGATTGGGACGACGGCTATCCGGGCGAGGACTGCCTGCGGCTCAACATCTGGTCGGCGGGATTGGGCGGCAAGCCAAGGCCGGTGATGTTCTGGATCCATGGCGGCGGCTACGAGACCGGCTCCAGCCAGGAGCTGCCGGCCTACGACGGCGAGCGACTGGCGCGGCGCGGCGACCTGGTGTTGGTCTCGGTGAACCACCGCCTGGGCCCGTTCGGCTTCCTCGACCTCTCGCAGTTGGGCGGCGCCAAGTACGGGCTGTCCGGCAACGTCGGCCAGCTCGACCTGGTAGTGGCGCTGCGGTGGGTGCGGGACAATATCGCCGCTTTCGGCGGCGACCCCGGCAACGTCACCATTTTCGGCCAGTCCGGCAGCGGGGCGAAGGTCTCCACCCTGATGGCCATGCCCAGCGCCAAGGGCCTGTTCCACAAGGCCATCGTCGAGAGCGGCTCGCTGCTCAACGTCGCCGACACGGCCTACACCAGGCGCTTCGCCGAGGCGGTGCTGAAGGCGCTCGACATCGCGCCGGGCGACCTGAGCAAACTGACCGAGGTTCCGCCAGCGGCCCTGGTTGCGGCCGGAAATACGGCGAAGAAGGCCATGCCCAAGGGGCCGGCGGGGACCATCAACCTGGGCTGGCAGCCGGTGATCGACGGCCAGGCCATCCCCGGCCCGACCTGGGGCGGCGGCGCGCCGGGCCAGTCCGCCAACATCCCGATGATCATCGGGACCAACCTCAACGAATTCTCCCCCACCATCGGCAATCCGGGCCTGGAGGATATCGGGGAGGAGCAGGCGAGGAGCACGGCGACCGCGATGGGCGGCGCGCCGCCGGCGGCCTGGGCGGCGTTCCGCGCGGCGGACCCGAAGGCCAAGCCGGTGGAGATCTTCTCGCGCATCGTCTCCGCTCAGTTCCGCGTGCCAGCGGTGGTCCAGGCGCAGGCCAAGGCGAAGCAGGGCGGCGCGCCAGCCTTCCTCTACCGCTTCGATTACAATCCAAGAACGGTGCTCGACGGAAGGGTGAGGGCCTTCCACTGCGCCGAGATGGCCTATGCCTTCGACAACGTCGACCGCTGCCTGAACGCGACGGCCGGCACGGCCGAGGCGCGCGCGCTCGCCGCCCGCATGTCCGACGCCTGGATCGCCTTCGCCCGCAGCGGCGACCCCAACCACAAGGGCCTGCCGCATTGGCCGCCGGTCAGCACGACGGCGATCCCCAACATGCTGTTCGACGCGGTCTGCACGGTGAAGGACGACCCCGACCGTGCGGAGCGGGCGGCGCTCAAGGGCTGACGCCGCGAGCCCGAAACACGCAGTTGTGTCCTCGTGGGCCTCCATGGCGTTGCGCCTGTCCTGAGCCCGCCACCCAAAGTCCGTCTTCATGCCGCCACGGAACCGTCCAACGGCGGCCAAGGAACTGAGCTGTCACTCTGCTTAGACCTGCGGGCTTGAGACGGGCCAATTTGAAAATCATCGAGAGAAAAATGAGACAGAACAAGTCATTGAAAAAACTCGGCGTCGCGGCCGCGGCCTTGGGCCTCGCAGGCGCTGGCGGCTACATGGCGCGAGCCGGCGTCGGGCCGGACGGCGCGGTCAACGGCCACCCGCTGCCAAGCGCAAGCGTCGGCGGGCCGGCCTCCTTCGCCGACATCATCCAGCAGGTCGCCCCGGCGGTGGTCTCGATCGAGGTCGAGGGCCGGATGGGTCCCCAGAATGTCGCGCAGTCCGGTCCGGGCGGGTCGTCCGGGTCCGAGGGGCCGGATGGCGGCGACGGCGATAACGGCGGCTTGCCCCCCGAACTGCGGCGCTTCTTCCAGCAGCAGCCCGACGGCGCGCAATCCGCTCCGGTCCATGGCGCCGGCTCCGGGTTCTTCATCTCGTCGGACGGCTATGTGGTCACCAACAACCATGTGGTCCAAGGCGCAACCAAGATCACCGTCCACACCACCGACGACCGCGTCCTGAAGGCGCGGGTGATCGGCCATGACGAAGCGACGGACCTCGCGGTCCTGAAGGTCGACGCCTCGGGCCTGCCCTTCGTCAGCTTCCAGGATCGCGCCAAGCCACGGGTCGGCGACTGGGTCGTGGCGGTCGGCAACCCGTTCAACCTCGGCGGCACGGCCACGGCCGGGATCGTCTCGGCCTTGGGGCGTCACAACGTCTCCGGGTCGAGCTACGTCGACTTCATGCAGATCGACGCCCCGATCAACCGGGGCAACTCCGGCGGTCCGACCTTCGACCTGCATGGACAGGTGGTCGGCGTGAACACGGCGATCTTCTCGCCCTCCGGCGGATCGGTGGGCATCGGCTTCGATATCCCCGCCGACGTCGCCGCCTCGGTCACCCACCAGCTGATCGCCAGCGGCAAGGTCATCCGCGGCTACATCGGCGCGACGGTGCAGGACGTCACCCCGGAGATCGCCGACAGCCTGGGCGTCGCGAAGGGCGGCGCGCTGGTGGCCGACGTCGCGCCGCGCGGACCGTCCGACGCCGCCGGGATCCGGTCGGGAGATCTCGTCCTGAAGATCGACGGTCGCCCGGTGACCAGCGCGGCGGACCTGACGCGCCAGGTCGGCGGCATCCACTCGGGAGACACGATCCGGCTCGAAGTCCGCCGCGACGGCCAGGTGCGCCAGATCGTCGTCCGCTCCGGCCTGCGGCCCTCGGAAGCGGAGCTAGCGTTCAACGACCGCAGTCCCGACGGCCAGGGTGCGGGCGGCGCCGGCGCCACCGGCGTCCTCGGCCTGCGGGTCGCGCCGGACGACCAGGGCCGGGGCGTGCGCGTGGCCGGGGTCTCGGCAAGCTCCGACGCCGCGCAGAAGGGTCTGCGGGCGGGCGACCTGATCGAGCGCGCCGGCCAACAGCAGACCCGGTCGCCAAGCGATCTCGTGCACGCTGTCGCCCAGGCGCGCGAGACCGGCCACAAGCAGGTCCTGCTGATGGTGGCGCGAGGCGGCCAGCACATTTTCGTGCCGGTGGAGCTCAGCGCGGGATAGGCGGCGGGACGCCTTAGGCAGAGCGGCTAGGCCGTGGCGTGCGCCGGTTCCAGGGGCTGCCGGTACATCCGCTCCGGCTTCGCGCCCGCCGACTGGCCCCCGTCAATCGGCAAGGTGACGCCGGTGACGAAGCTGCTTTTGTCCGAGCCAAGCCAAAGCACTGCGTTTGCGACCTCCTCGGAGGCGCCGACGCGCTGCATCGGTGTCGCCAGGGCAGCCTGTCGTTGCGCCGGCTCGCCGGCCGCCTCCAGGTGATGGGTGAGGATCGGTCCGGGAGCCAGAACGTTCACGCGGACGCCACGGTCGGCATAGTCGAGCGCGGCGACCTTGGTGAGGGCGATGATGCCGGCCTTGCCCGTTACATACCCCGCGAGATTGGCCACGCCTTGAACGCCGGCCAACGAAGCCATGTTGATGATCGAGCCGCCGCCGGAGGCGAGCATGGCCGGAATCTGATGCTTCATGCCGAGGAAGGTTCCGCGGATATTTGTCCTTATGGCCCGGTCGAAGTCGTCGGCATCCATGTCGGCGAGAGCCTGCGGGATCGAGCCGTCGGTCGCGTTGTTGAACGCCACATCAAGCCGTCCGAAGTCGTCGAGCACGCGCTTGACCAGGTGCTCGACCGAGCTCTCGTCGCCGACGTCGACGGTGACGAAACGCGCCTCGTGTCCTTCGCTCCGGATTTCGCCGACGACCGCCTCAAGGGCGCTCCCGTCACGCGCCGCAAGCATCACCTTCGCGCCCGCCCGCGCCAGGACCTTGGCGGTCACCGCGCCGATGCCACGGCTGGCGCCGACCAGCAGCGCTACTTTTCCTTCAAGCAGGCCGAGCCGGCTCTCGTCGGGCGCTTCTTTCATCGTTCGATCTCCTTTTGAGCCCCGAGCTGTGGCTCGATCGTCCCGGCGAAATCCTTGGCGAGACGGACGAGGAACGCCCGCATCTGTCTGGTTTCCGCCTCGCTGAAGCCGCTGCGGACACGCTTGTCATGTTCCGCTGCGGCGCTTCGCAGCCGATGAAACATCGCGACGCCGGCCGGCGTGAGGCTCGCGACCTGCACACGGCGATTGCCCGGCGGCCGCTCGCGGAGAACGAGACCTTGGTCCGCCATCGTATCGAGATGGTGGGTGAGCGTAGGGCCCCGAATCCCGACGCGATGTGCGAGTTCCCCGTGGCTGAGCTTCCCCTCGCGCATCAGCGACATCAAGATCAGCCACGTCGGCAGCGACCCGCCCGCTGCTGCAAGCGCATCGTCGAGCGCACGGCTAAGCCGCTTGGCGGTCTGGCTGAGCAGCAGGCCCAGGGGAGGATCTGAAGGCGGTCCCATCCCCTATATATAGATATCGAAATGTTAGATGTCTATATTTCGCTCACGCCCGTGGTTGCCCCGCGCCGGTGAGGCGACGCGGCGCCTTCAGGGCGATGCCGGCGATCATCGCCCGCAGGCCGAGCTCGAAGGCCTCGTCTGACTTGGCTCGCATTGCTAGGGTGGAGCGGCCTAGACGCCGGCAGGGCGCAGGAACGGAAGGAAACGGATGCATCGGAAAACCGGATCGGGATTGGCCGCGGGGGCCGCCGCCATCGCCGCGCTCTGCGCCGCGGGGGCGGCCAGCGCCAAGGACGTGCTGGGGGTGGCCTGCAAGAGCCCGCCGCCGGCGCACTGCTCGGGCGAGGCCTGCGTCCCCCTGCTCGGCGACCCGGGCAACGCCGTCGATCCCAAGACCGGCCGCAAGTTCTGGCTCGACTACCCCTGCGACCTGAAGCCCGGCGACAAGGTCATATTCATCCTGAACATCCACGGCGCGGGCTCCATCGGCCAGTGGCAGCGGCACTACTTCCCGGCTATGGACTACAAGGACAAGTACAAGCTGGTGGTGGCGACGCCGACCGCCGCGACGGAGCGGCCGATGCCGGGCGGCGGCGCGGGCGTGCGCATGTGGGCGGCCGACGCCGACGACGCGCACCTGCAGAACATCGCCACCGCGGTCATCGACGCGGTCGGCCGGCAGAACATCAAGTCGTTCTGGCTGGCCGGCCACAGCCAGGGCGGGGCGACCTCGCACCGGATCGTCTGCTCCGACTTCTTCAAGGACAAGGTGGACGGCCTGCTCAGCCTCTCCGGCGGCCGGATCGGACGCGCCGAGATCAACCCGCGGTTCGGCCCGCCGAAGGCCGACGGCTCGCCGCCGGACCCCAGGCCCATGCCCGCGGCGATGACCGCCCCGCCGCTGCCGGCCTGCGAGTTCAGCCACATCTTCGAGACCGGCGAGCATGAGATCGTCAGCCTGCCGGCGACCTCGCCGATGGCCGAGAAGTTCGGCTGCGCGGCGCGCGTCGAGGAGAAGGACGTCGCCGACGACCAGCCCGGCTATGTCTGGGACTACGCCCGCCAGGGCTATCCGGTCTGGGGGACGAAGGCGCGGCCGGGCAAGGCCCACGTCTGGGTCTATCCCAAGTGCAAGGGCGGGCGCGTGGTCGCCGACGTGGAGCGCCTGGACAAGGGCCACACCGAAGGCCTGGAGCCGCACGTCACCGAAGCGATCGTCAAGATGATGGTCGCGGCGCCCGGCGGTAAGCTCGCGAACGGTGCGAAGTCCTAAGGTCAATCTACTTTCCACACCGCCGGTCGCGCACACCATTATCCCCGGCCCTTCCTCCATCGAGGAGGAAGGGAGTCCCGATCCATCGCCTCGCCCAGCCAGAACAAGGGGAGGGGCGCGCATGGACGCATCCCCTAGCGGCGCGGCGCGGGCGATGCTCTAGTCGCGCCTCGCCCCGGGGAGCGCCACGTGAACGACGTCAGCCTGAAGCCTGCCTCGAAGCCCGCCTTCAGGCCGTTCATCCCGGCCGGCGTCGTGCTGCCGGAATTGACTTGGCCGCACCTGGTCATAGGCGCGTTGCTGGGCGTCGTGTTCGGGGCCTCGTCCCTCTACCTCGTCCTGAAGGTCGGCCTGACGGTCTCGGCCTCGATCCCGGTGGCGGTGATCTCGATCACCCTCTTCCGCCTGCTGCAGCGGCTGGGGATCGCCAAGGCCTCCATCCTGCAGAACAACATCGTCCAGACAGCCGGCTCAGCGGGGGAATCCATCGCTTTCGGCCTCGGCGTCACCATGCCGGCGATCATGATCCTGGGCTTCGACATGGAGATCGCCCGGGTGATGCTGGTGGCGATCCTGGGCGGCCTGCTGGGCATCCTGATGATGATCCCGCTCAGGCGCGCCCTGATCGTCGAGCAGCACGGGATCCTGAAGTATCCCGAAGGCACGGCCTGCGCCGAGGTGCTGAAGGCCGGGGCGACCCGCGAAGAGCACGCCATGGGCCTGGAGGCGAGCCAGGCGCAGACCGAGGCGGAGGTGGCGCACGGCGCCAAGACCATCGTCGCCGGCTTCGGGTTGGGCCTGGTCTACAAGCTCGCGGAAGGCGCCTTCAAACTGTGGAAGGACACGCCCGAGGCGGTGTTCGGCGCACCCCTGGCGAAGGCCTCGATCGCGGCGGAGATCTCGCCGGAACTGCTGGGCGTCGGCTACATCATCGGCCCGCGCATCGCCGCCACCATGGCGGCCGGCGGCGTGCTGGCCTACATGGTGCTGATCCCGGCCATCCAGTTCTTCGGGTCCGCCGCGGGCGTCGTCATCCCGCCAGGCAAGGCCCCGATCTCGGCCATGTCGCCCGGCGACATCCGCAGCGCCTACATCCTCTATATCGGCGCCGGCGCGGTCACCGCCGGCGGCTTGATCAGCCTGGCCCGCGCCCTGCCGACCATCTGGCGAGGCCTGAAGGGCGGCCTGGCCGACTTCGGCGTCAAGCGCGACGCCGCGGCGGCGGTCCAGGAGGTCCCCAGGACCGACCGAGACATTTCCCTGAAGTGGGTGGCGCTCGGCGTCGTGGTGTTGATCGGGGCGATCCTGATGGCGCACTCGCTGCGCATGAACATCGTGGGCGCGCTCCTGATCGTGCTGTTCGGCTTCATGTTCGTCACCGTCTCCTCGCGGCTGACCGGAGAGCTGGGCTCCTCGTCCAACCCGATCTCCGGCATGACGGTGGCGACGCTGCTTCTGACCTGCCTGATCTTCCTGGTGCTGGGCTGGACCGGACCCACCTACTACGTGACCGCCCTGTCGGTGGGCGGCATCGTCTGCATCGCAGCCTCCAACGGGGGCGCGACGTCCCAGGACCTCAAGACCGGCTTCCTGGTCGGCGCCACGCCCAGATCGCAGCAGCTGGCGATCCTGGTGGGCGCCTTCGCCTCCGCCGTGGCGCTCGGGCCCATCCTGCTGGCCCTCAACCAAGCCGCCACGGTCTATGTGCCGGTGGCGGCCGGGCCGGCCATCCTGCCGCCCGCCGCCATCGCAAGCCTGCCGACCGAGGCGCTCAAGGGTCCTCAGCATGTGCAGGACAGCCAGACCTACCGCGTCTGGCAGAAGCCCGATCCGGCCGGTGGCGCTGCGACCCGCTACCTGGTCCGCAACGACGGGACCCTCGCCTACATGGTCGATCCGGGCATCAACGGCCATGTGAAGGTCCGGCCCGACGGCACCTCGGTCACCAAGTTCGACGCGCCGAAGGCCACCCTGATGAGCTACATCATCAAGGGCATCCTCAATCAGCAGCTACCCTGGGCGCTGGTTCTGCTGGGCGTGATGATCGCCGTGGTGCTGGAGATGTGCGCCATCCCGGCGCTGGCCTTCGCGGTGGGCGTCTACCTGCCGATCTCCTCGTCCCTGCCGATCTTCATCGGCGGTGCGGTCCGCTGGCTGGTCGACCGCCGAAGCCGCGGCCTCGCCCACGCCGAAACCCTGTCGGAGGCCGAGCTCTCCGCCCAATCCGACCGCAGCCCCGGCGTCCTGATGGCCTCGGGCTACATCGCCGGCGGCGCCATCGCCGGCATTGGCATCGCGTTTTCGGCCGGCGTGCTGGGGAACTTCGACCGCGACGTCACCAAGCTGATGGAGAGCGTGAACCCGTTCTTCGCCGGCCCGCACGCGGACCTGCTGTCGATCCTGCCGTTCCTCGGGCTGATGGCGCTGCTGTTCCGGGCCGGGGCGCGCAAGCCAGGCTGAACAAAGGCGGCGCTTCGGCGTTGTCTCGGCGCCCGCGCGGCGGAGACCCTCCGAATGAAGCTGGTCGTGTGGATTGCGGCGCTCGCCGCCGCCGGCGCGCTGGCGGCCTGCGCCGCGTCGATCCCGCTCGCCAGCCCGCCCGCGCCGCAGACCGTCCCAACGGCCGAAGTCGAGCTCGGCGCCGCACTGGCCAAGCTCGGCGACTGCGCGGTCTGCCACACCGCCGAGGGCGGCGCGCCCTACGCCGGCGGACGGCCGATTGGGACGCCCTTCGGCCAGGTGTTCGCCACCAACCTCACCCCCGACCGCCAGACCGGAATCGGCGGCTATTCGCGGGCGGCCTTCGAGCGGGCCATGCGCAAGGGCCTGAGGCGCGACGGCGCCCAGCTCTATCCGGCCTTTCCGTATGACCATTTCAGCTATGCCGGAGACCGCGACATCGACGCCCTCTACGCCTTCCTGATCACCCGGCGGCCGGTCCATGCGGTGACGCCGGCCAACCGGCTGATCCCGCCGCTGGGCTTCCGGCCGGTCGTGGCGGTCTGGAAAGCGCTCTACTTCCGGCCCGAGCCGTTCGCGGCCACGCCGGGCAAGGGCGAGCAATGGAACCGTGGGGCCTATCTGGTGGCGAGCTTCGGCCACTGCGGCGGCTGCCACACGCCGCGCAATTTCCTGGGCGCCGAGCAGAAGGCCAAGGCCTTCGATGGCGGCTATGCGGAGGGCTGGTACGCCCCGCCGCTGAACGCCTCGACGCCGGCCGCGACGCCCTGGACCGAGGATCGGCTGTTCGCCTACCTGCGCACGGGCTTGGACACGAACCACGCCGCGGCGGCCGGCCCGATGGGCGCCGTCGCCCACGAGCTCGCCCGCGCGCCGGAGGCCGACGTGCGGGCCATGGCGGTCTACCTGGCGGACCTGATGAAGACCGCGCCGCGCTCGGCTCCCGTCGATCGCGCGGCCGAGGCCGCAGCCCAGCACCCAGCCGGTGCGGCGCTCTATGCCGGCGCCTGCGCGGCCTGTCACGAGCCCGGCGCCCCGATGATGATCGAGGGCCGCCCGCCGCTGCGGCTCGGCACGCCGCTGCACGAGGATGATCCGCGCGACACTATCGCCATCGTGCTGCACGGCCTGGAGCCGCCGGTCGGCGCGGCAGGGCCCTACATGCCGGCGTACGCCGCGAGCTTCACCGACGCCCAGGTCGCCGAGATCGCCGCCTATCTGAGGACCCGCTTCAGCCAACGCCCGGCATGGTCCAAGCTGCCGGCCGCCGTCGCCGCCGTGCGCAAGGAGGCCGCCGCTTGAGCCTGACCCTGAACGTCAACGGCCGCGACCACGCGGTAGACGCCGACCCGGCGACGCCGCTGCTCTATGTGCTGCGCGGCGACCTGCAGCTGAACGGGGCCAAGTTCGGCTGCGGGCTCGGCCAGTGCGGGGCCTGCACGGTGACGGTGGACGGCAAGGCGGTGTTCTCCTGCGTCCTGCCCGTGGCAGCCGTCCAGGGCCGCAGGGTGGTGACCGTCGAGGGCCTGGGCACGGTCCAGGCGCCGGGCGCGATCCAGCAGGCGTTCAAGGCCGAGCAGGCGGCGCAGTGCGGCTATTGCATCGCCGGGATGATCATGCGCGCCAAGGCCCTGCTCGACGCCACGCCCAGGCCCACCGAGGCGCAGATCCGCGAGGGGATGCAGCCCAATCTCTGCCGCTGCGGCACGCACATGCGCATCCTACGCGCCGTGCGCCGCGCCGCGGGCCTGCCGGTCGAGCCGGCGAGGGCAGGGGCGTGAGCCTGGCCGCACCCGGCCTCTCCCGCCGCGGCCTGTTGGGCGCCGGGGCCCTGGTGGTGGCCTTCTCCTTGGCGCCGCGGGCCTTCACCCAGGCGGAGGGCGGGGCGCAAAAGCCTGTCGCGCCCGGC
This sequence comes from Phenylobacterium sp., assembly GCF_028290885.1. Taxonomy (GTDB): domain Bacteria; phylum Pseudomonadota; class Alphaproteobacteria; order Caulobacterales; family Caulobacteraceae; genus Phenylobacterium. The sequence continues at coordinate 10,617 of NZ_JAQGIZ010000053.1, forward strand.
CTGCCGGGCAGCCTCAAGACCGCGCCCTTCCTCGACGCCTGGATCAAGGTCGAGGCCAACGGCCAGATCACCGTCTTCACCGGCAAGGCCGAACTCGGCCAAGGGATCAGGACCGCGCTCATCCAGGTGGCCGCCGAGGAGCTCGACGTCGCCCCCGCTGGCATCCGCCTGATCACCGCCGACACCGGCCGCACGCCCAACGAAGGCGTCACCGCGGGCAGCCACTCGATGCAGGACAGCGGGACCGCGATCCTCAACGCCGCGGCCAATGTGCGCCAGCTGCTGACCCACGCCGCCGCAGAGCGCTGGCGGCTCTCCCCTGACAGCCTCGCCACCACCGGCGCCGGCGGGATCAAGGCGCCGGACGGGCGCACGCTGAGCTACGGCGAACTCGCGGCCGGGCTCTCCCTGCACGTGGAGGCCCGGCCCGATGTCCCGCGCCGCGGCGGAGCGCATCGCACGCTGGGCATGGACCTGCCGCGCGTCGACATCCCCGCCAAGCTGACCGGGGGCGAGGCCTATGTGCAGGACCTGCGGCTGCCCGGCATGCTGCACGCCCGCGTGGTCCGCGGGCCGAGCGACGGGACCGAGTTCACCGCCCTGGACATCGCCGCGGTCTCGGCGATGCCGGGCGTGGCGCAGGTGGTCCGAAATGGGCGCTTCGCCGCGGTGATCGCCGAGCGGGAGTGGACGGCGATCCAGGCCCTGCAGCGCCTGCAGCAGGCGCCCTGGAGGCGGGCCGCCCCGGCGATCCCCGCCGACCCGCTGGCCGCGGTCCGCGCCGCGCCGTCGCAGGATGAGGTGATCTTCGACAAGCCCGGCGCGCCCGCCCCCGCGGCCAAGACGGTCAGCGCCCGTTACAGCCGGCCTTGGCTGATGCATGGCGCGATCGGTCCGTCCTGCGCGGTGGCGCTGTTCCAGGACGGCGCGATGACCGTCTGGACCCACACCCAAGGGGTCTATCCGCTGAGGAAGGCGCTGGCCGACCTGCTGCGTCTGCCGCCGGAGAAGGTGCGCTGCATCCACACCGAGGGCTCCGGCTGCTATGGCCACAATGGCGCCGACGACGTGGCCGCCGACGCGGCGTTGGCCGCCATGGCCGTGCCGGGCCGGCCGGTCCGCCTGCAGTGGATGCGCGAGCAGGAGCACGGCTGGGAACCGCTCGGCACGGCCATGGTGGTCGAGGCGCAGGCGAGCCTGGACGCCGCCGGCCGCATCGCCGACTGGCGCTACGAAGTCTGGAGCCCGTCGCACAACGGCCGTCCCACCACCGGCGGCGGCCTGCTTGCCGGGCTCGAGGTCGAGCCGCCGTTCCCGCCGCAGATCCCGAGGCCGATCCCGATGCCGGAGGGCGGCGGCGACCGCAATGGCGTGCCGATCTACCGGATCCCCGCGGGCCGGGTGGTGTCGCACTTCATCGCCCAGTCGCCGATCCGGGTCTCGGCCCTGCGTTCGCTGGGCGCGCACATGAACGTCTTCGCCATCGAGAGCCTGATGGACGAGCTGGCCCGCGCCGGCGGCGCCGATCCGGTGGCCTTCCGGCTGGCGCACCTGGACGACGCGCGGGCGAGGGACGTCGTCACCCTCTGCGCGCAGAAGTTCGGCTGGGACGGGCGTCCGCGCAGCGACGGGCGCCGCGGCTGCGGCTTCGCCTTCGCCCGCTATAAGAACCTCGCCTCCTACTGCGCCGTGGCCTTGGAGATCGAAGTCGAGCGCGAGACCGGCGCGATCGCCGTGCGCCGGGCCGTCGCCGCCGTCGACAGCGGTGAGGCGGTCAACCCCGACGGCATCAGGAACCAGATCGAGGGCGCCATCGTCCAGGCGCTGAGCTGGACGGGCCTCGAGGCGGTGAGCTTCGACGCCACCCATCGCACCAGCTTCGACTGGAGCGCCTACCCCATCGCCCGTTTCCAGGACGTCCCGGGCTCGGTGGAGGTCCACGTCCTGAACCGTCCCGGCTTGCCGTTCCTGGGCGCGGGAGAGGCCGGGCAGGGGCCGAGCGGCGCGGCGCTGGCCAACGCCCTTGCCGACGCCACCGGCGCGCGCCTGCGCGACCTGCCGCTGAGCCCCGACCGGGTGAAGGCGGCGCTGGGCGTCTAGGCCGCCTCATCAGGTCCGCGCGGGCAACGCGGAAGCGGCCCATCTCCCCGTACTGCGCGCTCATCGGGCCGCGATGGGTTCACGGCGATCGTCGGTCAGAAATCGGCGCCGTTCTGCCGGACGTCGTCGCAGATGGTGGTGTAGTCGGAGGTGAGCTCCTCGCCGGCCAAGAGTTCGCGCACCGCATGGTCCTCCCCGAAGGAGATGGCGTTGGAGACGGTGCTTGGCTCCTCGGAGTGGTTGAAGAAGCGCCCGTTGTCACCGCAGAGGACGTAGAGGCCGGCCGCCTCGTTCCAGGTCGAATAGGTGCGCAGGTAGCGCTGCACGTGCCCGGGCAGGGACGCGACCTCGTCCAGCGAATAGACCCGGTCGATCCGCGCGTCGAAACGCCAGATCAGGTCGCCTTTGCGAACGGGCTCCAGAAGGAACACGCCGAGCCCGTGGATGGAGCTTGGTCGGAGCTCGGTATCGACCATCATCATCTCTAGCTCTCCGGTGTCGAAATCCCCGCGTCCGGCAGACGCGGAAAGCTACCCAATGCACTACCGCCGCAGGCGATCCTGAATTCGCCGATGCGCTGGAGAGGCCGCCGAGGTCAACTCAGATTCAACTTCCGGATACCCTTTCTGCAGATACTGGGCGGCGCTGAGGGCCGCGCGTCGCAGAGCGCGAAGCTCTCATCCGGTGCGGCGATCTGGCGCCGACGTCGTCTAGGGGGATTAGGGCTCTTGGGCTTGCCCAGCTGGTACAGGAGCCTAGATAATTCGAACCGCCCCCGGAATCCGCGCGACGATGTGCACATGGCGATCATGAACTTTCCGCTCAGCAAAGAGGCCCCGCCGCGGCGCCGGGCGATGGTCAGCGCCGCGGCCGACGTGCTGGCCGAGCACGGACCGGATGCGCCGTTCGAGCTTATCGCCGAACGCGCCGGCATCGAGCGGGATACGCTCGATCGCCACTTTCCCAGCCGAGTGGTCCTGACGCAGGCTGTGCTCACGCAATACGTGGAAGACCTTGCGGATCGCACCAGGTCCTGGGCCGGCGAGGCCGACGTCTTCCTCTGGTTCGTGGAGCAACTCGCCGACCTCTTCGTGCGCACTGCCGGTCTCCCGGAGGCGTTACGGGTGACGGCGCCGGAAACGCTGGAGTCGCTTCGCCACACCATCATCGAGGTCGGCGGCCGGGCGCTCCGCGACGCCCAGATGGAAGGCCTGGTCCGCGCGGACGTGACGGCGGACGACATCATGATGATCACCACCCTGCTCGGCGCGGGCCTGAGCGGGGGCCTTGCCGAACGCCGGGCCGTCAGCCTGCGGACCCGTGAAATCGTCCTGAGCGGCCTGAAAGCGCAGCCGTGAGCCGGCGCTCGGTTTGACGCCGAGGGCCAGGGTCACCGCGCCGTCTTTCCGGTGACAAAGTCGGCCACTGAACCTTGCCGCTGCTGCAAATTCGGCCGGCGGCGCACTTGCATCGTCACAAATCGTCCTCATTTCCGCCCCGGGGCTGAACCTCGGCCGTCCGGAACCTCGGGACCGCGACCGGCCGCGACAAGCGAGCGGGGAGTGATGTTCGGATGAGCCACGCCAGGGAAGCCGCCACGCCGGCGCAGACGGCGGAGACCGCCGCGCTCGCCTTCGACGCGGAGACGGTGCTGTTCGAACTGGGCTCCGTCGATCCCTACTGGAGCTATGACGGCGCCCGACCGCAGTTGCGGTTCACCTTCGACGCCGGTCACGTGGTCGCCGCCTTCCAGGACGCGCCCGCCCGCGGCGTCACCTGCGCCCCCGGATCCTTCATCGTGCTGACCCCCGGCATGAGGGTGCGTACGCGTCACCAGAGTCCGATCGAGATCCTGGCGCTGACCTTCGGCCCGGACGCCCTCGCCGGCCGCCCCGACCTGAGCGCGAGTCTCGCGGCCATCGCCGGCGACCCGCCGGTCAGGACGATCGACCCGGGCGTGTGGACCCTGGCCGTGGAGGCCCGCCGCGTCCTGGTCGGGGAGCCCTGTCCCGATCGCGGCTACATGGCCGCGCTCGGCGAGGCCATGCTGGCCCGCGCGTTGCAGGTGATCGGCCAGGGCGAGGCGCCGCGCGGCCGGGCGTCGATCTCACCGTTCAGGCTTCGCCGGGTGATCGACCACGTCGAAGCCCGGCTCGACAGCAAGATCACGGTGCGGGAGCTGGCGGTGCTGGCCGAACTCAGCGCCGCCCACTTCACCCGCGCCTTCCGCCAGGCCACCGGCGAGGCGCCGCATCATTTCATCCTCTCCCGGCGGATCACGCGGGTCCGCGAGCTGCTGCGGGATCCGGCGCTCGACCTGACGACCGTGGCCATGCGGGCCGGATTCTCCAGCCACGCCCATATGACCAGCGCCTTCCGGCGGCTGACGGGCCTCGCGCCCGCTGCCTATCGCGCGGCGGTGGGCGCGCGGCTGGCGGGCTGAGCCCCGCGCCGCTCCGCAGTTTTACGCGCGTTTCTGAAAAACCCGCGCGTTGCGCGAAAGCCCGCCGACGGGCCGCGCCCCATCTCTCCTGCACAAGACCCGATGGACGGGCCAGGAGTTGTGAAGATGAATAAGCGTACTCTCGCCGCAGTCGTTGTCGGCGCCACCGCCCTCTCCGCCACGGCGGCCGCCGCGCAGGACTCCAGCTGGTACGTCCGCGGCGACGCCGGCGCGAATTTCCAGAGCGAGATCAACGGCGCGCGAACGGCCAAGGGCGACAGCGGCTGGACCGTCAGCGGCGCCGTCGGCCGCGAGATCGCCGATGGATTCCGCGCGGAGGGCGAGCTCATCTACATGCAGAGCAACGCCAAGAACGGCAGCTCCGGCGACCTCAAGACGGTGGCCGGGCTGCTCAACGGCTACTACGACTTCAATCGCCAAGGCGCTTGGCAGCCGTTCGTCGGAGCGGGCGTCGGCCTCGCCCAGGTGAAGGTCGACGGCGGCCCCTCCAACGGCGACGACACAGGCTTCGCCTACCAGTTCAAGGCGGGCGTCGCGCACCCGTTCAACGATCGCCTCACCGGCGAGATCGCTTACCGGTACCTCGGGGTGAACGGGGTCGAGTTCGGGAGCACTCTCAACCGCATCAGAGGAGATTTCAGCACCCAGGCCGTGACCGTCGGCCTGCGCTACAAGCTCGGCCTCTAGGCTCTTCCCCCGGCGCCAGAGAGGTCGCCCGACGCCCCGCTGCCCCCCAGCCCCCCCCGGCGGGGCGGGGCGTCGGGATCTCTCCGCCCGAGGCCGCACGAGCGAGCGAACGCTGTTCGTCATGCAGATCCACATACCCCTCCTGGCCATGGCGGCGGCGGCGTTGATCGCTGCTTGCTCGCCCAAGCCGGCGCTGTTCGCCGACGTCCCGGCCGCGCGCGCTCCACAGGTCATGGTCCTGGAACCCGACGCGCTGGTCGTCGACGGTCGCCATGTCCGGCTGTCCAACGCCGCCGCGCCGCACCTCGTGCCGCACGCCAGTTGCTGGGCCGAAGCCCTCGCGGCGCGCCAGGCGCGCGAGACCGTCCAGGGCCTCGTCGGCGGAGCCCGTGAGGTCACCGTCACTCCGACCGGCGGGACGGACGAATACAACCGCACCCTTGCCCGCGTCACCGTGGACGGCGGCGACCTCGGCCAGACCCTGCTGGACGACGGCCTCGCGGCCGCGCCGGGGGAGGCGCCGTTCGACTGGTGCAGCCCGATGAGCACGAACATCGCCCGCGGCCCCCGCTTTTCTGTCCTGGCCCGCGCGGGCGGCTGAGCGGCCTCTGGCCCGAGGCGCAGGCAGGATGCCTTTTTCTTGCGACTGCGGCCGGCCGGCGTCGTCAATGCGCGAGGCGCCCGGGTCGCTGGGGGAGCAAATGACGGCCAGACTTCGCTTGATCACCAATACAGCGCTCGCCGCGGCGTTCGCGGCGGGGCTGACGGCCATGCCGGCGACAAGTCTCGCCGAGACCGGCGCGCCGCTTGCGGGCTATTGGGAAACCACCAACACGTGGGTGTTCATCTTCCATTTCACGACAGTGGAGCGGAAGTGCTTCACGACCGCGGATGTTTCAGGCGTCCTGCAGGGGCCCAGCAATGGGCACTACGCCTGCACCTATCCGACGCGGGAGGTGGGCGACGGCCACCTGCTGCTGAAGGGGACCTGCGTCGAGAAGCATGGCCAGGTCGCGCAAATCTCCGCTCAGGGCACGTATGATCCGACGGCGTTCCGCCTTACCGCCGACCTGAGGACCAAGATCGCCGGCGTTCCGCTGAGGGGGAAGGGGATCACGGTCGCCCACCGCATCGGCGACGTTTGCCCGACGCCAATCCCCAAGCCTCAGGGCGACGGGCATTAGCGAACGAGGCGGTCGCGAGCCTTCAAGGTTCGCCATTGGGCAAGCGCGGCCTGGCTCGGCTTGCCCACTTCCGAGCAGGACGGCAGGAGGCGATGGCCTGCGAAGAGGTGCAGCTGTAGCTCTGGGCGGCCCGAGCGGCCAAACTCAGCGGTGGTCAACGGCTCGACGTTCGCGAAGCACAGGCTGATCCGATCCAGCCCCGCGCCCAGATCCTCGGGCTTCACCACGATGAGCGCATCTCGCCCGACGAGGTCGCCGACGCCGCGCGTGTAGCCGAAGCCGCGGGGGTCGTCGGAAAACACCACGACCGGCGCCCGCTCCCAGAAGATCGGCGCGATCCGGCCCGCCTCATTCCACTTCATGGAAACGATGAACAGGTTCCGCTGCTTGAGCAGGTCCAGGCCGGACACGGCGTCGGCGAGCGGCGCCCATTCGAGCGACTCCAGGGTCGGGTCACCTTTCACGAACGCCCGGGGCCAGGCCCGGCCGACCCACCCGGTGGCGGCGTCGCTGACCAGCACCGTCCACAGGACCAGGCAGGCCGCAAGGGAACAGGACGCCCAGATCGCCGGCCAGCGGCGATCCGTCGCCGCGCGGGCCAGCATGTCGCCGAGAAGCGGCATCAGGAAGAGCCAGGATGGCATCGCCCAATGCGGCAGCGAGGTCTGCCCCCAGACCGGCGTCAGCGCGAACAGCAGGATGCCGGGGACACTCAGCGCGAGACAGAACCACCCCCGCTCATCCGCCCTGCCATTTCGCGCCGCGCGGTAGGTCGCGAGCGCCAGCGGCGCGAATATCCACGGGAGCAGAAGCGCTGCCTGGCCGAGCACGGCGGACAAGGCCGCGGCTGGCCGCAGGGCGTGGGCCGCCGCGGCGCGGCCGCCCTGGAAGGCGAACGAGGCCCAGTGGTTCTGGGCGTTCCAGATCAGCACCGGTGACAGGACCGCCGCTGCGGTGAGTGCGGCGAGATAGGGGCCGGGGCGTCTCAGCCACGCCCGGCCGCGGTCCGTGCCCAGCAGGAAGACCCCCACGCCGAACGCAAAGAGAATGGCTTGGTACTTGGAGAGGCCGGCGAGCCCGATCCAGGCGCCAGCGCCAAGCCACGACCCGC
>NZ_JAQGIZ010000073.1 GCF_028290885.1 Phenylobacterium sp.
CGAAGCCTCGGACGGGTGGGGGTGTGAGGGACAAGCTAAGAGGCAGCACCTGAACGCGACACCCCCACCCCGCTCGCCGTTGGCGAGTCGACCCTCCCCACGAGGGGGAGGGAGGGCGCCCTCAGACCCCTACGCCCGCCAGTTCGCGGTCTTCCTGGTCGGCGTACTGGCCGCCCTTGCGGTAGCGGTAGAGATAGCTCGGCAGCACCGCCTCCAGCGTGGTGGGCGTGATCCCCAGGTCGGCCAGGCCCGGATAGGCGCCGCCGACGACGTTGTCGGCCTTGAGCAGCTCCACCTGGTCGGAGGTTACCGGCGGCTCGATCAGCACGCCCGCCAGATCGCCCGCCGCACCGATCAGGCGCGCGAGCGGCCAGGGGATCGGCGCCAGGAACCGGCGCTTGTCGATCTCGGCCAGCATCAGCTCCATAAGCTGGCGGAAGGTGAACACCGCCGGCCCGCCCAGCTCGTAGGTCTGACCGGCCGCCTCGGGAAGTGCGACCATCCGCGCCAGCGCCTTGCCGACGTCGCCCACGAACACCGGCTGGAAGCGGGTGTGGCCGCCGCCGATCAGCGGCAGGACCGGGCTGATCTGCGCCATGGCCGCAAAGCGGTTGAAGAAGTCGTCTTCCGGCCCGAACACGATCGAAGGGCGCACCACCACGGCGTCCGGATAGATCTCGCGCACCGCGGCCTCGCCCTCGGCCTTGGTGCGCGCGTATTTCGACTCCGAATGCAGGTCCGCGCCCAGCGCCGACATCTGCACGACCCGGCCGACCCGCTCGGCCCTGGCGGCGGCCGCGACGTTGCGCGCGCCCCCCACGTGGATCGCCTGGAAATCCTGCCGGCCGGTCTCGCGCAGCACGCCTGCCAGGTTCACGGCGGCCGTCGCGCCCGACAGCGCCCGGCGCAGGGAGGGCTCGTTGCGGACGTTGGCCTGGACGATGTCGATCTGGCCCACGTCGCCGTGCAGCCGCATGGCGTAGGCCGCCGCGGGATTGCGCACCGCGACCCGGATCCGCCAGCCGGCCTTGGCGAGCTGGCGCACGGCCTGGGCGCCGACGAAACCGGATCCGCCGAAAACGGTGACGAGGTTCTGCATGCGCCTGCGGATAGACGATGCCGCCCGCCGCTGCAATCCGCCGCGCCCCCGACGGCGCCCGGCTTCTTTGGGGAGCCGTTGACCCGGGAGGGGCGGAGCTTTAAGGAAGCCGGCTCGCGCGATCCGACGGATCGGGCCCAGGTGGCGGAATTGGTAGACGCGCTGGCTTCAGGTGCCAGTGGCTTAACGGCCGTGAAGGTTCGAGTCCTTTCCTGGGCACCATCCGCGTGCGGGTGGCGCTGACCCTTTCCTGGGCGCCGGCCGTTGGCGAGCGGACGCCAGTACCTACTTAGGCTTCATCCGACCCTCTATAGTGTGGGTTGGATCGAGTCCGGCGGAGCAGCGTGAAAAAGGTGACTACCTTCCTGCATGAGGGCGACCTGCCCGCCGATGCGCTGGCGTCCGCCTCCGCCGTCGCCATCGATTCGGAGACCATGGGCCTGCGCCTGGGGCGCGACCCGCTGTGCGTCGTGCAGCTGTCGGACGGCCAGGGTGACGCCCATGTGGTGCAGCTCGGCCGGCCGGCCTATGACGCCCCCAACCTCAAGCGCCTGCTCACCGACCCGGCGGTGACCAAGCTCTTCCATTTCGGACGCTTTGATATCGCCATGTTCTGGCTGCATCTCGGCGTGGTCACCGCCCCGGTCTACTGCACCAAGATCGCTTCACGGCTCGCGCGGACCTATACGGACCGGCACGGGCTGAAGGACCTGACCAAGGAATTGCTCGGCATCGATCTCTCCAAGACCCAGCAGAGCTCCGACTGGGGCGCCGCCAAGCTCAGTGACGAACAGGTCGCCTATGCGGCCTCCGACGTCCTTCACCTGCACGCGCTCCGCGCCCGGCTCGATGACATGCTGGCGCGCGAGGGACGCGACGGCCTGGCCAGGGCCTGTTTCGAATTCCTGCCGCATCGCGCCCTGCTGGACGTCGCCGGCTGGGAAGACGACGACATCTTCGCCCATTCCTAGCGGCGGTGGCGGCGGTGTCGGTCTCGGATATTTCCCTCATGCCGCCGCCGGCCCGCCGCGCGTCGATTCAGCGCTGGCGCCGGCGCTCGCGGGCGATTCGGGCCTTGCGCATCCTGCTGCCTGGCCTGATCGGCCTGATCCTGGCCGGGCTCGCCGCGACGGTGGCCTACAAAAGCTTCACGGCCCAGGCGGCGCCGACGGCCTCGTCCAACGACCCGATCCGGCTGGTGAACCCGCGCTTCGTCGGGCGCGACGACCGGGGCCGGCCGTTCGTGCTGATCGCCGCCTCCGCCACCCGCGACCCGCAGGACGATCTGAAGGTCTATCTCGAAAAGCCCGCCCTGGTGCTCGACGACGAGGGGCCCGACCCGCTCCGGGTCACCGCCGCCAAGGGGGTCTATCACGAGGGGACCCGCAAGCTGGAGGTGAGCGGCGGGGTGCGGCTCGCCGGGGCGCGCGGCGCCTTCGACACCGCCGAGTCGCTGTTCGACACCAAGACCGGAGAACTGGTCGGTTCAGGCCCCATTCAGGGCGCCGGGTCGCTTGGAGAAATTCAAGCGAAGTCCTATGGCGTTTACGACAAGGGCGCGCGCATGGTCTTCAGCGGCGGCGTTCATACGCGCCTGCAACCGAAATGAGGCTGAGCCTTCCGATGAAAAGCCTGATCGCGATGGCGGCCCTGGCGGCGGCGACCTTGGCCGCCCAGCCCGCCGCGGCCCAGCTGGCGAAGAACTCCAAGGGGCCGATCGACATCACCGCCGATCAGCTGGAGACCCACAACACCGACTGCGTCTCGGTCTGGACGGGATCGGCTGAGGCCCTGCAGGACACCTCGCGGCTGCGCGCCGATGTCCTGACCGCGCGCATGGAGCCCAGGAAGGGCAAGCCGGGCGCGGCGACCGCCGGCGGGGCCGGGGCCGGGGCCGGCAGTTGCGGGGACCTGATGAGCATCAACGCCAAGGGCTCCGTCTACTACGTGTCCGCCGACGGGCGGCGCGTGCACGGGGACGAGGGCCTCTACGACGCGGCCAATACGACCCTCACCATCACCGGCGACGTGGTGGCGGTCGACGGCCAGAACGTCATGCGCGGCGCCCGGATGGTCTACAACACCCAGACCGGCGAAGGCCGCGTCGAGGGTGCGGCAAAGGGACCCGGCGCCAAGAATCGTCCGCGCGGCGTCTTCTATCCCAAGGACTCCGCCTCGCAGGGCGACCAGTCCCAGAGCGACAAGTCGAAGAAGGCCGCCAAGTGATCGGCGGCCGGCGCAGGTGAACCTCGTGAAGCCGGAACGCTTCGATATCCGTCCGGGCCTCGCCGGCGAAGGCCTGGTGGTGGACAACATCGGCAAGTCGTTCCGCGGCCGGCCGGTGGTGAAGGGCGTTTCCCTGCGCCTGGGCCGCGGCGAAGTCGCGGGATTGCTGGGCCCCAACGGCGCCGGCAAGACCACCTGCTTCTACATGATCACCGGCCTGATCCCGGCCGACTACGGCGCCATCTACCTCGACGGCGAGAACATCACCGCCCAGCCGATGTACCAGCGCGCCCGCATGGGCGTCGGCTACCTGCCGCAGGAGACTTCGATCTTCCGCGGCATGACCGTGGGCGAGAACGTCATGGCGGTGGTGGAGCTGCGCGAGCGCGACAACAAGCGGGCGCGCGCCGTGGTCACCGAACTGCTGGAAGAACTGCACATCGAGCATCTGAGGAACGCGCCGGCGATCTCGCTGTCGGGCGGCGAGCGGCGGCGGGTGGAGATCGCCCGCGCGCTGGCGTCCGAGCCGTCCTTCATGTTGCTGGACGAGCCCTTCGCCGGCATCGACCCGCTGGCCATCGCCGACATCCGCGAGGTGATCGCCTATCTGAAGCGGCGCGGCATCGGCATCCTGATCACCGACCACAACGTCCGCGAGACGCTCGACATCATCGACCGGGCCTCGATCATCCACGCCGGCGAGGTGCTGTTCGAGGGCCGGCCCGACGAGATCGTCGACGATCCCGAGGTGCGGCGCGTCTACCTGGGCGACACCTTCGCCTGATCGGCCGCCGCTTCGCGCGGGCGCATCTCGGCCATCTTCTCGTTCATCAGCTTGCGCCAGCGGGCGCGCAGCACCGCCGGCCGCTCGGGATAACGGTCCTCCAGGAATTCCGCGGCGGTCACCCGGTCGGTGCGGAAGCTGCGGAAGTCGGTGCGCAGCTCGCACCAGGCGATCATCAGCCGCACCGTCTCGTGGTAGCCGACGGCGAAGGGCCAGACGGTGCGCTCGCTCAGCCGGTCCTGCTCGTCGCGGTAGCTGAGCGCGATCTTGTGGCCCGCGCGGATGGCGTGGCGCACCTGCGCCATGTCGAGCCCGTCGGGCGCGACGTTCCAGCGCGGCGCGGCCCGGGTGGCGGGCTCCAGGGCGAAGGGGCGCAGCCGCTCCGGCACCGCGGCCCCGATCTTGGCGATCAGGTCGAGGGCGGCGCGCGCCAGGGCGGGGTCGCCGCGTCCCGCGACCCACTGGGCCCCCAGGACCGCGGCCTCGATCTCGTCCGGGGTCAGCATCAGCGGCGGCAGGTCGAAGCCGCCGTCCAGCACGTAGCCCACGCCCGCCTCGCCGCGGATCGGCACGCGTTGGGCCATCAGGTCGGCGATGTCGCGGTAGATGGTGCGCTTGGAGGTTTCCAGCTCGGCGGCCATGGCGTCGGCGGTCACCGGCCGGCGGCCGCGCCGCAGCACCTGGATGATCTGGAACAGCCGGTCTGCGCGTCTCATGGGCTCATCCTGCCAAATTGCTGACAGCGTGGCCACCCGCCTCTCGCCCCGCGAAGCCGAGAGGGAGAGGAGGGTTGACGGCCGCCGCATTAACTAATCGGTGGCGTTCGCACGGCTAAGGTCCCCAGCAAGAAACAGGCCAACGGGCCAGGAAAGGGGACAGCTTTGGCGCTCAGCGCGCGACTCGAGATTCGGCAGGGCCAGGGTCTGGTCATCACGCCGCAGCTGCAGCAGGCGATCAAGCTGCTGCAGTTGTCGAACCTCGAGCTCGAGGCCTTCGTTGACGCCGAGCTGGAGCGCAATCCGCTGCTGCAGCGCGACGAGCGCGACGCCGAACCCGACGCCGAGGCGCCGGTCGAGGCGGCCGGCGACGTCTCCACCGACCGCATGGACGACGCCGGCGCGCGCGCCGAACTGGACACCGCCCACGACGAGGCCTCCCCCGGCGAACGGGTCACGGGCGACGCCGAGCACGACATGGGCGCGGCTGACGCCGGCGCGTCCGTCGACTGGTCGAAGGCCAGCCGCGGCGGCGGGTCCTTCGACGGCGATCCCGAGGGCCTGGAAGGCGTGCTGACGCGCGACAAGACCCTCAACGAACACCTGCACGACCAGCTGTCCGCGTCCGGCCTGAAGGGCGCGGAAGCCGCCGCCGCCAGCGTGCTGATCGACGCCGTCGACGAAGGCGGCTACCTGCGCGCCGAGCTTGCCGAACTGGCCGACCGGCTGGGCTGCGGCGAGGACCTGCTGGAGCGGGTGCTGGCCGTTCTGCAGGGCTTCGAGCCGGTGGGCGTCTGCGCCCGCGACCTGCAGGAGTGCCTGACGATCCAGCTGAAGGACCGCAACCGGTTCGATCCGGCCATGGCCAGCCTGCTGGAAAACCTGCCCCTGCTCGCGCGGCGCGACATGGCCGCGTTGAAGCGCGCCTGCGCCGTCGACGACGAGGACATCAAGGAAATGGTGGCCGAGCTGCGGGCGCTGACGCCCAGGCCCGGCGCGGCCTTCGGCGGCGAGCCGGTGCAGGCCGTCGTGCCGGACGTCTATGTGCGCGAGGGCCTGGGCGGCCTCTGGCACGTGGAGCTCAACTCGGAGACCCTGCCGCGCCTGCTGGTCGATCAGCGCTACCACGCGCGCGTCAGCGCCTCGGCGCGCACCGACCAGGAGAAGACCTTCGTTTCCGATTGCGCGGCCCAGGCCAGCTGGCTGGTGAAGAGCCTCGACCAGCGGGCCAAGACCATCCTCAAGGTCTCCTCGGAGATCGTCCGCCAGCAGGACGCCTTCCTGGCCTATGGCGTCGAACACCTGCGGCCGCTGAACCTGAAAACCGTCGCCGACGCCATCGGCATGCACGAATCCACCGTCAGCCGGGTGACCTCCAACAAGTACCTGGCGACCCCGCGCGGCGTGCTTGAGATGAAGTTCTTCTTCACCTCGGCGATCCAGGCGACCGAGGGCGGAGAGGCCCACTCGGCCGAGAGCGTGCGGCACAAGATCCGCCAGCTGATCGACGCCGAGGCCAGCGAGCGCGACGTCCATTCCGACGATGCGATCGTGGATATCCTCAAGGAAGCCGGCGTCGACATCGCCCGGCGGACCGTCGCCAAGTACCGCGAGGCCATGCGCATCCCGTCCTCCGTGGAGCGCCGCCGGCGGCTGAAGGAAACCGCCTGACGCGGCGCCTCCGCCGTTCACTCTCAGTTTGGTTGACACCTTCCGGCGGCCGGCGCGTTGATCTCGTCATGCAAGTCCAAGTCACCGGCAAACACGTCGACGTCGGCGAGGCACTGCGTATGCGGGTCTCCGACGAACTCTCCTCCAGCATCGGCAAGTACTTCGACCGCGGCGGCGGCGTCGCCGAGGTGGTGATCAGCCGAGACGGCCATTCGTTCAGGGTGGATTGCGACGTCACCCTGGCGTCTGGCCAGCAGCTCATCACCCACGGCCTCGGCGGCGATGCGCACGTGGCCTTCGATGCGGCGAGCGCCAAGATGGAAAAACGCATCCGGCGCTACAAGAACCGGCTGAAGGACCACCATCCCCAGGCGATGGCCCGCCAGGCGGAGACCGCGGCCTACTACGTGCTGCAGGCGCCGGCCGACGAGGAGGGCGAGGACATCTTCGACGGCGACGCCGCGAGCTTCCCCGAGCCCATGGTCATCGCGGAGACCGAGACGCCGATCACCGTCATGACCGTTTCGATGGCGGTTATGGAGCTCGACCTGACCGAATCTCAAACAATCGTGTTCAGGAACGCCGCGCATGGCGGATTGTCCGTGGTATATCGCCGGCCCGACGGCAACATCGGCTGGATTGACCCCGAGCGCACGAAGGCAAATGGGACCGGATCGCACGGAACCGCAGAGGCCTAGATTCGCTTCGATCAACCGTCCAAAAGGCGGACCGTCAGGGGGACGGGTCCCGGTGAGCGCGAGCTACTTGAACCATGCAGATTGGTGACCTTCTCGATCGCAACGCGATCGCCCTGCGCGTGAGCGCCGCCAACAAGCGCCAGGCCCTGGCCGTCATCGCCGAGATCGCGGCCCGCAACTTCGGGCTCGACGCAGGCGATGTGCTGGACGCGCTGACCGACCGCGAGCAGGCCGGCTCAACCGGCGTCGGCCACGGCGTCGCCGCGCCCCACGCGCGGCTGGAGGGCCTCACGCGGCTGCGCGGCGTCTTCGTGCGCCTGGATCATGCGGTGGAGTTCGACTCGGTGGACGACCAGCCGGTCGACCTGATCTTCGCCATCTTCGCGCCGAAGGAATCGGCCGGGGTGGAGCACCTGCGGGCGCTGGCCCGGGTTTCCCGGATCCTGCGCCAGTCGAACCTGCGCCAGCAGCTGCGCCAGGCCCGCACGGCGGACGCAATCCACGCCCTGCTCGTGCAGGACCCGGTGGTCCAAGCCAGCCACTCCTCGGCGGCCTGATTCTTTTCCCCCCTCATGGGGAGGGTGGATCGCGCCGCCAGGCACGAGACGGGTGGGGAAATATGGGCCAGAGCTGTGAGGTTCCCGCTTGAACGCGACGTCCCCACCCTGGCCGCTACGCGGCCTGTCCCTCCCCATAAAGGGGAGGGAAAAGCGCGCTTAGTGCACGGAAACGGGCGCCAGTTCGTGCGCCAGGGCCGCGGCGACCGCGGAGTCCCGATCGGTCAGCACCGCCAGGCGTTCGCCGTCGGCGCGGTGCACCGCGTAGAGGGTCTGGTCGGGGCTCAGCTCGAACCCCTGGATCTGGGCGGAAGGTACATTGGCCAGGATTTCGGCCGCACTCACCGGGCGCACATAGACGAGGTTCGGCGCGCCCAGCGCCGCAAAAGCTTCAGTCGATAGAATAGGCGTCATCATGACCACCTCCGTAAAACTCAACGCCTCGAACGGTCGCCGGTTCAGCCGCCCGTTCGATGCCTGAGACGTCGGACATCCGACCGTCTCTTTTTGAACACTAGGGTCTTTGCTTAAGCTCGGGCGCGGATGGGCACCTTGAGCACCCGTTTTTCAGGCTCGGGCCGGCTAAGATCTATGTGCAGTAGGCCGTGTTCGAGGCTCGCCTCTTCCACGACCATGCCATCGGCCAGGACAAAACTCCGGATGAACCCGCGTGCGGCGATGCCGCGGTGCAGGAAGGCGTCCTCGGGCTGGGCGGCGTTTCCGTCGCGACGGCCCGCGACCGTCAGTTGCCGGTCCTCCACGGTCACCTCGAGTTGGTCGGGCGAGAAGCCCGCCACCGCCAGGGTGATCCGAATCCCGCCGTCGCCGCGATCCTCCACGTTGTAAGGGGGATAGCTCTCAGCGGCCGCTTTGGCGGCGCGCTCGATCAGACTGCGGGTATGCTCGAAGCCCAAAAGGAATGGGCTGTCGAAGAGTACCGACCTGTTCATCCTCAAAGAGTCCTTGTCGAAAGCGACTCTCCGGCTGGGCCGCCCGGCAGCGGCGCGGCTCAACCGGACAGGGATTATCTGGGGATCGGCGCCCGCGTTTTCAATGCGCCGCCGCGCCGGCCTACTTCACCTCGAAGCGGATCGGGAGACCCTCATAATAGCCCTTGCCGTCGGCGGCCACGACCCGCACGGCCGCGGTGTGCGCGCCGCGAGACAGGGCTGCGGCCGGCAGCGTGGTGGTGAAGCCGACGTTCAGCAGGCCGGGCGCCTTGAAGTAGCTGGCGACGTCCTGGCGGCCCCTGCCGTAGGCGGCGCCATAGGCCCTGCCGTCGATCACCACGTCGACCCCCTTGCCCGGCGCCTTGGCCACGGGATCGAAGCCGAACCCGTCGAGCACGATGGGCCGCGCCGCCGGCGTCACCGCCGGCTGGCGGTTCAGCGGATCGGACGCCGCCCCGATGCGGTCCAGGGAAAAGCCGGCGAGCTGCGGCCGCTTCGGCAGCCCCTTGGACAGGCCCCCGGTCGGGGCCACCGCCTCGGCCTTCGCCGCCGGGGCCGCGAAAGGGTCGGGGGGCGGGTCGCGCGGCTTGGCCTCGTCGCAGGCGGCGAGCGCCAGAAAGGCCATCAGCGCGGCGGTCAGGATGCGGCGTGTCACGTGGCGAACCCCAGATGGCCAGACAGCCCCTGCATAGTCCCCAGCCGCGCGCTTCGCCAAGGGTCCGCCCCCAATTCCGCTCATCCCCGCATTCGGCGAACGGCGAAACGCGGACCTTCGGTCGCAGTCCCGGCAAGCGATTAACCTTCCCTCTTTTGCCGCGCGATCCGATACTAGCGCCGCTGGTGAGGTGACGGGCGCCGGCAGGTCGAATTGAGAAGCGCCCAGGACGGCTATCGATGCCGCAAGTCAACCTCTCCGCCCTGAGCGGGCCCGAGCTCCGGCAAATGCTCGACGCCAGTCGCCGACGCGGCGACGCCGCGCTGTCCTACAAGCTCCTGCAGGAGATGGCCGCGCGCAGGCAAACCCCCAAGGCGCGGGGCCCACGCCTGAAACGGCGTGCGGCCGAACAGCGCCTTGTCGCGGTCGAGCTGGGCGAACCGGTGGAGACGGACGACGACGTGCCGCCGATGCCCAACTGGCGCCCGCCGCCGGAGCGCGAGGCGGCCGCGGCCCCCTCCTCAGGTCCTCCGGCCCGCGGACGCCGGCGCAATTCGCCTCCGGCTCGAACCGTGGCTTCGGCGGCGACGGCCCCGGCTGCGGCGGCTGACGTCGACCCCCCGCCGCCACCCGTCGAGCCAAGTCGACCGCTCAGCTTGCAGGACGACGCGGCGGCGACCACGGCCGACCCGGGCCTGCGGTTGCGACCCGTGGAGCCGGAAATCCCCCGCGCACCCCGCCGATCTCGCCTCCCGGTCGTTGCAGGCTTCGCGCTCAGCCTCGCCGTGGGTGTAGGCCTCGGCTGGTGGGGCGGCGGGATCGTCCGCGAAGCGCCGTCGCCGGCCGCCCCCCCGATCCGGACGGCGGCGCTGGCGCCTGCGCCCCTGCCCGCCGCTACGGCCCCGAGCACGGCGGAGCCGGCTCCCGCGTCCGCGCCCGAAATGCCGCCGGACGCCGCCGTCGGACCGCCGTCGCCGTCCAACGCCCAGGAGCTCGCCCGCGACGCGGACGGCAGGGCGCCAGAATCGCCGCCCGCGCCCCCCGCCACAGACGCGGTCGCAGCCGCTGCGCCCGCTCCGGACCGGCCGGCTCCTGTCGTGGCCAACGGCTGCGCCACTGAGCCGACCCCGGCGGATCGCGAGATCTGCGGCGACCCGCAGCTACGGCTGCTGCAGCGCGGGCTGCAGCGGGCCTACGCCGCGGCGCTCGAGGCCCACGAGGATCGCGCCCTGCTGCGCCAGCGCCAGCTGGCCTGGCGCGACGCCCGCAACACCGTCTCCGATCCCGCCCGCCTGGCTCGGCTCTACCAGCAGCGTATCCGCAAGCTGAACGCGGCGACCGCTGAGGCGCGCCAGCAGCGGTAAGCTCGGCGATGCGCTTTCCGGTCCCACGAAAGCTGGTCAGGCTTCAGGTTGTTGACTTGACACCCTCGACGCCTGGCAGAAAGCCTTCCGCCATGTTGCTCAAAGCCTGCGTAGCTGCCCTCGTCGCGGCGGCGCTCGCCGCCCCGGCTCTCGCCGCGGGCGAGCCCGCGACCCGCCCCTCGGCCGCCCTGACCCAAGCCGGCGCGCAGGCGGCGCTGCAGGCCGCCGAGCGCCTCGCCCGACAGGCGAACGACCCGGCCGCCATAGCCGTGGTCGACACGGACGGCCTGCTGATGGCGTTCGTTCGCATGGACGGGGTCCGGCCCGGCAGCGTCGAGCTCGCCATCGGCAAGGCGCGCACCGCCGCCCTGATGCAGCGACCGACCGCGGAGCTCGAAGCCAACGTCGCCACGGGGCGCGTCGGTCTGGCGACCGCAGGGCTCACGGCGCTCGGCGGCGGCGCGCCCCTGAAGATCGGCGCAGAGACTGTCGGCGCCATCGGCGTGGCCGGGCTGAAGAAGGAGGACGACGTGACGAACTCGGCCGCCGTCGCCGCCGCCTTCCCGCCGTCTGCGCATTGACGGCTTGTTGGGAGAGGGCAGGGAGAGGGCGGCGCGGCCTCTCATCCACGCTTCGGCTCAAGCCATCATCCGCGAGCGCGCCCTCAACCCTGGCGCCGACGGTGCGGCGTCCCCGGCCGGTGGCGCAGCCGCACCAGATGGCGCTTCAGTCGCCCCACGCTGCGTTCCCGCTCCCCCGCCGAGCCCGCCGGCGAGCTCTCCGCGAGCATCAGGATCTGATCCTCATACCATTCCGAGCTTCGAAAGCTCCGCCATGTCAGAGCCGCAGGCCTCCGCGCCGCCAACCGTCAGCGGCTGTTCCCTGCCTGCGCGCCGGGCGGCTATGAAGGGCGGTCCGCAGGAAGGGAAGTCCCCGGCGATGTCCGATCAGCACGATCCCATGGAGCGCATCGATCCCGAGCTGCGTACGCCGCTGGAGTCCTACCTGAAGCTGGTCCCCGACACCGCAGCGACGGCGGGTCCGGAGCTGCTGGCGGGAATCCGTGGGTGGGGACGCGCCACCGCCAAGTCGTTCCTCGCCGCGCCCTCGGTGACGGAGCGGCAGGTCCCGGTCCGGGACGGCGCGCCGAACGTGATGGTCTACCTCATCAATTCGGACCCCGATGTCGTCCGCCCGGCGGTTCTGCACATCCACGGGGGCGGCTTCATCGCGGGCTCGGCCTTCGCCAGCGTCGCGGACCTGCAGGTCCAGGCCAAGGCGCTCGACTGCGTCATCGTCACCGTCGAGTACCGGCTCGCCCCGGAAACAGCCTTTCCCGGGGCGTTAGAGGACAACTACGCCGCCCTCCTGTGGCTGCACCGGAACGCGCAGGCGCTGGGCGTCGATCGGGCGCGCATCGCCATCCAGGGCGAGAGCGCCGGCGGCGGGCACGCCGCCATGCTCGCCCTGGCCGCCCGCGACCGGGGCGAAGTCCCGATCTGCTTGCAGGCGCTGACCTATCCGATGGTGGACGACCGCACGGGGTCCGCCCGCCAGCCGCCGGCGCATGTCGGGACCCACATCTGGACCCGGCAGCTGAACGTGCTCGGATGGACGGCGCTGCTGGGCGGCCCGCCCGGCGGGGAGACCGCGCCCGCCGGCGCCGTGCCCGCACGCGCGAGCGACCTCTCGGGCCTGCCGCCGGCCTTCATCGCCGTGGGCGACATCGACCTCTTCGTTGACGAGGACGTGGCGTTTGCCGGCCGCCTCATGGCGGCGAACGTGCCCACCGAACTGCTGGTCATCCCCGGCGCATTCCACGGCTTCTATGTGCTCGCGCCGAACGCCCGGGTCAGCCGCCGCTACCAGCTGGCGCACCTGAACGCGCTCGCCCGCGCCTTCGGTCGGCCCGAACTGCTTGAACCGCCCCAGGCCGCGCCGTGGGGCGCGCCCGCCGAGGCCGCCGCAGGATGAGCGACCCGCGCGCGCCGTTCATCTGGACGCCCCGGCTGCAGTGACAGGTGCTCCTGTGCCTCGATCCTCGTCGCCTCTCCCCCGGCGCAGCCGAGAGGGAGAGGGCAGGGAGAGGGCAGGGAGAGGGCAGGGAGAGGGCGGTGCGGCGGCGAAACGACCTCGACGGCGTGAAAAGGCCCCTCGACCGGCTACCGGTGATCCGGAGCGAAAATCGGCAAATAGGGGGCACATACATGGTCCAGCGATGTCGCTGTCGGGCGACGCTGACAACAAGTAGTGTGTCCCCGGAATTGCCGCTGTCCGCGCCGCGGTCTCCGCCTACAGGCGCTCCGATGCCTAGTTGTTGCGGACGGCACGATCGAAGAAATGGCCGGCGTCTTGTTCGACGAACTCGCTCGATAGCTGCGGACAGCCTAGGCATGGGGCTTCGCCCTGCGAGTTAGGCCCCCACCCCCAAAAGGCGAAGGCCCGCCGGTTTCCCGGCGGGCCTTCATGGTGGAGCTAAGCGGAGTCGAACCGCTGACCTCTTGAATGCCATTCAAGCGCTCTACCAGCTGAGCTATAGCCCCGAGGTCTCGGGTCTTCCTGAAAAGCCGATCTGGCCCCCAGGAAGGCGCGGAACCTATTCAAACACCCTCCTGCGATCAACCCCGGCTTTCGGGGTTTTTCGCCGCGGGCCGGCTTACCGGTCGTCGTCGCCTTCGCCCGGCAGGCCTTCGATCTCGGTTTCGTCGAACTCGTCGTCCTCGTCCTCTTCCAGGAACGGCACGTCGGCGTCGTCCTCGACCTCTTCCTCGTCGGCGAACTCGCCCAGGTCCTCGGAGACGGCGGGGCTCGGCTCGGCGGCGTCCTCGTCGTCTTCCGCGGCCAGCGCGGGGTCGTCGATCACCTCGTCCAGTTCCGGGGTGACGACCTCTTCTTCTTCCTCGTCCTCCTCGGCCTCGGCGGCGACCTGATCGTCGCGCTCTTCCTCGGCCTCGGGCTCGGGAACGGTCGCCCGGGCGCGGACGCGGCGGTTGCGGACGGCCTCGTCAGGATCGAACTCGTTGGCGCACTTGGGGCAGTGCGCCGGGCGTTTGGTGAGGTCGTAGAACTTCGCTTGGCAGTTGGGGCAGACCTGCTTGGAGCCCAGCTCGGGGATGGCCAAAGGCGATGATCCTTAAGAAATATGGGGCGGGTTCGCGAAGCGGGCTCCCTTGCCACGCACGGGAGCGGCTGTCAAAAGCAATCCCCCTCCTGAAACCCGCAGCCTGCGGAGGCTCGTTTCCATCAGATGACGGCGGCTCCGATGACCGCCCCAGCGGCCGGCCAGGCCGCGGTCCAGATGACAGCAAGGCGCGGACGTCCCTTGAAGGGCGTCGTGCGCGCCCCGGGGGACAAATCCATTTCGCACCGCGCGCTCATCCTGGGCGCGCTGGCGCATGGCGTGACCGAGGTCGAAGGCCTGCTCGAGGGCGAGGACGTCAAGCGCACCGCGGCGGCCATGGCGGCCTTCGGCGCCGGCGTCGAGCGGCTGGGGGAGGGGCGTTGGCGGATCGAGGGCCAGGGCGGCTTCCGCGAACCCGACAACGTCATCGATTGCGGCAACGCCGGCACCGGCGTGCGGCTGATCATGGGCGCGGCGGCCGGGTTCGACCTAGCCGCCACCTTCACCGGCGACGCCTCCCTGCGCGGGCGGCCGATGAACCGGGTGCTGAAGCCGCTCGGCGAGATGGGCGCCACCTGGATCTGCCGGGCCGGCGGGCGGCTGCCGCTGACGCTACAGGGCGGAGGCTTGAAGCGCATCGCCTATGTGCTGCCGGAACCCTCGGCGCAGGTGAAGTCCGCCGTCCTGCTGGCGGGACTGCACGCGGCGGGCGGCGCCGAGGTGATCGAGCCCGAGGCCACCCGCGACCACACCGAGCGGATGCTGCGGGCCTTCGGCGCGGCGGTCGAGGTAACCGAGGAGGGCCCAAAGGGGCGCCGCATCGTGCTGCCCGGCGGCCAGTCGCTGACGGGGACCAACGTCCGCGTCCCCGGCGATCCCTCGTCTGCCGCCTTTCCGCTGGTCGCCGCCCTGATCGTCCCCGGCTCCGAAGTTACCGTCCAGGGCATGCTGCTCAACCCCCTGCGCATCGGCCTCCTGGACACCCTGGGCGAGATGGGCGCGGACCTCTCGGTGACCAACGTCCGCGAGGAGGGCGGCGAGACCGTCGCTGACGTCACCGCCCGGCACTCGCAGCTCGTAGGCGTCGAGGTTCCGCCCGGGCGGGCGCCTTCGATGATCGACGAATATCCGATCCTGGCGGTGGCGGCGGCCTTCGCCGAGGGCCCGACGGTCATGCGCGGCATCGGCGAGATGCGGGTCAAGGAGAGCGACCGCATCGCCCTGATGGCCGCGGGCCTTGCCGCCTGCGGCGTCGGCGTCGAGGAGGAGCCCGAGGGCATGACCGTGATGGGCTGCGTGCGCGGCAACCACGCCGTGACCGGCGGCGCGCGGGTCACCACCCACGGGGACCACCGCATCGCCATGT
>NZ_JAQGIZ010000084.1 GCF_028290885.1 Phenylobacterium sp.
CGCCGGCGCGGCCGCGGCGCAGGGCGCGGCCTCCCCGCAAGGGGCGCCCCCGGCGCAGGGGGCGGACACCGTCGGAGAACTGGTGGTCACGGCGCCGAACTACGTGCCGACGACCACGACCGGCTCGAAGGTCGCCACCTCGATCCTCGAAACGCCCCAGTCGATCACGGTGATCAACCGCGACCAGATCGACGTCCTGCACTGGACGAGCCTGCAACAGGTCGTGCGCTACACGGCCGGCGTGACCGGCGAGAACTTCGGGCCGGACGCGAGATATGACTGGTTGACCCTGAGGGGCTTCGCGCCAGTCCAATACATCGACGGGCTGCAGGCCCCGATCGGCTCGGTCACGAACGTGGGGACCGACCTCTACGGCTTCCAGTCGGTGGAAATCCTCAAGGGACCGTCCTCCGGACTCTACGGCTCGACCCCGCCCGGCGGCATCGTGAACATGACCAGTCGCCGTCCCCAACAGGAGGCGTCCGGAGAACTGGTCGCCGAAGTCGGCAACTACGATCTGAAGCAGATCCAGGGTGACGCGACGGGGCCCCTCAGCGACACGGTTTCCTACCGGCTGACCGGCCTCTACCGCGACTCGGGGAGCATCATCGATTTCGAGAAGGACCGCCGCGGGTTCCTGTCGAGCGCGCTCAAGTGGGACATCGACCCCACCACCAGTCTCACCCTGCTCGGCTATTATCAGAACGACGACCTGAAGAATAACAGCGGTGGCTTCCTGCCGCCTTCGGGCACGGTCCTGCCCAATCCCAACGGCACAATTCCGCGGAGCCGCAGCCTCGCCGAACCGGGATACAATATGTTCCAGCGCGACCAGTACGGGGTCGGCTACGAGTTCCGTCACGCCTTCAGCGACAACCTGTCGTTCGAGCAGAACCTCAAATACTTCTCTTCGGACACCAAAACCCTGTCGGTCTACGGCGCCGGGCTGCAGACGCCGAACGGCTCGATCGTCAACCGCTATAACTTCCCGTTCAACGAGAAGGTCACATCCTTCAACGTGGACAACCGAGTGCAGGCGGACCTCGCGACCGGCGACTTCAAGCATACCTTGCTCGTCGGCTTGGACTACCGGCGCTATGTCGACACCTCGGAATTCGGCTTCGCGGTCGCTCCGCCGATTGACGTGTTCCATCCGGTCTACGGCGCGCCTGTCACTGTTCCGACGCTCTATCCGTACGCCAACATGGTGCAGACTCAGACCGGCCTCTATGTGCAGGACCAGGTCCGCCGCGGCGGCCTTATCCTGACGCTCGGCGCCCGCCAGGATTGGGTGAGGACCGACGACAAGGCCGGCGGGACCACGGCCGACGACAGCCAACTGAGCTACCGGATCGGCGCCAACTATGTCTTCGCCAACGGCGTCGCGCCCTATGTCTCCTACGCCAAGTCATTCCAGCCGACGACCGGCGTCGCCTTCAACGGCGCCACCTTCGCGCCGACGCAAGGCGAGCAGTGGGAGGCAGGGATCAAAGTCGAGCCCGCCGGTCTGCCGCCAGGGGTCAAGACCCTGGTGACGCTGGCCGCCTACGATCTGGTGCAGCGCAACGTGCTCACGCCGGACCCCGACCCCACCCACCCCTTCGCCAGCGTCCAGACCGGCGAAGTCCAGGTGAAGGGCGTCGAACTGGAAGGCGTCGCGCGCATCCGCGAGCGCCTGAGTCTGAATGCGTCATACAGCTACACCGATAGCGAAGTGACCAAGAGCAACGGGCCCGACCTCGGCATGCAGTTGCCGATGGTGCCCCACCACAAGGTCTCGGCCTTCGCCGACTATACCTTCCAGGACGGTCTCCTGGCCGGGTTCGGCGTGGGCCTGGGCGCCCGCTATCTGAGCTCGAGCTACGGGGATGCCGCCAACCTGTGGCAGGCCAATTCGGTCATCCTCTGGGACGCCGTGGCGCACTACAACTTCAAGGCCTGGAAGCTGACGCTCAGCGGGAGCAACATCTTCGACAAGACCTACGTGGCGGCCTGCGAGTCAGCCAGCAACTGCTTCTATGGAACTGCGCGCTCGGTGACGTTCAGCCTTGGGCGCTCCTTCTGACGGGAGACCTCGTCCGGAGCGTTGGACACTAGATCGGCAGGGACATCGAGGCCTTGATCTCCTCGAGCACCGCGTAGGTGCGCGTCTCGCGGACGCCCGGCATCTCCACCAGGACCTCGCCGAGGAAGCGGCGGTACGCGGCCATGTCCCGTACCCTGGCCTTGATCAGATAGTCGAAGCCGCCGGCGACCATATGACACTCCATCACCTCGGGCGACCGGCGGGCGGCGGCGGCGAAGGCTTCAAATACGTCGCCTGTCGTTCGATCGAGCACCACTTCGACGAAGATCAGAAGGGGCCGGTCGACCTTGGAGGGGTCGAGTACGGCGGCGTAGCCGCTGATGATCCCCTGTTCCCGAAGCCGTCGAACCCGATCCGAACATGCGGAGGGTGACAGGTTGCAGCGCAGGGCCAGATCCTGGTTGCTGATCCGTCCGTCCACTTGCAGGACCCGAAGGATTCGCCGGTCGGTGTCGTCGATCCGGTAGGATGTCGCCATTTCGCGAAAATTCCACGAATATATTCGGCGATCAACTGCAAATCCCGAAGCCCATCCGGTCGTCTCCCGACTATTCCGGACCTCGACCGCGCTGCTCGTTGGCGCTTGGCTTACGGACCCGGCATGCCTTTCGATCACCTGGATGCGGTAAAATTTGCGGACGAGCGGCAGGCGGTGGCCGCCGCCCTGGCGGCGCGGCCGCTGGGCGCCGAGGACCGCGAGGCGGTGAGCCAGGAGGCCGTCGCCCTGGTCAGGGCGGCCCGCCGCGGCGCGCGGCGCCAGGGGGTGGTGGAGAGCTTCCTGCAGGAGTTCAGCCTGTCGACCCGCGAGGGCCTGGCGCTGATGTGCCTGGCTGAGGCGCTGCTGCGCACGCCCGACGAGGAGACCCGCGACAAGCTGATCGCCGAGAAGATCGCCTCGGCCGATTGGGCGAGCCATGCGGGAGCGTCGGACTCGATCCTGGTCAACGCCTCGACCTGGAGCCTGATGCTCACCGGCAAGCTGATCGACCCCGACGAGGAGGCCGGCGCCGACCTTCCCGGCTTCATCCGCCGGCTGGCCGGGCGGCTGGGCGAGCCGGTGATCCGCCGCGCGGTGGGCGCCGCGGTCAAGATCATGGGCGAGCAGTTCGTGCTGGGCGCCACCATCGAAAAGGCCATCCGCCGCGCCGCGCAGGACGGTTTTGTCTGTTCCTTCGACATGCTGGGCGAGGGCGCGCGGACCGAGGCCGACGCCGACCGCTACGAGGCGGCCTATGCCGCGGCCCTGAAGGTGGTGGCCAAGCATGCCGGCGGTCCCGGAAACCAAGTGGGCCCGGAAGCCGGCCATGGCGTTTCGGTGAAGCTCTCGGCGCTGTCGCCGCGCTACGAGGCGCGCCAGCCGGAGCGGGTGTGGGGCGAGCTCTATCCGCGCATCAAGCGGCTGGCGCTGCTGGCGGCGGCGGCGGACATCAACCTGACCCTCGACGCCGAGGAGGCCGACCGGCTGGTCATCTCGCTGGAGATCCTCGAACGGCTGGCGGGCGAGACGGAGCTCGGCGGCTGGACCGGCCTGGGCCTCGCCGTCCAGGCCTACCAGAAACGCGGGCCGCAGGTGATCGAGGCGGTGGCCGGCATCGCGCGGGCCAGCGGCCGGCGGCTGATGGTCCGCCTGGTCAAGGGCGCCTATTGGGATAGCGAGATCAAGCGCGCCCAGGTGGCGGGCCTGCCGGGCTATCCGGTCTATACGACCAAGGCCGCCACCGACCTGTCCTACCTGGTCTGCGCTCGGGCGCTGCTGTCGGCGGCGCCGGCGCTCTATGGCCAGTTCGCGACCCACAACGCCCACACCCTCGCCGCCGTGCGCCAGATGGCGACCCAGGCGGGGCTGTCGCCGGAGTTCCAGCGCCTGCACGGCATGGGCGAGGCGCTCTACGCCGGCGCCCGCGACCGCTACGGCGCCTTCCCGCTCAGGGTCTACGCTCCCGTCGGCAGCCACGAGGACCTGCTGCCCTATCTGGTCCGCCGTCTGCTGGAGAACGGCGCCAACACCTCCTTCGTCCACGCCCTGCTGGACGAGCGCACGCCGGTGGAGAAGGTGGTCTCTGATCCCATCGCCGCCCTCGAGGCCTCGGGCGGCGCGCCGCACCCGCGCATCCCCCTGCCGGTCGGCCTCTATGGGCCGAGCCGCAGGAACTCGCAGGGCATGGATCTGTCCATCGCCGGAGTGCGCGACCGGCTCGCCGCCGCCATCGCCGCCCTGCCGCCGCTGGAGGCCGCACCCATCGTCGGCGGCAAGTCGCCGAAGGCCGCGACGGCCAAGCGGGTGTCGCCGTCGAACCTGGCGCAGACCGTCGGCCAGGCGGCCGACGCCACGCCGGCCGACGTCGACGCCGCCTACGCCGCGGCGGCGAAGGCTCAAGCCCCCTGGAACGACCTTGGCGGCGAAGGCCGCGCGCCGATCCTGCGGGCCATGGCCGACGCCCTGGAGGCC
>NZ_JAQGIZ010000086.1 GCF_028290885.1 Phenylobacterium sp.
TTCAGCTTCACCGAACCGGCCGCCGACTTCGACCTGAAGAAGGTGACAGCCTACGCCAAATCCAAGGGCGTGCAGTTGATCGGGCACCACGAGACCGGCGCCAACGCCGCCCGCTACGAGAGCCAGATGGAGGCGGCCTTCGCGCTCGACGAGCAGCTCGGGATCAACACGGTCAAGACAGGCTATGTCTCCGACGCCGCCCAGGCCCAGGTCGTCGGCCTGGACGGCAAGCCGCACCTGACCTGGCATGAAAGCCAGGACATGGCCCGCCACTACCTCAAGGTCGTGGAGGCCGCGGCCCGCCATCACGTCGCGATCGACACCCACGAGCCGATCAAGGACACGGGCCTTCGGCGCACCTATCCCAATTGGGTCTCCGGCGAAGGCGCCCGCGGCCAGGAATACAACGCCTGGGGCGCCCCCGGTAATCCGCCTGAGCACGAGACCAACCTCGTCTTCACCCGCATGTTGCGGGGGCCGATGGACTTCACGCCGGGCGTGTTCGGCATGAAGACCCGCTCGCCCGACGGGGTGCCGACCACCTGGGCCAAGCAGCTGGCGCTGTACGTCGTGCTCTACAGTCCCGTGCAGATGGCCGCCGACCGGATCGAGAACTACACGGCCAACCCGAAGCCCTTCAAATTCATCGAGGACGTGCCGACGGACTGGTCGGACACCCGGGTGCTCAACGGCCAGGTCGGCGATTTCGTCACCATCGCCCGCAAGGACCGCAGGTCCGACGACTGGTACCTGGGCTCGATCAGCGATGAGTTCGGACGGACGCTGACGGTCCAGCTCGGATTTCTCGATCCCGGCCGGCAATATCGCGCGGAAATCTATCGCGACGGCCCCGGCGCTGACTGGAAGACGGCGCCCAGCGACATCGTCATCGAGCAGCGCCAGGTGACCGCCGCCGACACCTTGAGCCTGCGACTCGCCGCCGGCGGCGGTCAGGCGATCCGCTTCACACCGACCGACGGAAAGCATGGGCTGCGACGCTCCGTTCGCGTGGAGAAGCCCCTGTGATGGTGGGCGGCAACCTTCCGTCGATGCATTTCGAGACCGACGACTCACCGACACCCGGTGTTGCTCTGAGGCTCTACTGTGAGATCGCCCAGAACTGGGCCGACAACGTGCTGGAAGGGCGCGACCTGTCTGACAGCTATCCGATCCCCGTCGCTCCGACACGCGAGCATGCCGAAATGCTCCTGGGCAGGATCGGGTTCATCCGGAAGGAACTCATCCCGCTGGCTTGATGGCCGGCCATCCGGCGGTCTGAAAGTGGAGACCTGTTACCGCCCGACTGCCCCCACCTCCACGCCCCCTTGGACCACGCCGCCCGCACCCGTTGTTTCGGGGTCAGCAAGCGGTTCCGCCCGCCCGGATACAGGTATCGATTGACGTAACGCGGATCGCGAAGTCTGGTGGTTGAGCTTCAGCTTGGGGACGGGCTCATGAACGCCAGGGTTTCGAACAACAACAAGATCATCGTTGCGGGCGCCGCGGTCGTCATCGCCGCCGTGGCCGCCTATGGCTTGGGGCGGGTCTACCCGCCGCAGGGTGCCTCGACCTCCGGGACCATCGCGCCGGCCGACCGCTATCAGGTGAGCCAGGTCTCCACGGGCGACGTGGTGCTGGGCGACACCACGGTGCCGACGCTGATGCAGACCGACGCCTTCGAGCTGATGGTCAAGGACAAGAGCTTCCGCGCGCTGGCCACCAACCCCGCGTTCATGGCGTTGGCGCAGCAGAACCCTAAGGCGCTGGCGGCCATGGCGCAGAACCCCGCGGCCTTTTCCGCGCTGGCCAAGGATCCCAAAGCCTTCGCCGCGCTCGCCGGCGACGCCCAGGCCTATGCGAGCCTGTCGGCCGCGGCGCAGGCGTCGAACGCCCAGGCCTTCGCCGCCATGGTCGCCAATTCGGCGGCGTTCCAGACCATGGCCAAGGAGCCGCAGGCCTTCGCGGCCATGGCGGCGCACGCCAACGCGCTCTCTGCGCTGGCCGCCTATCCCCAGGCCTTCCAGGCGCTGGCCGCCAACGCCCAGGCGTTCGGGGCCTTCGCCCAAGACCCCAAGGCGTTCGCGGCCGCGGCGGCCAACCCGGCTTCGTTCGCGGCCATGTCGAGCGGGGCCAAGGCCTTCCAGGCCCTGGCCAGTGACGCCAAGGCGATGACGGCGATCACCGCCGACGCCCAGATGTTCGCGGCCATGGCGGCCAATGCGTCGGCGTTCAGGGCCTTCGCCGGCGACGCGGCGTTCAGTTCGGCGGCGAGCGCCAAGGCGTTGGCGGCCATGGCGGCCAATGCGTCGGCCTTCCGAGGGGTGGCGGCCAATGCGCAGGCGCTGCAGGCGATGGCGGCCAACGCCGCCGCCGTGCAGGCCCAGATGGCCGCCTCCGGCCTCAACGCCCAGGCCACCACAGCCCAGGCGACCTCGGCGCAAGCCATGGCCAACGCCAGCGCGGCGCTGGCCGCCAACTCCGCGGCCTTCTCGGCCATGGCGCAGCAGCCTCAGGCGATGGCCGCCATGGCCTCCCACGCCGTGGCGTTCTCCGCGCTGTCGCGCTATCCGCAGGCGCTCCAGGCGATGGCCGCCGATCCCAGGGCGTTCGCCAACTTCTCGAAGGACGTCAACGCCTTCGCCATGGCCGCCTCGACGCCGCAGGCGTTCCAGGGGATGGCGTCGGCGCCCCAGGCGTTCCAGGCGCTGGCCAACGACGCCAAGGCGATGGCGGCGCTCAGAGCCGACAGCCAGGCGTTCGCGGCGCTCTCCGCCAATGCCTTGGCCTTCCGGTCGCTGGCGACCAACACCCAGGCGTTCCAGGCCATGGCCTCCGACGCCAAGGCTTTCGACGCCATGGCCGCCAACGCCGCGGCCTTCCAGGCGATGGCGGCCAACGCGCAGGGGCTGGCGTCCATGGCCCTGCAGGCCCAGGCGTTCCAGTCGGCGGCGGCCGCGGCTTCACACGCCTCGGCGCTCGCGGCCAACGCCAGCGCGGCCAATGCCACCAGCGCCCAGGCGTTCCAGGCCATGGCCTCCTATCCGCAGGCGTTCGCGCTGATGGCCCAGCAGCCGCAGGCCTTCCAGGCGCTGGCCTCGGACGCCAAGGCGATGTCGGCGCTGGCGACCAACGTGCAGGCGATGTCGGCGATGGCCAGTTCGCGGGCCTTCGCGTCGCTGGCGTCGAACGCCGCCTTCGCCGCCATGCTGGGCGACCAGCGCTTCGCGGCCCAGGTCGGCGCCAACT
Source organism: Phenylobacterium sp. (assembly GCF_028290885.1). Classification (GTDB taxonomy): domain Bacteria; phylum Pseudomonadota; class Alphaproteobacteria; order Caulobacterales; family Caulobacteraceae; genus Phenylobacterium. The sequence continues at coordinate 3,247 of NZ_JAQGIZ010000086.1, forward strand.
AGGGGTTTGCGGCGCGGGGCCAAGCGCCTCGCGTCGGAGTTCGGGGGGAGTATGGGGCGTGGATATTGGCGGCCGGGCCTGGCCGCCGCGGCCTTGTGGGCGTTGGCCTTGTCGGCCACCGCGCAGCCTGCGCCTGCTTCGCCGCCGACCTCGCCCGCCCCGGGCGGCCCAGCCCCGTCCGGCCCAGCCCCGTCCGGCGCGTCGTCGCCGGTCGTGGTGGTGGAGAAGCCCGGGCCGGTGAAGGCGCCCAACGCCGCCGAGATCGACCTCTCGACCCTCAAGACCGCCGACCTGTCGCTGCTCTATTTCGATCCCGCGCAGACCTACCTCACGCCCTATGTGGCGCGGACCTTCGAGCACTCGATGGCGTTCCAGCGGAAGCTGTTCGGCTGGACTCCGTGGGACCGGACGACGGTGCTGCTGAAGGACTTCTCCGACTACGGCAACGCCGCCGCCCGCGCCTCGCCCAACAATGCGATCCTCCTGGACGTGGCGCCGATCCCGCAGACCTTCGAGACCTTCAGTCCGGGCGAGCGGTTCTTCACCCTGCTCAACCACGAGCCGGTGCACGTGGCGACCATGGACGTCTGGAACGAGACCGACGCGCACTGGCGCCGGCTCTTCCACGGCAAGCCGATGCCGGTGGAGGATCACCCGGAATCGATCCTCTACAACTTCCTGGCGACGCCGCGGGTGAACACGCCGCGCTGGTACCTGGAAGGCTCGGCGGTATTCATGGAGACCTGGATGGCCGGCGGCTTCGGCCGCGCCCAGGGCGGCTACGACGAGATGGTGTTCCGCGCCAAGGTCCGCGACAACGCAACCTTCTATTCGCCGCTCGGGCTGGAGGCGGAAGGCACGGCCATCGACTTCCAGGTGGGGGTCAACGACTACCTCTACGGGACGCGGTTCTTCTCCTATCTGGCGCTGACCTACGGGCCGGAGAAGGTGATCGCGTGGCTGCGGCGAGACCCGGGGTCGGCGGGCTACTACTCGGTGCAGTTCAAGCGGGTGTTCGGCAAGCCGCTGGACGCCGCCTGGCAGGACTGGATCGCCTGGGAGCACGACTTCCAGCGCGCGAACCTGGCGCAGGTGCAGGCCTATCCGGCGACGCCGACGACGCCGCTCGCCAAGCAAGGACTGGGGTCGATCTCGCGGGCCTTCCTGACGCCGGATGGCCAAGGCCTGCTGGGCGCCTTCCGTACGCCCGGCGTGATCGCCAACGTCGGCGTGCTGTCGCTGGGCGACGGGCGGATCCGGCGACTGGCGGACATCAAGGGCGCGATGCTCTACCGGGTGACGTCGCTCGCCTACGACGCAGGCGCGAACAAGGCCTACTACACCGCCGACAACTACGCCTTCCGCGACCTGATGGAGGTGGACGTGGCGAGCGGCAAGAGCCGCATGCTGCTGCGCGACGCCCGGATCGGCGACCTGGCGCTAAACCCCAAGGACAAGGCGATCTGGGGCCTGCGGCACCTCAACGGCCTGGTCACGCTGGTGAAGCTCGAGCCGCCCTACGCCGGCTGGGCGCAGGTGCACACCTTTGCCTACGGCGAGATCCCCTTCGACCTGGACATCTCGCCGGACGGGACCCTGCTCTCGGCCTCCTTCGGGCAGATCAATGGCGAGCAGTCGGTCCGGCTCTACCGGATCGAGGACCTGGATTCCGGGCCGATCCACCCGCTGGCGCAGTTCAAGCTGGGGACCTCGACGCCGGAGGGGTTCGTCTTCTCGCCGGACGGCAAGTACCTGTTCGGGTCGAGCTACTACACCGGCGTCTCGAACATCTACCGCTACGAGATCGCCACCGGGAAGGTGGAGGCGGTGTCGAACGCCTCGACCGGCTTCGTCCGGCCGATCCCGCGCCCGGACGGTAAGCTGATCGTCTACGAGTACACCGGCGCGGGGTTCACCCCGGTGGTGATCGACCCCGTGCCGCTGCAGGACCTGGGCTCGATCAGGTTCCTGGGCGCGGAGATCGCCGCCAAGCATCCGATCGTGCGGGAGTGGGCGGTGGGTTCGCCGGCCAGCGTGCCGCTCGACAGCCTGATCCTGGAGCGCGGCAAGTACGTGCCCACCAAGGAGATGAAGCTCGCCGCGGTCTATCCGGTGGTCGAGGGCTATCGTGGCGACGTGGCGGCCGGGGTGCACGCGATCTTCGAGGACCCGCTGCAATTCCACCAAGCCACGGCGACGATCGCCTATTCGCCGGCGAGCGACGTGCCCGGCGACGAGCGGCTGCACGTCAACCTGGAGTACAAGACCCTGAAGTGGCGGCTGCGCTACTGGCACAACGGGGCGGATTTCTACGACCTGTTCGGGCCGACCTACCGTAGCCGGCGGGGCGATGCGGTGCTGGTGGGCTACAGGGACGCCCTGATCTACGACCCCCCGAACCAGCTCGACTTCGTGGCCGACCTGGCGGCCTACCGCGGGCTCGACACCCTGCCGCAGGCGCAGGACATCGCCACCACCTCGAAGAATCTGGTCTCCGGCAGGATCGGCCTGCGCTACACCGCCACCGACAAGAGCCTGGGCGCCCTCGACTACGAGAAGGGGCTCCGCTGGTCGCTGCTGGGCGCGGGCGACTACGGCTCCGGCGAGCTGTTTCCGAAGGTCTACGGGACCTTCGACTTTGGGGCGCCGCTGCCGCTGAAGCACGCTTCGCTATGGCTCTACAACGCCGCGGGGGCCGGCGGCGGGGGCAAGACCAACCCGCTCAGCAACTTCTACTTCGGCGCTTTCGGCAACAACTACGTCGACGACGGCGAGGTGAAGCGCTACCGCGAATATGACAGCTTCCCGGGCTTCAAGATCGACGAGCTGGCCGGCCGCCGGTTCGCCAAGTCGCTTCTGGAGCTGAACCTGCCGCCCCTGCGGTTTTCCGAGATCGGCCGTCCCAGCCTGTTCCTGAGCTCCATGCGCCCCGCCCTCTTCGCCGGCGTCCTGGCGATCGACCCGGGCGCCCAGGACAGCCGCACCCTGGAGACCGTGGGTGGCCAGCTCGACTTCAACTTCACCTTCGCGCTCCGGCTGCCCATGGTGCTGTCGGTGGGCGCCGCGGCGGGGTTCGAGGACGGTCGCCATCGGGGGAACGAGGCGATGATCTCATTGAAGATCCTCTGATGGACTGGACCCTGGTCGCCAAGCTGGTGCTGGCGCTCTCGCCGGTGGTGGTGCTGCTGGTGGTGTTCGAGCGGCTGGACGTCTTCCGGCTGGTCAGCGGCGGCAGCGTGGCCGCCTACGCCGCGGCCGGCGCGGCGCTGGCGGCGCTCTCCTACGTGTCCAACGCCCACGTGATGGATGGCCTGCCGATCGGCTTCACCGACTACAGCCGCTATGTCGCACCGGTGGTCGAGGAGACGCTGAAGGGCCTGATTATAGTCGGCCTGTTCGCCACTGATCGGGTGGGCTTCAAGCTCGACGCGGCCATCGCGGGTTTTGCGGTCGGCGCCGGCTTTTCGGTGTTCGAGAACGCCTACCTGCTGACGATCTTCCCGGAGGCCAACCTTGGCGTCTGGCTGGTGCGCGGGTTCGGCACGGCGGTGATGCACGGCGGGGCCACCGCCCTCTTCGCGGTGATCACCCACGAGTTCTCCGAGCACCAGGCGCACCGCGAGGGCCGCCACGCCAGACTCTATCCCTGGGTGTTCCTGCCGGGCCTCCTGGTCGCCATCGCCATCCATTCGGCCTTCAACCACCTGCCGGGCGAGCCGATGCTGGCGATGCTGGCGGCCATGGTGCTGATCCCACTCACCCTCCTGGCGGTGTTTTCCAAGGGTGGGGCCACGGCGCATGAGTGGCTGGAGCACGACCACGAGGGCCACGCCCGGTTGCTGGCCGACCTGCGCGAAGGCCGGTTCGCCGAAACGGACGAGGGCCGCGCGCTCGCCGCGATCGCCGAGCGGTTCCCGCGCCGCATCGCAGCCGAGGCGCGCGCCTGGATCGAACTGCAGCTGACACTGGTGCTGCGCGCCGAGGAAGTGCTGCTGGCGCACGAGCGCGGCGAGCCCGCGGAGGTCGGCGAGGCCGAACGCGCGCAGTTCCATCAGATGGAGGCGCTCGGGCGGGAGATCGGCCGCGCCGCCCGCCATGCGATCCAGCCCCACCTGCGGTTCAGCCGCAGCGATCTCTACGAACTGCACATGCTCCGACATCGGGTCGGAAACGGCCGTGCGAGGGTCTGAGACGTCGCGCTTACCGTTCTGTCCGCATCCCGACAGAGTTCCAGGCGTTGTGTAACCGGGACAACAGAGATCGAGACAACAATCATGCGTAACACCTTCACCTTGGCCGCCCTTGCGACGCTGGTCGCGCTACCGCTGATTGCCGGCCCCACAGGGGCGAGCGCATCGTGCCAAGGTCGCAAGGACACCGGCACAGTGCTGGGCGGCGTGGGCGGCGCACTGCTGGGCAATTCGGTCTCGCGCGGCGGTGGCGGCGCGATCATCGGCGGCCTCGGCGGCGCCGTTGTCGGCCATGAGATCGCCAAGCAGGGCTGTGGCGGCGGCGGCCGCGCCTATTATCGCCGCGGCCACACCCGCTATGCGCACGGCTCGGCATACCGGCCGACCTCGCAGGGCTACTACGATCAGCGCGGCAATCTCGTCCGCCCGAGCGACGACTACCGCCGATAACGCGGGGCCGAGGCTCCGCAAACCGGACGCGGGCGGCGCCCAACAAGTTGGCGCCGGGGGTCGCCCCCGCTGAGCGCCTGAGCCCCGGCTGGACAGGGGCGGCGTCGTGTCTGCAAGCTCGCGGCGTGTTCCAGAGCCGAAGCCTTGCTATCGATCCGAAATCCGCGCCCGCCCTGCAGCGCGCCCAGGGCGTCGGTCGCATCGACGTCAGCGCCGAGGCGGGCGTGACGCGGCTCGCGCGCCTCTACCAGGAAGGATGCGGCAAGATCCGCCTGCCCACGGACCATGCGGCCCGGGGGCTCGAGGCCGTGCTGATCAACACCTCCGGCGGCCTGACGGGGGGTGACCGGATGAGCTGGAGGGCGCGGGCGGGGCCGGGGGCGGCGCTGACGCTCACGACCCAGGCCTGCGAGAAGGTCTACCGCGCCCGCGATGGCCGGGCGGAGGTGACGGTGGCGCTCGACGCCGCTCGCGGCGCGCGGATCGACTGGCTGCCGCAGGAATCCATCCTGTTCGACGGCGCAGCGCTGTCGCGGACCCTGGAGGCGGACCTGGCGGCCGACGCGCGGCTGCTGGCGGTCGAGGCCGTTGTGCTGGGCCGCACGGCCATGGGCGAGACGGTGAGGCGTGGGACCTTGCGCGACCGTTGGCGCATCCGCCGCGAGGGCCGGCTGGTGTTCGCCGACGACTTGCGCTTCGAGGGGCCGATTTCCGCGGTCGCGGGGCTGGCCCCGACCCTGGCCGGCGGCAAGGCCTTCGCCTCCCTGCTGCTCGTCGCCGACGACGCGGGGCGGTTCCTGACGCCGCTGCGCCAGGCCATCGGGCCCTATGGCGGCGCCAGCGCCTTCGACGGCAAGCTTTTCGCCCGTATCGTCGCGGCGGACGGCCTCAGCCTGCGGCGCGCTCTGCTGCCGGCGATCGCGGCCTTGCGCGACGGCGAGCCCGCGCCGCGCATCTGGCGGCTCTAGGCCATGAACCTGACCCCGCGCGAGAAGGACAAGCTGCTGGTCGCCATGGCCGCCGAGGTCGCCCGCAAGCGCCTGGCCCGCGGCGTGAAGCTGAACCACCCTGAAGCCATCGCGCTGATCACCGACTTCGTGGTCGAAGGCGCCCGCGACGGGCGCACGGTCGCCGAACTGATGGAGGCCGGCGCCCACGTGATCACCCGCGCCCAGGTCATGGAAGGCGTCCCGGAGATGATCCACGACGTCCAGGTCGAGGCCACCTTTCCCGACGGCACCAAGCTGGTCACCGTCCATCACCCCATCCGCTGAAGGAGTTCGAATGCATCTTTCGATTTGCCGGCAGAAGAGCGTTCTCCCCTCCCCCTTGCGGGGAGGGGTCGGGGGTGGGGGTGCAAGCTGTGAGGCTGAGTTCCGGCCCCTCGAACGCCGAGCCGACACCCCCACACCCAACCCTCTCCCCGCAGGGGGGAGAGGGCTTTGCGCCGCTCTTCTAACGCTGCTGCTTACGGCCGCCCTCGCCCACCCCGGCGATCACTGGACCATGAGCTTGGCGCAGGGGATGCATCACCTCTTCACCGAACCCGATCATCTGGGGATGATCGCGGCCGTCGCAGCCGTGGCGGCCGGGGGCTGGATTATGCGCACGCGGCGCGCCCGATGATCCCCGGCGAAGTCATCGCGGCGGCGGGGGAGATCGAGCTCAACGCGGGGGCCGCGCCGGTCGCCCTGCAGGTGGCCAACACCGGCGACCGGCCGATCCAGGTGGGCAGTCACTACCACTTCTTCGAGACCAATCCGGCGCTGGCCTTCGACCGGGCGCAGGCGCGCGGCATGCGCCTGGACATCCCGGCCGGGACCGCCGTGCGCTTCGAGCCCGGCCAGGCCCGGGAGGTGACCCTGATCCCGTTCGGCGGCGCGTGCCGGGTGTTCGGCTTCCGCCAGGCCGTGATGGGCGGTCTCTGACATGCCCGCCGGGATCAGCCGCGCCACCTACGCCGACATGTTCGGCCCGACGGTGGGAGACCGGGTGCGCCTGGCCGACACCGAGCTGTTCATCGAGGTCGAGCGCGACCTGACCACTTACGGCGAAGAGGTCACCTTCGGCGGCGGCAAGGTGATCCGCGACGGCATGGGCCAGAGCCAGGCGACGCGGGCCCAGGGCGCCGTCGATACGGTCATCACCAACGCGCTGATCGTCGACCACTGGGGGATCGTGAAGGCCGACGTGGGCCTGCGCGATGGCCGCATCCACAAGATCGGCAAGGCGGGCAATCCGGACACTCAATCAGGCGTCGACATCGTCATCGGCCCGGGCACCGAGATCATCGCCGGCGAGGGCAAGATCCTCACCGCCGGAGCCATGGACTGCCACATCCACTTCATCTGCCCGCAGCAGATCGAGGAGGCGCTGATGAGCGGCGTCACCTGCATGCTGGGCGGCGGCACCGGCCCTGCGACCGGCACGAAGGCCACCACCGCTACGCCCGGCCCCTGGCACCTGGCGCGGATGATCGAGGCGGCGGAAGCCTTCCCGATGAACATCGGCTTCTCGGGCAAGGGCAACGCCAGCCTGCCGAGCGCCCTGGTCGAACAGGTCGCCGCCGGCGCCTGCGCGCTCAAATTGCATGAGGACTGGGGCACGACGCCGGGCGCCATCGACTGCTGCCTGGGCGTCGGCGACGACCTCGACATCCAGGTGATGATCCACACCGACACCCTGAACGAGAGCGGCTTCGTCGAGGACACGGTGGCGGCGCTGAAGGGGCGCACCATCCATGCCTTCCACACCGAGGGCGCCGGCGGCGGCCACGCGCCGGACATCATCAAGGTGGCGGGGCTGGCGAACGTCATCCCCTCGTCCACCAACCCGACACGGCCCTACACGGTGAACACCCTAGCCGAGCACCTCGACATGCTGATGGACTGCCACCACCTCGATCCAAGGGTCCCCGAGGATGTGGCCTTCGCCGAGAGCCGCATCCGCAGGGAAACCATCGCCGCCGAAGACATCCTGCACGACCTCGGCGCCTTCTCGATCATCTCCTCCGACAGCCAGGCCATGGGGCGCGTCGGCGAGGTGCTGATCCGCACCTGGCAGACCGCCGACAAGATGAAGAAGCAGCGGGGCCCGCTCCCCGGCGACGGCGCTGCGGATAACGCCCGGGTGAAGCGCTACATCGCCAAATACACGATCAACCCGGCCATCGCCCACGGCATGAGCGCCCACATCGGCAGCGTCGAGGAGGGCAAGCGCGCCGACCTGGTGCTCTGGAACCCCGCCTTCTTCGGCGTGAAGCCGGACCTCGTCCTCTTGGGCGGCAGCATCGCCGCCGCGCCCATGGGCGACCCCAACGCCTCGATCCCCACGCCGCAGCCGGTGCACTACCGGCCGATGTTCGCGGCCTACGGCAAGTCGCTGACCCGCTCCTCCGTGACCTTCGTCTCCAAGCTGGCGGTGGAGAACGGCCTGCGCGGCAGGCTCGGCCTGGACAAGGAACTGGTGGCCGTCGAGAACGTCAGGGGCGGCATCTCCAAGGCCTCGATGATCCACAATTCGGCGACGCCCGATATCGAGGTCGATCCCGAGACCTACGAGGTCCGCGCCGACGGCGAACTGCTCACCTGCGAACCGGCCGAGGTGCTGCCCATGGCCCAGCGGTATTTCCTGTTCTGATGGCCGCCCCTCAGCCCATCACCGGCGTCCTGCCGGCCAAGGCCTGGAGCGGCGTCGCCGTCGACCGCGTGCTCCTGGACTACGACGGACGCCACCGGCGGCGGATCGTGCTGACCGGCGAGAGCGGCGCCCAGTACTTGCTGGACTTGCCCGAGGCGACACACCTGAAGGGCGGCGACGGCCTGACGCTGGCGGGCGGCGGCATCCTGCTGGTGGTGGCCGAGCCCGAGCCGCTGCTGGAGGTCCGCGCCGCCAGCCCCGAGGCGCTGACCCGCCTCGCCTGGCACATCGGCAACCGCCACCTGGCCGCCGCCATCCGGGCTGACCGCATCCTGATCCGCCGCGACCACGTCATCGCCCACATGCTGGAGCACCAGGGCGCCGAGGTCCGCGAAGTCGAGGAGCCCTTCGACCCCGAGGGCGGCGCCTATCACGACCACGGGCCGGCGGATCATCACCATGACCACTGAGGCCCACCTCCTGCGCCTCATGACCTGGCTCTCGCCGGCCTTCCCGGTGGGGGCGTTCAGCTATTCGCATGGGCTCGAGACGGTCATCCGAGATGGCACGATCGCCGAGGCCGAGGCGCTCAGCGCCTGGATCGCGGGCCTGGTCGAGCACGGGAGCGGCTGGACCGACGCGGTGCTGTTCAAGGCCGCCTGGGACGCCGCCGCCGCCGGCGACGCCCCCGGCCTGGCCGAGATCGTGGAGCTGGCCGAGGCGCTGGCGCCGTCGCTGGAGCGCCGCCGCGAGACGCTGGGCCAGGGCGAGGCCTTCCTCACCGCCGCCCGCCCCTGGGGACCGCCGGTGCTGAGCGGTGCGGTGGCCTACCCGGTGGCCGTCGGCGCTGTCGCGGCCAGCGCGAACATCCCGCTCGAGATCGCGTTGACCGCCTGGCTGCACGCCTTCGCCGCCAACCTGGTCAGCGTCGCCGTCCGCGCCGTGCCGCTCGGCCAGACCGACGGCGTGGCGGTGATCGCCGAGCTGGAGCCTGTGATCCTGGCCACGGCCGCCCGCGCCGCGGCCTCCACCCTGGACGACCTCGGCTCATCGGCGCTTTGCTCCGACATCGCCGCCATGCGGCACGAAACCTTAGGTGTGAGGCTCTTCATCTCATGAGCAAGCCCCCGCTAAGCAAGAATGGCCCCTTGCGCGTCGGCATCGGCGGCCCGGTGGGCTCGGGCAAGACCACGCTGGTCGAGAAGCTCTGCAAGCGGATGCGCGACCGCTGGAGCGTCGCCGTGGTCACCAACGACATCTACACCCAGGAAGACGCCCTGATCCTCAACCGCCTGCAGGCGCTGCCCGAGGACCGCATCCTGGGCGTGGAGACGGGGGGTTGCCCGCACACCGCCATCCGCGAGGACGCCTCGATCAACCTGGCGGCCATCGCGGAGATGAACCGGCGCCACCCGGACCTCGACGTGATCTTCATCGAGAGCGGCGGCGACAACCTGGCGGCCACCTTCTCGCCCGATCTCGCCGACCTGACGATCTATGTGATCAGTGTCTGCCAGGGGGAGAAGATCCCCCGCAAGGGCGGCCCGGCCATCACCCGCTCGGACCTGCTGGTGATCAACAAGACCGACCTCGCGCCGCACGTTGGCGCGGACCTGTCGGTGATGCGGAGCGACACGGCCAAGGCGCGCGGCGAACGGCCCTACGTCTTCACCGACCTGACCCGGCTGGTCGGCGTGGATGAGGTGGCGAGGTTCATCGCAGCTGCGGGCGGATTGCCCGCGCCGCTGAGCGAAGTCGCCTAGATCGCGACGCGTCCCACCACCCGCAGTCGGCTGATGCCGCCGTCGGGGTAGATATTCAGCCGCACGAACTTCACCGGCCCCAGCGCCGCCAGTTCGTCGCGGAACACATGGACGTGGTCGGCCGAGAGCTTCACCTCCGGCAACAGCACTGGCCAGGCCTCCGCCTGCTTGGCGATCTCCTCAGGGCTCCCGTGCGCCCGCGCCGAGGCCTGGACCGAGCAGCGGTCGGGGTAGTTGCCCTTGAAGTGCGCCGTATCGACGGTGATCTCGTCGATCCGTCCGAAGGCGCCCAGCTCCAGCACCGCCCAGTCGTGGCCGGGTTCGCGGCGCCGTCGCGTTTCCCAGCCGTCGCCCATGTTCGCGCCGCGGCCGGGGGCCGTCAGGTTCGCCACCGCGCCGTAGTGCTCGTCGTTGGCGATGATCCCGCGCCCGCCGTTGGCGACGGCGAGCAGGTCGATCGCCTCGTCCACCCCCACCTTCGACCAGTCCGGCAGCACCCGGCCCCAGACCCGCAGGCGCGCCACGCCGCCATCGGGGTAGATGTGCAAGCGCACGTGAGTGACAGGGTCAGCGTGATCGATCGGAAACCAGACCCGGTCATCGCCTTTCAGATCGTGGCGGTGCGTCACCACCGTCCAGCCGGCGCCCTCGCCAGGAATGACTTCGTCGGAGCGGCAGACCTCGAGCTGAGCGCCAGGCGGGTAGTTGCCGGTGAAGTAGGCCGTGTCGATCTCGAAGCCCGCGACCTCGCCCGGGACGCCCAGCCGGATCACGCACCAGTCGTGGCCGGGCGTGCGTTTGCGGCGGCTTTCCCAGCCGTCCATCCACTTGCCGTTGTCGTCGTACTTGCCGGCGACGAACACCGGCGGCTCGGGCGAGATCAGCCGCGACTTGTCGGCGAAGAAGTCGTCCGTGGCGTAGACCACCTCCGAGCCCAGCCGGGGCTGGGCCAGGTCCACGTAGCGGCGGCGCAGGTCGTCGAACACTGGGCATCGTCCCTCTAGGTCAGCTCCGCGAGCCGGAAGCCCGCGATGCGGTGGATCTGGGTGATGGCGGTCTCGAACTCGGTCTCCGGATCGTTGGCCAGCCGGGCTTCGAACGCCTGCAGTATATCGGCGCGCGTCAAGCCCTTCACCGCGACGATGAAGGGGAAGCCGAAGCGGGCGTCGTAGGCGGCGTTGAGACGCTGGAAGGCTGCGAACTCGGCCGGGGAGCACTGGTCGAGACCCGCCCCGGACTGTTCCTTCACCGAGGCGTCGGCCATCCGGGCGCGGCCGGCGAGCTCGGGGTGGGCGCGGATCAGGGCGAGCTGCATCTCGCGGGGCGCGGCGTCCACCTCCGCGCGCATCGCCGTCGCCAACCCTGGCGGGTCGTCCAGACGCCCTGCCTCGACCGCCGGCCAGACGCCCTCCGCCACCCACGGCGAGGCCTCATAGACCGGCCCGAACCGCGCGAGGAATTCAGCGTGTGAAAGGTCACTCGGCTTCATCGGTCCCTTTTCCCTTGTGGGAGAAGGACACGATTGCATTCACCGCGCATGGGGATGCCGCTCGCGCCAGTGCTTGGCGATCTCGATCCGGCGGCAGAACCAGACGTCGTCGTGCCCCTGGGCGTAGCGGATGAAGCGCTCGAGGCCCGCGAGCTTGCCGGGCCGCCCGGCCAGCCGGCAATGCAGCCCTACGGACAGCATCTTCGGCCGCTCCTCCCCCTCGGCGTAGAGCACGTCGAAGGCGTCCTTCAGGTAGCTGAAGAACTGCTCTCCGGTGACCAGGCCGCCGCCGGAGAAGCGCATGTCGTTGGCCTCCAGCGTGTAGGGCACGATCAGCTGCGGCTTTCCGGAGACCATCGCCCAGAAGGGCAGGTCGTCCGAATAGTCGTCGGCGTCGTAGAGGAAGCCGCCCTGCTCGGCGAGCAGCCGGCGCGTGTTGGGACTGGTGCGCCCGGTGTACCAGCCCAGCGGCCGCTCGCCGGTCAGCCGCTTGTGGACCTCGATGGCCCTGAACATGTGCTCGCGCTCCACCTGCTCGGGCACCTCCTGGTAGTTGATCCAGCGCCAGCCGTGCGAGGCGATCTCATGGCCGGCCTCCAGGAAGGCCTCGACCACCGCCGGGTTGCGCTCCATCGCCATGGCGACGCCGAACACCGTCACCGGCACGCCGCAGCGCTCGAACAGGCGCAGCAGCCGCCAGACCCCGGCCCGCGCCCCATAGTCGTAGATCTGCTCCATGCTCATATGCCGCGCCCCGACGATGGCCGGCGGATTGATCAGGTCGGAGAGGAAGGTCTCCGACTGCTCGTCGCCGTGCAGCACGCTCATTTCCCCGCCCTCCTCGTAGTTGAGGACCAGCTGCACCGCGATGCGCGCGCCGCCCGGCCAGTCGGCGTGCGGCGGCTCGCGGCCATAGCCGACGAGGTCGCGGGGAAAGGGGTCTCTGGGCATGTCTGACCGCATAGCAGGCTTGGCACGGTCCGCAGCCTCGCAGGACGGCCAGAGAGTTGCAATTCGAGGGGCTTGGACCGACTCTGGGCGGCTGGCGATCACGGAAGGTCAATGAGCGGTCTGACCACCCACGTCCTGGACACCGCCCACGGCAAGCCCGCCGCGGGCATGGCGCTGCGCCTTATGCGGGACGGCGTGGTGCTGTTCGGCGCGAAGACCAACGCGGACGGCCGGTTCGATTCGCCCCTGCTGACCGGCGAGGCGCTGAAGGCCGGCGCCTATCGGCTGGAGTTCGATGTGGGCCGCTACTTTCGCGGCCTCGGCCTGGACCTCCCCGAACCCGGCTTCCTGGAGACGGTGGCCGTAGAGTTCGGCGTCGCCGACGCGGGCGGGCACTACCACGTGCCCCTGCTGGTCAGCCCGTTCGGCTACTCCACCTATCGCGGCAGCTGACGATGGGCCGGCCGATCCGCTTCCTGCTGGATGGCGAGGTCCGGGAACTTCACGGCGTCGACCCGACGCTGACGGTGCTCAACCTGCTGCGCTACGATCTGCGCCGCACCGGCACCAAGGAGGGCTGCGCGGAGGGCGATTGTGGCGCCTGCACCGTGGTGCTGGGCGAGCTGGAGGACGGCCGGGTGCGATTCCGGGCGGTCAACGCCTGCATCCTGTTCGCCCCGATGCTCGATGGCCGCGCGCTGTTCACCGTCGAGAGCCTGAAGCGCGAAAAAGGGGCCGCCCTGCACCCGATCCAGCAAGCGATGGTCGCCAACCACGCCAGCCAGTGCGGGTTCTGCACGCCGGGCTTCGTGATGAGCCTCTACGCCCACCAGCGCGAAGGCGCCGCGACCGACAGCGGGACGCTGAAAGACGCTCTTGCCGGAAACCTCTGCCGGTGCACCGGCTACGGCCCGATCCTGGCGGCCGGCCAGGCCATGGGGGCGGATCCGGACGCCCGGCTCGCCGAGGCGCTGGCGGTCGAGCTGGCAGGCATACGGGCGACTGAGAGCCTGGAGGTCGAGCACAAGGGCCGGCGGTTCCTGGCGCCCCGAACCGCTTCCGAACTGGCCGCGGCGGTCGAGGCGCATCCCGACGGCGCCATCCTGGCGGGCGGCACCGACGTGGGGCTGTGGGTCACCAAGCAGCATCGGACCCTGCCGACGGTGATCTCGCTCAACGAGGTCGCCGAGCTGCGCCGCGTCGAGGACCTGGGCGATGCGATCCGCATCGGGGCCGCCGTCCGGTACGCCGACGCGGAAGCCGTTCTTGTCGATCTGCACCCGGAATTCGGCGAAATGCTGAGGCGGCTCGGCGGACTGCAGGTCCGGAACCTCGGCACTGTCTGCGGCAACATCGCCAACGGCTCGCCGATCGGCGACATGCCGCCCGCCCTGATCGCCGCCGGCGCAACGGTCGTGCTGCGCAAGGGCGGGGCGACCCGCACCCTGCCGCTGGAAGGCTATTTCCTCGCCTACGGCAAGCAGGACCGCGCGCCCGGAGAGTTCGTCGAGGCGGTGATCGTGCCGAAGATCGCCGCCGGCCGGGTCTTCAAGCTGTTCAAGCTGTCCAAGCGCTTCGACCAGGACATCTCCGCCGTCTGCGCGGGCGTCTCCATCGGCGTCGAGGCCGGCCGGGTCACCGACGCCCGCATCGCCTTCGGCGGCATGGCCGCGACGCCAAAGCGGGCAGCGGCGTGCGAAGCCGCGCTTACCGGCCGGCCCTGGACCGAGGCCACGGTCCGCGGCGCCGCCGAAGCCCTGGCGCAGGATTTCCAGCCGATCGACGATATGCGGGCGTCGGCCGCCTACCGCCTGCAGGCGGCCAAGAACCTCATCCTCAAGGCGTGGCTGGAGAGCTCAGCCGGCGCGCCCACCCGAGTCCTCGAGGCCGAGGCGGTGGCCCATGCCTGACGCTGGCGACGCCCTCCGCACGCTGGCCACGGTCCACAGCGCCGTCGCCCATGACAGCGCCGAGAAGCACGTGGCGGGCGAGGCGCTCTACATCGACGACCTGCCCGAGCCCGCGGGCCTGCTGCACATCCATGTCTGCCAGAGCGCCCGGGCGCACGCCCGCGTCACCCGCCTCGACCTCTCCGCCGTCCGCGCCGCGCCCGGCGTCGTCTGCGTGCTGACCTCCGCCGACATCCCCGGGAGGAACGAGATCGGCCCGGTGGTCAACGACGAGCCGCTGTTGCCGGAGGGCGTCGTCCGCTATGTCGGCCAGCCGCTGTTCGCCGTCGCCGCCGAGAGCCTGCCCAAGGCGCGCGCCGCCGCGGCCCTCGCCGTGGTCGAATACCAAGACCTGCCGCCGCTGCTGACCATCGAGGCCGCCCGCGCCGCCAATTCGCTGATCGAGGACAGCCAGGTCATGCGCCTGGGCGACGCCCGCGGCGCGATCGCCTCGGCCCCGCATGCGCTCTCCGGGACCCTGGCCAGCGGCGGCCAGGACCATTTCTACCTCGAGGGCCAGGTGGCGCTCGTCCTGCCGGGTGAGGACGGCGACCTGCACGTCTGGTCCTCCACCCAGAACCCCACCGAGACCCAGCACCTGATCGCGCGCTGCCTGGGCCTGCGCGACAATGCGGTCACCGTCGAGGTGCGCCGGATGGGCGGTGGCTTTGGCGGCAAGGAGACCCAGTCGATCCACTATGCGGCGCTCGCCGCCCTGGCCGTCGCCAAGACCGGCCGTCCGGCCAAGGTCCGGCTGGACCGCGACGACGACATGGTGATGACCGGCAAGCGGCACGCCTTCGTGAGCGACTGGCAGGTGGGCTTCGACGGCGACGGTGTGTTGTGCGGCGCCGCCTTCGAGCTCGCCTCGCGCTGCGGCCACTCCGCCGACCTTTCCATCGCCATCAACGACCGGGCGATGTTCCACTGCGACAACGCCTACTGCCTGCAGGCCGCCGAGATCGTCTCCCACCGCCTGCGCACCAACACCGTCTCCGACACCGCCTTCCGCGGCTTCGGCGGACCGCAGGGGATGATGGGGATCGAGCGGGCGATGGACGCCATCGCGCTGCATCTCGGCAAGGACCCGCTGGATGTGCGCCTGGCCAACCTCTACGGCGTCTCCGGCGACCTGACACCATATGGCCAGACGGTCGTCGACAGCGTCGCCTTCGAGCTGATGACCGAGCTGGAGGGAGCTTGCGCCTACCGGTCGCGCCGCAAGGCGGTCACGGCCTGGAACGCCGAGAACACCATACTCAAGCGCGGCCTGGCGCTGACGCCGGTGAAGTTCGGCATCTCCTTCACCGCCAACCACCTGAACCAGGCCGGCGCGCTGGTGCACGTCTACACCGACGGCTCGATCCACCTGAACCACGGCGGGACCGAGATGGGCCAGGGGCTGAACATCAAGGTCGCCCAGGTGGTCGCCGAAGAGTTCCAGGTCCCGCTGGACGCCGTGAAGATCAGCGCCACCCGCACCGACAAGGTGCCCAACAGCTCCGCCACCGCCGCCTCCTCCGGCAGCGACCTCAACGGCATGGCCGCCCAGGCCGCGGCGCGGACCATCAAGGCGCGACTGGTCGCCTTCGCCGCCAAGGAATTCGGCTGCAAGCCGGCCCAGGTGGTGTTCGGCCCGGACGGCGTGGCGGCCGGCGAGACGACGCTGACCTTCACCGAGCTGGTGCGACGGGCCTATTTCGCGCGCATCTCGCTCTCTTCCACCGGCTACTACCGGACGCCCGAGATCCACTACGACCGCGCCCGCCACCAGGGCCGGCCGTTCTACTACTACGCCTATGGCGCGGCCTGTTCGGAGGTGGTCATCGACACCCTGACCGGCGAGAACAAGGTGACCCGCGTCGACATCCTGCACGACGTCGGCCGCTCGCTGAACCCGGCGGTGGACCTGGGCCAGATCGAGGGCGGCTTCATCCAGGGCATGGGCTGGCTGACCACCGAGGAGCTGGTGTTCGACGAGACGGGGCGCCTGCAAACCCATGCGCCCTCGACCTACAAGATCCCGGTGGCCGGCGACCGGCCCGACGCCTTTAACATGGCGATCTGGGAGCGTGGCGAGAACCGCGAACCCAGCATTCACCGCTCCAAGGCGGTGGGCGAGCCGCCGTTGATGCTGGCGATCTCGGTGTTCTCGGCGCTGACCGACGCGGTGGCCAGCG
>NZ_JAQGIZ010000087.1 GCF_028290885.1 Phenylobacterium sp.
GCCGGCGGCGCGACCTCGGGCGCGGGGCGGCGGCCCGGCGTCAGGCTCCAGGTCAGCGCCATGGCGGTTCCGGCGATCAGCGCGAGGCCCAGGGCGATGAGGCGCTTCGATCCGCGGCGCCGCGCCGGCGCTTCCTGCGGCCGGTCGTCAGGATCGGCCTCGACCCAGGTCACCTCCCACGGCTCAGGCGTCGCGGGGCCGGCGCGCCAGGTGTCGTCGGCGTTGAAGTAGAAGCCGAGGGCGGCGGCGCGTCCGCCCGGTGCATCTCGTTCCTCTATGGACATGCCTCGACCCCCCTGTCTCCACCCGGGCCCTCAGAAGTGTAAAGCGCCGAGCGGGGGGATTTGTTGCGTGGCGCGGGCTTGCGCCTCTTTCCCGGCGTTCGAAGAGGGGCTCGCAGACCCGCAAGCGAGCTGACAGGGATGTAAGAACCGGCGCGCGCTGGCTGACAGGATCGGCCCCGAGTCTCATCGGCGCGATCGAGGCCTGCCGCCCCGGCCTGGGACGGCTGCCTGCCATCGCGTTTCCAATGTGTCGGTGGATGAGGTGTCGTCATGAAGGTCGGTTTCATCGGGTTGGGGCGCATGGGCGCCGGCATGGCGGCGAGCCTCTTGAAGGCGGGCCACGAGGTGACGGTCTACAACCGTACGCCCTCGAAGGCCGCGGCCCTGGCGGCACGGGGCGCCAAGGTCGCCGTCACCGTGGCGGACGCCTGCCGCGGCGCGGCGGTGATGACCATGCTGGCCAACGACCAGGCCGTCGAAGACGTGGTGTTCGGCGACGGCGGCGTGCTTGCCAGCCTTCCCCGGGGCGCGATCCACATCTCGTCCAGCACCATCAGCGTCGATCTGGCGGAGCGGCTGACGGCGGCCCACCTGGCGCACGGCGTCCGCTTCCTCTCGGCCCCGGTGTTCGGCCGCCCGGAGGTCGCCGCGGCCGGCCAGCTCGCGGTCGCCGCGGCCGGGGCATCCGAGGCGCTCGACGAGGCGGCGCCGCTGCTGGACGCGGTCGGACGCGAGACCTTCATCGTCTCGGCGACCCCGGCGACGGCCAATCTCGTGAAGCTCAGCGGCAACTTCCTGCTCGCCTCGGTCATCGAGTCGCTGGGCGAGGCGATGGCGCTGATCGGCAAGGCCGGCATCGACCGCAGGCGCTACCTCGACATCCTGACGTCGGCGCTGTTCGACATCCCGGTCTACAAGACCTATGGCGGCATGATCGCCGACGGCAAATTCGAGCCGGCCGGGTTCGCGGCCCCGCTGGGACAGAAGGACATCCGGCTGACGCTCGCCGCGGCGGAACACCTCGACGTGCCGATGCCGCTCGCCAGCCTGCTGCGCGACCGTTTCCTCACCTTGATGGCCCACGGCGGCGAGCGGCTCGACTGGTCGGCCATCGGCGGGCTTGCCGCCGCCGACGCGGGCGAACCGCGCGGCCTGGCCGAGACCTCCGCCGCAGGGAGGGCCTGAGCATGGAACAGATCGCAATCGGCGCCTCGGGCCTGAAGACGTCGCGCATCGGCCTCGGGACCTGGGCGATCGGCGGCTGGATGTGGGGCGGGTCCGACGAGGCCCAGTCCATCGCCACCATCCGTTCGGCGATCGAGCGCGGGGTGACCCTGATCGACACGGCGCCGGTCTACGGCTTCGGCGTCTCGGAGGAGATCGTCGGCAAGGCCCTGGCCGAGGGCGGCCTGCGCGACAAGGTGCAGATCGCCACCAAGGTCGGCCTGTCCTGGAAGGACGGCAAGCCGTTCCGCGACGCCCGTCCCGCCCGCATCCGCCAGGAGATCGAGGCGTCGCTGCGGCGCCTGCGCACCGATGTCATCGACCTCTACCAGGTGCATTGGCCCGACCTGGAGACCTCCATCGCCGAGACGGCCGAGGCGCTGGAGGGCCTGCGCCGGGAGGGCAAGATCCGGGCGATCGGGGTCAGCAATCATTCGCCGGCCCAGATGGACGCTTTCCGCACGAGGGCGCGGCTCGACGCGGTCCAGCCGCCGTACAACCTCTTCGAACGCGAGATGGAAGCCGACGTGCTTCCCTACGCCAAGGACGCCGGCCTCGCGGTGCTGGCTTACGGCGCGCTGTGCCGTGGCCTGCTCGCCGGCCGGATAACCGCCGCGACGACCTTCGACGGCGACGACCTGCGCAAGCAGGATCCGAAGTTCCAGGGGGATCGCTTCCGGCAGTATCTCTCGGCGGCCGAGGCGCTGAAGACCTTAGCGCGCGAGCGCTTCGGCAAGTCGCTGCCGGCGCTTGCGGTGCGCTGGATCCTCGACCAGGGGCCGACGATCGCCCTGTGGGGCGCCCGCCGCCCCGAGCAGCTCGACCCGGTCGACGAGGTCGCCGGCTGGCGTATCGACGAGGCGACCAAGGCGGACATCGACGCCATCCTGCAGCGCTGCATCACCGATCCGGTGTCGCCGGAGTTCATGGCCCCGCCGACCCGGCGGCCGCAACTCCAGGCGGCGGAAGCCCAGCCCCGGTAACTCCCGGAACGGGGCGACGCCGAGCGGCGTTATGCGGCGGCCTTTTTCACGCGAGGTCCGCATGCGGTCAGTCCTTCTCCTGGTGCTGGGTGTCCCGATCCCGGTCATCCTGTTGCTCGCCTTCTGCACGCACCACTTCTGACCGCAGGCGAGCGGCTGTTGGGCCCGCCCGGACCACCCGCATCGCAACACCCGCTGCCGCGCTACTGAGTATAGGTAGGCTCGCTCTCGCGTCCTGACGGCTGCGCCGGCGCCATGCGCCGCGGCGCGAACCTCTCGCGGTAGGTGGTCGGCGTGACGCCCATCCGCCGCGCAAAGGCCTTGCGCATGGTGTCGTAGCTCGCGAACCCGGCCTTGTAGGCGATCTGTTCGATCGGCTCGCTCCCGTGCGAAAGCAGCCGCTTGGCGATTTCCACGCGCGCCATTTCGACCCAGTTGGCGGGCGAGGCGCCGGTGGCCGCTTCGAATGCGCGGTAGAAATTGCGGAGGCTCATGTTGACGCGGTCGGCCAGCGCCTCGGCCCGAAGGTCGCTGCGTGGGTGATCGACGATCCAGGCGAGCAACGAGCCCAACGGCCCTTCCGTCGATTGCGACTGCAGCATCGTGCTGAACTGGGATTGCCCGCCGGGCCGCTTCAGGAACACGACAAGGTTGCGCGCCACCGTCAGCGCCACGCGATGGCCGTGATCTTCCTCGACCATCGCCAAGGCCAT
>NZ_JAQGIZ010000089.1 GCF_028290885.1 Phenylobacterium sp.
CAGTACATCCTCAAGGTGGTCGCCGCCGTCGAGGCGGACTACGGCGCCGATCCGAGCCGGGTCTACATGCAGGGCTTCTCGTTCGGCAGCGGCCTGACCTACATGATGGGTCTGACGCATCCGGAGCTGTTCGCCGCGGTCTCGCCGAACAGCGGGATCGGCCCGATGCCCAAGGACGTCGTGGCGCGGATCGCTCAGGTCAAGGCGAAGTCCGACGCGCGCACGCCGATGCTGCTGCTCTACGGCGACGCCGACCGCGGCGGCTCGGTGGACGGCGAGATCCCGTCACAGGGCATCTTGCGCGGCGCCATCAACGAGGTGAAGGCGTACAACCACATCACCGCGGTCGACTCGAGCAAGCCCTTCGACAGCCCCACGGCGGCAGCCTACGACGTCCTGGTCCCGGGCGGGAGGCCGGTGTCGGACGCGGTCGATGCGCGCTACCCGCAGGGCCGGTTCAAGATCTACCAGTACAGCAGCGCGGACCCCAGGCCGCAGAATCTGTTCAGCTTCGTCTGGGTGCGCGACCTGACCCACGGCGGCGATCCGCGGCAGGCGCAGCTGGAGTGGGACTACTTCAAGCACTGGCGCCGCAACGCCGACGGTTCGCTCAGCTACGTCCCCCGCTAGGCCTGACCAGCCCTGGGGAGGGGCGGCGGATGAAACCCGGAACACTCGATCTCGAGACCATCATCGACACCAGTCCGCTGGGAAGGCGGCAGGTGGTCATCGTTGCGCTCTGCGCCCTCGTCGCGATGGTCGATGGCTTCGACACCCAGTCGATCGCGCTCGTCGCGCCGGTGATCGTCTCGGCCTGGGGGCTGAAGGCCTCGACGTTCGGCGTCGTGTTCGGCGCGGGGCTGCTGGGCAGCCTGATCGGCGCCTTCCTGTTCGGGCTGGCGGCCGACCGCGTCGGCCGCAAACCGGCGCTCATCGCCGCGATGTTCCTGTTTGCGGTCGTCACCCTGGCGACCCCGCTGACGGCGTCGGTCGGGTCCCTCATCGCGGTAAGGCTGGTAACCGGCCTCGGCCTGGGCGGCGCCTTGCCCATCCTCATCTCCATCACTTCGGAATACGCCCCGACCCGGCTCCGATCGACCTTGGTGTCGCTGATGTTCTGCGGCTTCCCGCTCGGCGCGGTGGTTGGCGGCATAGCCGCGGCCCGCCTGATCCCGGCGTTCGGCTGGCCCAGCATCTTCTATATCGGCGCCGCCATTCCGCTGCTGCTGCTCCCGGCCATCCTCGCGCTCGTACCGGAGTCCATCCGCTTCCTCGCCATGAAGCACGACCGCGTGGGGGTGTCGGCCATCCTCCAACGGATGAAATGGGCGGCGGCCTGGGATGGCGACCTCTCAACGGCGCCGTCGCAGCCGGGCCGGTCGCCGGTGGCGGCGCTGTTCGCCGAGGGGCGGGCGGTCGGCACCCTGCTGCTGTGGACGACGCTCTTCCTCAGCCTGTTGCTGACCTACTTCCTGATCAATTGGATCCCGATCATCGCCCGACAGTCCGGCATCGGCATGTCGAGCGCGGTGCTGGCCGTGGCGGCGGTGAACCTCGGCGCGATCGTCGGCTGCCTGCTGATCGGCCGCCTTGCCGACCGCCGCGGAGACCCCACGGCCTTCATCAGCTTTGGTTTCGCACTGGGGGCGGTCGCGATCGTCCTGATCGGGTCCGCCGGCCAATCCAGCGCCTGGCTCCTGACTACGGCGTTCCTGACAGGCGTTTTCAGCGTCGGGGCGCAGATGTGCACCGTCGCCTACTGCGCCAGCTTCTACGACACCGGCCTGCGGGCGACCGGTGTGGGCTGGGCGATTGGCGTCGGCCGCGTCGGCGCGATCGTCGGCCCCGTGGTCGGCGGCATGCTGATCGGAACCGGCATGCCGACGACGCGGCTGTTCCTGATTGTCGGGGTGATGTCCGCGGGTGCGGCTCTGGCCGTCTTCGGCGTCGGGCAGCACGCCGCGCGTACGAACGCCTGAGATCGTCACGGAGGCTCCATGTCCAGCGACACTGCCGACGTCAGCCCCATAGCCGGATCGACCGATCCTGGCTTCGAGACCAACGGGGTCAACTTGTTGCTCCTGAACTTCAGCGAGGCGGTCGATCGCCGCCGTCCCCAGGAGGTCGCGGAGCAGTTCACTGCCGACGGCCTCTTCAAGCCCGGCGACACCGCGATGCACGGACCGGCCGCGGTCGAGGCCTTCTACCGGGACCGCCTGCGCGATCCCCGGCGGACCACGCGGCACCTCTGGTCCAACCTGCGCGTGGCCCCCCTAGCCGACGACGCAGCGGATATCCGGGTGGTGCTCTCGAACTACGCCTTCGATCCCGCGGTCTCCGAAACGGAGGTCCAACTGCGTGTCGGCAATGTCTCCGGTGTCTGCGCCAAGGGCCCGGACGGCCGCTGGCGCTTCGCCGAGCATGTCTACGAGCGGCTGTTCGCCGTGCGTCTGCCGCTGAGCGACCCGCAACCCCTTCAGACCAAGCCCCCCCTTCAGACCGGCCCCCCCCTTCAGACCAAGCCCCAGGAGCGCCCATGACCCTCCTCACTCTCGAGCAGGCTTCGAAAATCGTCGACGCCGGCCTCGCCCGCGCCGTCGAGCTGAAGTTCAGGCCGATGACGATCGCCGTCCTCGACGCCGGCGGCCACCTGGTGGCGTTCAAGCGGCAGGATCGATCCGGCATCCTCCGGCCGGAGATCGCCCAGGGCAAGGCCTGGGGCACGCTCGGCATGGGCCATGGCGGCCGGGACCTGGCGCGCCGCGCCGTCGAGGCGCCGGCCTTCTACGCGGCGATCGCCGCCACGTCGCAGGGCCGGGTGATCCCGGTGGGCGGTGGCGTGCTGATCCGCGACGCGGAGGGCGACATCATCGGGGCCGTGGGCGGCAGCGGCGACCATCCCGACAACGACGAAGCCTGCGCCATCTACGGCATCGAGCAGGTCGGGCTTGTTGCGGACGGCGGCCACGGGCCCGGCGCGCCGCGGTGAAGCTCGCTGCCTTCACCCGCCGGGGCGCGGCCGGCATCGGGCTCGTCGAAGGGGCGGAGATCGCCGACCTCAGCGCCGCCGATCCGCGGTTGCCAGGCGATCTGCGCACCCTGCTCGAAGGCGGAGAGGAAGCGCGGGACGCCCTCTCCGCGGCGGCGCTTCGCGCCCGGCGCCATCCCCTTGCCGAGGTGCGGCTGCAGGCGCCGATCGCCGCACCCAGGAAGTTCCTGGGGCTCGGCCTGGCCTACCGTTCGCACGCCGCGGAGGTCGTCAGACGCGGCCGGACTGTTCCAGCGCATCAGAACTGGTTCAACAAGCAGGTCACGGCGGTCAACGGGCCCTATGACCCCATCCACATGCCGCGGGTTTCCGCCCAGCTCGACTATGAGGGCGAAGTGGCGGTGGTGATCGGCAGGCGCGTCCGTCACGCTCGCAAGTCCGACGCCGCCGGCGTCATCGCCGGCTTCATGGTCTGCAACGACGTCAGTGTGCGCGACTGGCAGCAACGGGCGCCGACCGCGACCCTGGGCAAGTCCTTCGACACCCATGGACCCATCGGACCCTGGCTGACCACGGCCGACGAGATCGCCGATCCGCACAACCTGCGCCTCCGCACCTGGGTGGACGGCGCCCTGCGCCAGGACGGCAGCACCGCCGAGCTGATCTACGCCTTCGGCGAGATGATCGAGGAGCTGTCGACGGTTTTCACCCTCGAGCCCGGGGACATCCTCACCACGGGCACGCCCTCGGGCGTCGGCCAGTACATGGATCCGCCGCAGTGGCTGTCGGTCGGACAGACCGTCAGGGTCGAGGTCGACGGCCTCGGGCACATCGAAAACACCGTCATTGCGGAGCCTGACCAGGCTTAGGACCCGCGCCATCCCGGCGCGCCGATTCAGACCAGGAGATCAGCCATGAAGAGACTTACAGGCGCCCTGTTGGCCGTGCTGGTCGGCGGCCAGGCCGCGGCGATGGACTTGAAGAGCCTCGATCTCAAGGACGGCGGCGCGATCGCCAAGGCGCAGATCTCGCCGCGCTGCGGCGGCGGCAATGTCGCGCCGGCGTTCTCCTGGAGCGGTGAGCCGGCCGGCACGAAGAGCTTCGCGCTGACCATGATCGACCTCACGGCGCGGCCGCCTACGGGCTGGGCCCACTGGGTCGTCGTCGACCTGCCAGCCAACGTCCATTCCCTGCCGAGCGGGGGCGCCCTGCCGGAGGGCGCGCACGCCGTGCCCGGCAGCGGCGGCGGCGTCACCTATTTCGGGCCCTGTCCGCCCGTAGGCACGGGCGTGCATCAATATCTCTTCACGGTCTACGCCCTGCCGGGGCCGACACCGGAGCTGATGCCCCGCGGCGACCCGCGCGAAACCGCCGCCGCCCTGGCGGGTGCGGCCAGCGCCAAGGCGAGCCTCACGGGAACGGCGGAGCCGTCGCCTGATCAGTCCGGCGGTCCTAGGCCGTCCTGATCACGCCCTCGCTCACCTCGACCGGCCAGGCCAGCAGGCTGTCGCCGGCGCAGGGCCCGCCCACGCATCGGCCGTCATCGGGCCGGAACAGCGCGCCGTGCCAGCTGCAGGCGATCAGCTCGCCCGACGGCGTCAGGTAATCGTCAAGCGTCTGGGCGAGCGGCAGGCCCATGTGCGGGCAGCGGTCCACATAGCCGTGGACGGCTCCGCCCTTGCGCACCACAAAGCCGTGGAAGCGTGCCTGCCCGATCTGCAGGACGAAGTTCCGCGCGCCCGGGTCGGCCAGGGTCTCCAGGGGGCACAAGGCCACGCCGGGCGGCGTGGCCGTGAGGCGGTCGGCGCCGCTCGCGCCAAGATCGGACGTGCTCATCGCACCGGCAGGATCTGAGCGCGGCACGCGCCGAAGCCGATGGAAACGCGGCCCTGCGCGTGCGCCGCGGCCGACAGGATCACCTCATCGCCATCTTCCAGGAAGGCCCGCGTCTCGCCATTTGGCAGGCTCACCGGCTCTGCCCCGCCGCGGGTGATCTCGAGCAGGCTGCCGAAACCGGTCGGATCGGGAGCGGAGATCGTGCCGGTGCCGAGAAGGTCGCCTGAGCTCAGGTTGCAGCCGTTGGAAGCGTGGTGCGTCAGGATTTGCGCCACGGTCCAGTACATGTTGCTGGCCGGCCCCCGGCTGAGGCGGTGCGGCGGCAGCCCGCCCTCGCGCATCCGGGCGCTCAGCAGGCCGACCTCCAGCTGAATGGCGTAGGCGCCGCGCGCCTGGTCGGCCGCATTCCAGAGGTAGTCGAGCGGTCTGGGATCGCCGGGCGGCCGCCGCGGCTGCGGAATGCGGAAGGGCGCCAGCGCCTCGGGCGTGATCACCCAGGGCGAAACCGTGGTCTGGAAGTTCTTGGCCAGGAAGGGTCCGAGCGGCTGGTATTCCCACGCCTGCACATCCCGCGCGGACCAGTCGTTGAGCAGGCAGAAGCCCGCGATGTGCTCCTCCGCGCGGGCGATCGGAATGGATTCGCCCAAGCTGTTGCCGGCGCCGACCCAGATGCCCAGCTCCAGTTCGTAGTCGAGCCGGCGGGACGGGCCGAAGCTGGGCGCTTGCGCGTCCGCCGCCTTGGTCTGGCCGTTTGGACGCACCACCGGAACGCCGGAGGGCCGCACCGACGAGGCGCGGCCATGATAGCCGATCGGCACGTGCTTGTAGTTCGGCAGCAGCGGATTGTCGGGCCGGAACTGGCGGCCGACATTGTTGGCGTGATGGATACCGACGTAGAAGTCCGTGTAGTCGCCGATCGCCGCGGGCAGGTGCAGGACGCAGTCGCGGGCTGAATGGAGCAGGGGCTCCAGGTCCTCGCGGTGCGCCGGCTCCGACAACAGGGCCGAAAGCCGTCGACGAAGGTCGGTTCGCTCCGCGGCGAGAAGCGCCATGAGCCGGTTGAGCGTCGCATCACCGAGCACCTCGGCGCCGGCGGGGGGCAGCAGACCCGTCGCCGCCACCGCCCTCAAGTCCAGGATCCGCTCGCCGATCGCAACGCCGGCGCGGCGGTCGCCTTCCTGTGGGGAGAACATCCCGTACGGCAGGTTCTGGACCGGGAAATCGGCGTGACCGTCCGCCCCCTCGACCCAGCTGGAGCGCGAGGGGTCGTGGGTTTCGTCGAGCCTGTCGGTCATCGCGGAGGCTGCGCCTTGTCGAAGCCCTGCCAGACCTCATCGTAGTCAAGCTGGGCGAGCGGCGTTTCGGTCGCCCAGCGGGTCGGGCGGATCACCCAGCGGGTCTCGAACATGAAGGCCATGGTATCGGCGATCCGATGGGGGGAGAGCGTCGCCGCGATGGCTTTCTGGTAGCTCTCGAGATCCGGTCCGTGACCGCTCATGCGGTTGTGCAGCGAAGCGCCGCCCGGCGTGAAGCCGCCGGCCTTGGCGTCATAGGCTCCGTGGACCAGGCCCATGAATTCGCTCATGACGTTGCGGTGGAACCATGGCGGTCGGAAGGTGTCCTCCGCCACCATCCAGCGCGGCGGGAAGATCACGAAGTCGCAGTTGGCGATTCCCGGGATTTCCGAAGGTGAGGTGAGCACCGTGAAGATCGACGGATCCGGGTGGTCGAAGCTCACCGTGTTGATGACGTTGAACCGCCGCAGGTCGTAGGCGTAGGGCGCGACGTTGCCGTGCCAGGCCACCACGTCCAGCGGGGAGTGGTCGAGCGTCGTGGTCCAGAGGCGCCCCTGGAATTTCTCGACGACCTCCGTGGGGGTGTCGCGATCCTCGAACCAGGCCTGCGGGGTCTCGAAGTCGCGTGGGTTGGCCAGGCCGTTGGAGCCGATCGGCCCCAGCTCCGGCAGGCGGAACGCCGCGCCGTAGTTCTCCAGCACGTAGCCGCGGGCCGCCTCGTCCAGCAGTATGACCGAGAACCGCAGGCCGCGCGGGACGACTGCAATCTGCTGGGGCCCGAGCGGGATCACCCCGAGTTCCGTCCGAAGCTCCAGCCGCCCCTCCTGCGGAACGATCAGCAACTCGCCATCGGCGGAGAAGAACACGCGATCGGTCATCGACCGCGTGGCGGCATAGAGGTGGATGCCGACGCCGGCGTCGGTCGCCACGTCGCCGTTGCCGCCGTAGGTGATCAGGCCGTCGACGAAGTCGACCGCTCCGTCGGGGAACGGCGGCGGGTCCCATCGCAGGCGGTTGGGCGTCGGTGGAACCTCGTCGAAGGGGCCTGAGCGGAGCAGGGGCGCCCCGGCGAAGGGCGCGAAGGGCGCGTGCATCGCCGTCGGCCGCAGCCGATAGAGCCAGGAGCGGTGGTTCTCGGACCGCGGCGCGGTGAAGGCCGTCCCGGAGAACTGCTCTGTGTAGAGGCCGAAGGGCGTCTTCTGGGGCGAGTTGCGGCCGATCGGCAGGGCGCCGGCCACGGCCTCGGTCTCGAAATAGTTGCCGAACCCCGTCAGTGGGGCGCGCAGCGCCTGTCCGGACGCGGCCGCCCCGATGGTTTCATGGACGGTCACTCGATCCTCCTCTTGTGCGCTGATCAGGCGTCGACCTTGATCACCCCGCGGCGGATCTGGTCGAGCTCGATCGATTCAAACAGGGCCTGGAAGTTACCATTTCCAAAGCCTTCGTTGCCCTTGCGCTGGATGATCTCGAAGAAGATCGGTCCGAACAGGTTCTCGGTGAAGATCTGCAGCAGGATCCCCTCGTCCTCCACCGACCCGTCGATGAGGATGCGGTTGCGCTTCAGCCGCGCCAGGTCCTCGCCGTGGCCGGGGACACGTTTGTCGACCAGCTCGTAATAGGTCTCGATGGTGTCCTGCAGCCGCACGCCGCAGGCGCGGAGCTTTTCCACCGTCTGATGGATGTCGTCGGTGGTCAGCGCCAGGTGCTGGATGCCCTCGCCGTTGTACTCGCGGAGGAACTCCTCGATCTGGCTTTTGTCGTCCTGGCTCTCGTTCAGCGGGATGCGAATCGCCCGGTCGGGCGCGATCATCGCCTGGCTGAACAGGCCCGTCGCCTGGCCCTTAATGTCGAAGTACTTCTGCTCCTCGAAGCCGAACAGCTTGCTGTAGAACTCCGACCAGGTGCGCATTTCGCCGCGGCGCACGTTGTGGGTCAGGTGGTCCAGCAGGTCGAGGCCGACGTTGTTCTGCGCGGACGCCTCCCGCCAGCCGGGGACCTGGTCCCAGGCGGCGAAGGGATCGCTGTCGATGAGGTAGAGCAGCGATCCGCCGATCCCCTCGATCGCCCGGGCGCCGGGCAGGGCGCTTCGGCTGGTGTCCATCGCGGTTGCCCCTCCGGCGAGGGCCGCCGCGTGCGCCTGCCCGGCGTCGGCGACGTTGAAGCCCATGCCGTTCGCCGAGGGCCCATGCAGGCCGCGGAACTCAGCCGCCTGCTCGGTGTCCATGCTCAGCAGAAGCTTTATGCGGCCCTGCCGAAAGACGGTGGCGCCGCCGTCGGGGCGTCGCGCCGCAGGCACGAAACCGAGCTGCTCGAACTGGGCCCCCATCGCGTCGGGATCGGGCGAGGTGAACTCGGCGAACGCGAAGCCGTCGAGGCCGAGGGGGTTCTTGGGGTCGACACTCATGTCGCGGCTCCGCGCAAGTGGTATCCAATGATACTAGTTGGGCGTGAAAACTAGTGTCAAATGAAACCTTCTGTGAGGCGCGCCACGCTGGACGCGGGCTGCCGGCTCGTGACCTGATCGCGCAGGATTCGAAATTGGCGCGGGACCATGCAAAAGCCTCGGGCGCTTCGGCTCGCTGCGTTCGTGCCGTACCGGCTCTCCATCGCTACAAATACGGTCAGCGACGTGATCGCCGGGGCCTACCGGGCGCTTTTCGGCCTGAACATCCCGGAGTGGCGGCTGATCGCCGTGCTCGCCGAAAAGGGCGGCGGCACCCAGTTCGACCTTGGGGCGGCGACACGCATGGACAAGGTCACCGTGAGCCGCGCCGCGATCGCGCTGGTCGCCCGCGGCCTCATGCGCCGCTCCCCCAATCCGCATGACAAGCGCTCGCACCTCCTGGCCCTGACCGCGCAGGGACAGGCGCTATACGATCAGGTCGCCCCAAAGGCCCTCGCGCTCGAGGACGCGATCCTGGCCGGCTTCAGCGCCGACGAGGTGGCCACCCTGATCGCCATGCTTCAACGCCTGGAGGCCGCGGCCGTTCGGCTGGGCGGAAAAGAGCCCTAAAGGGCTCAGATCATCGGCTGCACGCAAGACCGCTTCCGAAAGCTCTCATCGCGCGCTATTGTTCTTACTAAATACAAATTCGCCACATTAAGACTAGAACCGAAACAATTCGACAATTATGGCTAAGTTACCAAATAGATTTTGCTGAAGCCGAGCTGAAGCTAACGTCTACGGGTCTGCTGTAGTGCGAAACGCAGTCACGCGAACAACCCGCCATCCAAGCGGGGGCGCGGACATCAATAGACCCTGGGGGGAGCATGATCACCAAGTTGTCTGCAGCGCTATGTGGGAGCGCGAGTCTCTTGGCGCTGGCCTCGCCGGCGCTGGCCCAGCAGGTCCCCGCGGCCGCTGCTCCGCAGCAGCTCGAGGAGGTCGTGGTCACCGGCACGCATATCCGGGACGGCTTCACCGCGCCGACGCCGGTGACCGTGGCCACAGCGGCTCAGCTGGAGGCCACGACGCCCTCCACCATCCCTGACGCCTTGAACAAGTTGCCCCAGTTCGCGGGGTCGGCGATCAACGCCGGGTCCAGCAATGGGACCGGCGGCGGGCCGCCCAGCGTCTACGTCGGCAACTTCCTCAGCCTCCGCTCCCTAGGGCCCGTCCGCACCTTGATCCTGATGGACGGCCGGCGTGTGCCGCCGACCACCCTGAACGGCCAGGTCGACACCAACACCCTGCCGGAGATGCTGACCCAGCGGGTGGATGTCGTCACCGGCGGCGCCTCGGCCGTCTACGGCTCGGACGCCGTGACCGGCGTTGTCAACTTCGTCCTCGACCACAAGTTCACCGGCCTGAAGGCCGAGGCCCAGACCGGCATATCCGACCACAACGACGCGCCGTCGACCAAGCTGGGGATCGCCGGCGGCGGCGACGTGTTCGACCGCGGCCATTTCATCTGGAGCTACGAGCACTACCAGAACGCGGGCATCAAGCTGCACGAAGACCGCGGCTATGGCGCGGCGGTGCCGGTCTACACGGGCGCGGGGACCGCGGCCAATCCGTTCGTGCTCACGCAGAACGCCCGGCTGTCCACGGCCGCCTATGGCGGGCTGGTGACCAGTGGCCCCTTCAAGGGCCAGCAATTCGTCGGCACGAGCACGCTCGCGCCCTTCAACCCGGGCACGCCGACCAAGACCAACGGCATCGCGGTCGGCGGCGACGGCGCCTACTACAACGGCTTGTCGCTCACCGCGCCGCTTCGGACCGACCAGGGGTTCGGTCGGTTCGAGTATGACTTCAGCGACAACGTCAAAGGCTATGTCCAGGTCAATGGGACGGAGGAGCGGACCGCGAACGAGCGCAGCGCCAACGCCCCGCCGTCACCCTTCACCATCTACAGCGGCAACCCCTACCTGCCGGCGAGCGCCCAGGCGCAGCTGACGGCTGCGAACGTCGCGAGCTTCACCGTGTCTCGGCTCAGCCGCGACCTCGCCCTGGACAGCACGCTCAACCAGACGACCAGCACCTTCAACGTCACCACCGGCCTGACCGGCACGGTCCTCAAGGACTACGTCTGGGACGTCTACTACACCCACGGCGAGGCCAGGGTCCGGTCGGCGCAGGACAACAACATCAACTATCCCAACCTCTACGCTGCGCTGGACGCGGTGCGCGATCCGAGCGGAAACATCGTCTGCCGCGTGTCGATCACCAATCCCGGGCTCTATCCGGGATGCGCGCCGATCAACCTCCTCGGAACCAACACGGCGAGCGCCGCCGCCAAGGCCTTCATCTACGGCAATACCCAGTGGCAGGCGCTGAACAAGATCGATGACTTCGCCGCGACGATCTCGGGGGTCGCATTCCAGAACTGGGCCGGTCCGGTCTCGGTGGCCTTGAACTACGAGTTCCGCTCGCAGAGCCTGGTGGAGACCACCAACGCCAGCCCTCTCAGCACGCCCGTCACCACCGGCATTCGGCTGGGGGCGGCGCCCACCAGCGTGTGGTCCTATGCCACTCAGGCCGCGCAACAGGGCTCCAACAACGTCTGGGAAGTGGGCGGCGAGACCATCTTCCCGCTGCTGCATGACCTGCCTCTCGTCGACAAGCTCGAGGTGAATGGCGCGGTGCGCTACACCGACTACAGTTCCAGCGGTCCAGCCACGACTTGGAAGATCGGCCTCAACTACGAGCCGATTCCGGACGTCCGGTTCCGGTTCTCGGAGTCGCGCGACATCCGCGCTCCGACGCTAGCGGATCTTTATTCCGGCACGACGATCTCGATCTTGAACGTCAACGATCCGCACACTGGCGTGAACGGCGTCATCAAGGTGCAGGGCGGCGGCAACCCTAACCTGGTGCCCGAGGTTGCACGGACCTCGACCGCCGGCGTGGTCTACACACCGGCCTGGCTCCCGAGGTTCTCGGTGTCGTTCGACTACTACAATATCCTGATCGCCAACGCGATCGGGGCGATCAACGGCGCCAACACCGCCATCCTCCAGGAATGCGAAGCCTCCGGCGGCGCCTCGCCCCTCTGCGCGACCATCGTACGGCCGCTGCCGTTCAGCGACCACACCGCGGCCAACTTCCCGACGCTGGTCTACAACCTCAACCAGAACATCGCCCAGACCTACACGCACGGGTTCGATGTCGAGGCCCATTATGACGTCAACCTGACCGACATCAGCCAGACGCTGCCCGGCCACGTCGATCTGCGGTTGCTCTACTCCCACCAGCCGGTGCTCAAGACCCGCTCCTATCCAACGTCGCAGCTCACCAACGCAGCAGGCGTGGCGGGCCTCTCGGCCGACCGGGTCACCAGCACCATCGGCTATGAACTCGGACCGGTCTCGGTCAACTGGCAGGCGCGCTATCTGAGCAGCCAGGCTCGCAGCGGCAATCCGTTGCAGATCTACGCTGGTCCCGACCTGCCGGCGATCTGGTACCACGACCTCAACGTCACCTACCGGTTCAAGAACGCCGGTCACGACCTGCAGGCGTTCCTGGTCGTCAACAACCTGTTCGATCAGGCTCCGCGTATCTCGCCTTCGACCACGTTCACCGGCATCCCGGGCTTCGGGTCGCAGTACGTCACGGGCGACGATCCGATCGGCCGCTACTACACGGTCGGCCTGCGCATGAGGTACTGAGCCGGCCGTCCGCTGCGGCTCCCGCGCGGACGTCCGCCTCCGCCCAGCCGGTGAGATCAAGGAGCGCTGCCTAGCCGTGCTCCGACAATGGCTCGTGGGCCTTCTCCGGACCGGCTGGAGGGGAGGGCCCGGCGGTCGGCGCAATCATCGAAGCCTCAAGGCCCAGGTGATCGCCTTCTCCGGCCGATGGCCTCATCGATCCGAAATATCAGGCGCGGCGCCAGAAAGTGGGCTGCCAAAACTCGCCAGACTCGCGGTCGCGAGCCGACCCATGCGATTCCCAGGCCATTTCCAGAGATTTCCGGCGAGGATTGGTGGTTCCCTCAACGCTTTGATTTCGTTGAGGGAACCATGGTGCCACGACAGGGATTCGAACCCTGGACCTCAGCCTTACCAAGCGCGTCCAAGCCTTTTCCGATTCTACGCTATTCTACGATTTACTTAGCAAAATCATTGACTTACTTCGCCGACTGTGCGACGCTATACGCTGTAATTTTCGTCAAAGTGCTGCCCATGTGCTGCCCAGCCTCGTCCGGGGCCGCAGAATTGGGGCGCCGCGTAGAGTCGAGTTGAGGCATGTCGGAGCGCCGCGTCAGACTGACCCGCAAGATCGTCGAAGGGGCTGAGCCGGGACCCCGGGAGGTGAAGATCTGGGACGCCGACGTCTCCGGCTTCGGGGTCCGGATCCGGCCCGGCGGCCACCGCGGCTATATCCTGCAGTACCGGTTCGGCGGCCGCACCCGGCGCTATCAGATCGGCGCACACGGCTCGCCCTGGACGGTTGAGACCGCGCGCGACCGCGCCCGTGTCCTGGTGGGCCAGATCGCCGGCGGCGAGGACCCGCTCGACATCAAGGTGGCGTCACGCCGCGAACTCACGATCGCCCAGCTCTGCGACCTCTACCTGGCCGAGGGCCTCGCCACCCGCAAGGAAAGCTCCGTGACCGCCGCGCGGTCCGACATCGAAAACCACATCAAGCCGCTCCTGGGGACCAAGCGCGCCAGCCTGGTCGTGCGCCAGGACATCGATCACCTGCTGGCCGCGGTGGCCGCCGGCAAGACGCGGACGACGGCGAGGACCGGAAAGAAGAAGGGCCTTTCGCGCGTCCGGGGCGGGAAGGGCGCCGCCAACTCAACGGTGCAGACGCTGTCGGCCGCCTTGGGCTTCGCGGTCGCGCGCGGCCTTCGGGCCGACAATCCAGCCTTCCGCGTCCGGCGCTTCCCCGAGAAGAAGCTGGAGCGCTTCTTGTCCCCGGCCGAGATCGCCCGCCTCGGCGAGGCGTTGGCGGCGGCGGAAGCCCTC
The DNA here is from genome assembly GCF_028290885.1 of Phenylobacterium sp. Classification (GTDB taxonomy): domain Bacteria; phylum Pseudomonadota; class Alphaproteobacteria; order Caulobacterales; family Caulobacteraceae; genus Phenylobacterium. The sequence continues at coordinate 13,531 of NZ_JAQGIZ010000089.1, forward strand.
GGGGTGATGCCGCGCTCGGCGATCGCCGCCATCCGGCTCCTGGTGCTCACCGGGTGCCGCAAGACCGAAATCCTCACGCTGAAGCCATCCTACGTCGACCGGCACCACCGGTGCCTGCGGCTGCCCGACAGCAAGACGGGCTATAAGATCGTCCACATCGGCGCGCCCGCCCTGAAGGTGATCGACGGCATCTGCCCTCAGGGCTCCAACGCCGAATACGTCCTGCCCGGCGAGTGGGGGAGCGGGCACTTCGTCAACCTGCAGCGGCCGTGGGAGCGCATCCGCGCGGCGGCCGGCCTGGA
>NZ_JAQGIZ010000201.1 GCF_028290885.1 Phenylobacterium sp.
CGCATCGCCGCCTTCGGCCACATGGGCGACGGCAACATCCACTACGACGTGCTGCGTCCCGATGGTGGCTCGGACGCCGAGCATGCTGCGCGCCGGGACGCCGGCTCGCGCATCGTCCACGACATCGTGGCCTCCATGGGCGGGTCGATCAGCGCCGAGCACGGCCTGGGCTCGATGAAGACCGAGGAGGCGCGGCGCTACAAATCCGTGGTGGAGATCGAGGCGCTCTCGGCCATCCGGCGCGCGCTGGACCCCAAGCGGATCATGAACCCGCGGGTGCTGTTCTAATCGGATCACGAGGTATTGGCTTGGCGCCCCGGACGCGGCAAAGCATCGGCCATGCTCATCGTCCTCTCCCCGGCCAAGGCGCTCGACTTCACCGCCGCGCCGGTCGCCGCGCCGCTGACCGCGCCGGAGCTGGCCGACCAGACCGCCGAACTCGCCAAGGTCGCCAAGAAACTCAGGGTCATCGACCTGAAACGGATGATGGACCTCTCCGACAGCCTCGCGAAACTTAACCGCGAGCGCTTCCAGGCCTTCCAGCCGGACAGCGAGGACGGGCTGCAGACGGCCTTCGCTTTCAACGGCGACGTCTACATGGGCCTCAAGGCCCGCGAGCTCGACAGGAAGGCGCTGGCCTGGGCGCAGGACCACGTGCGGATCCTGTCAGGGCTCTATGGGGTGCTGAGGCCGCTGGACGCCATCCAGCCCTACCGGCTGGAGATGGGCGTGCGGCTCAAGACGCGGCGGGGGCTGAGCCTCTATGACTTCTGGGGCCCGCGCGTGTCGCAGGCGCTGGATGCGGCGCTGGCGGGCCACAAGCAGCGCGCAGTCGTGAACTGCGCGAGCCAGGAGTACTTCGGCGCGGTCGACCGCGCGGCGCTGAAAGCCCCGGTTCTGACCTGCAAATTTCTCGAGGAGAAGGACGGCGAGGCGCGGATCATCTCCTTCTTCGCCAAGCGGGCGCGGGGCGCCATGGCCCGCTTCGCCATCGACAACCGCATCGAGCGCGCCGCCGACCTTAAGGCCTTCGACCGCGACGGCTACCGGTTCGTGGGCCCGCTCTCCACCGACGACGAGTTCACCTTCGCCCGGCCCCAGCCGCCGCCCGTCGCCCAGAAACGGGCCCGGCTCAAAGAGGAGGCCTGACCATGGCCGTGGACTACAAGCTCGAGGGCCAGGTGGCAGTGATCACCGGCTCCACCAGCGGCATCGGCCAGGCGCTGGCCACCGCGCTCGCCGAGCAGGGCGTCAACGTGGTGCTGAACGGCTTCGGCGACCCGGCCAAGATCGAGGCCGACCGGTTGGCGATCCAGCAGAAGACCAACGCCGCGGTCCGCTACCGCGGCGCGGACATGACCAGGCCGAACGAGGTGGCCGACCTGATCGCCTATGCGCACAAGGAGTTCGGCCGCCTCGACATCCTGGTGAACAACGCCGGCATCCAGCACGTCGCCCCGGTCGACGAATACCCGGAGGAGAAGTGGGACGCCCTGATCGCGGTGATCCTGTCCTCGACCTTCCACGCCACCAAGGCGGCGATCCCGATCATGAAGGCCCAGGGGCGCGGACGAATCGTCAACATCGCCTCGGCCCACGGCCTGGTCGCCTCGGCGTTCAAGGCGCCCTATGTGGCCGCCAAGTTCGGCGTGGTGGGCTTCACCAAGGCCTGCGCCGTGGAGCTTGCGCGGACCGGCGTCACAGTGAACTGCATCTGCCCGGGCTATGTGAAGACGCCGCTGATCGAGGCCCAGGTGGTCGACCAGGCCAAGACCCGCGGCATCCCGGAGGACCGGGTGATCGAGGACGTGATCCTGGCTGCCCAGCCCAACAAGACCTTCGTGGAATATCGCCACCTGGCCGGACAGCTGCTCTATCTGGTCTCCGACCTGGGGGCGTCGGCGACCGGCGGGTCGTTCGTCATCGATGGCGGCTGGACCGCGCAATAGCAACGAAAAGAGGGAGGTAGCGGTCATGGCCTACAAGCCGTTCGACCTGACAGGCAAGGTGGCGCTGGTCACCGGCGGCAATGGCGGCATCGGGCTCGGCATGGCCGACGCCATGGCCCAGGCCGGGGCAGCCATCGTGATCTGGGGCACCAACGCTGAGAAGAACGCAGCCGCCGAGGACCAGCTCAAGGCCCATGGCGTCAAGGTGGTGACCCAGAAGATAGACGTGGCGGACGAGGCCCAGGTGACCGCCGGCATGGCCGAGGCGGTCGGCAAGATGGGCCGCGTCGACACAGTGATCGCCAACGCCGGCGTCGGCGGCGGGGCCAAGTCCTTCGCCGAGTTCTCCACCGAGACCTACCGGCGCGTGCTGTCGGTGAACCTGGACGGGGTCTTCTTCACCTTCCGCGAGGCCTGCAAGCACATGGTCGAGCGGGCGGGGGCCGGCGACCCCGGCGGCTCGCTGGTGGTCACCTCATCGCTCAGCGCCATCGACGGGGCCGCGCGCAACGAGGCCTACGCCTCGACCAAGGGCGCCGTGATTTCAATGATCCGCGCCATCGCCGTGGAGCACGCTCGCTACGGCGTGCGCGCCAACGCCATCCTGCCGGGCTGGATCGCCACCGACATGACCGCCGGCGCCCAGGGCAACGACAAGTTCAACGACGCGGTCATCAAGCGCGTGCCGTTCCGCCGCTGGGGCGAGCCGGAGGACTTTGGCGGCATGGCGGTCTACCTGGCGTCGGACGCGTCCAGTTTCCACACCGGCGACAGCTTCCTCATCGACGGCGGCTACGCGATCTTCTGATTTCTCCTTCGGTGTCATCCCGGTTTCGCGCCAGCGAAGACCGGGACCCATAGACACCGATGGTCAGCGCATCGCCCGAGAGCGTCGTGTCTATTGGTCC
>NZ_JAQGIZ010000165.1 GCF_028290885.1 Phenylobacterium sp.
AAGTCGACCTTCCTGCGCCAGAACGCGCTCTTGGCCGTGCTCGCCCAGGCCGGCTGCTTCGTGCCGGCCAGGCGCCTGCGGCTGGGCGTGGTCGACCGGCTGTTCAGCCGCGTCGGCGCCGGCGACGACCTGGCCCGCGGCCGCTCGACCTTCATGGCCGAGATGGTCGAGACCGCCGCGATCCTGACCCAGGCGACGCCCAGGTCCTTGGTGATCCTCGACGAGATCGGCCGCGGCACCGCCACCTACGACGGCCTGGCCATCGCCTGGGCCTGCGCCGAGGCCTTGCACGAGACCAACCGCTGCCGGGCGCTGTTCGCCACGCACTATCATGAGCTCGCCGTCCTGGAGCAGCGGCTGGCCTATGTCGCCAACCTCTCCCTGAAGGCCAAGGAGTGGAACGGCGAGCTGATCTTCCTGCACGAGGCCGGGCCCGGCCCCGCCGACCGCAGCTATGGCGTGCAGGTCGCCAAGCTCGCCGGCGTGCCCGGCCCCGTGGTCGCCCGCGCCCGCGACGTGCTGGAGCGCCTGGAGCGCGAAGCCGGCGCCCCGGCCCACCTCGACGACCTGCCGCTGTTCGCGGCGGTGGCTGATCCCGCCGCGTCGTACGGGCCCAGCCCCGCGGAGGAGGCGCTGCGGGTGATGGATCCCGACGGCATGAGCCCGCGCGAAGCGATGGACGCGCTCTACCGGCTGAAGGGGCTGGTGGGCGGGTAATTCCGCCTTCCCGGTACGGGGGAAGGCCGTCGCCGGTACGAGCACCGAGCTATTTCGCCATCAACCAAAATAACCCTTGCGCCGCCCGCGTTGTCCAGTATTTTGTTTCTTAGCGAAATACGGAACTTGTCATGTCGGAAGTCTACAAAGCCCTCGCCGATCCCACCCGCCGCCGCATCCTCGAACTGCTGCGCGAGCGCGAGATGAGCGCGGGCCAGATCGCCGAGCATTTCCGGCTCGCCAAGCCGACGCTCTCCGGCCACTTCGCCGTGCTGCGTGAGGCGGGCCTAGTGAGCCCCGAAAAGATCGGCACGACCATCATCTACCGCCTGAACGTCTCGGTGCTCGAAGAGGCGCTGACGGCGCTGATGGGCGCCTTCAAATTCCTCGACAAGCCGCACGCCGCCAAAAGCGCCGCGGCTGCTTCCAAGCCAAGCAAGGGAGAAGGCTGATGCGCATAACCAGCGCCACCTGGATCGCGACCGTCCTGGTCGCAGTCACCGCGGGCATCGCGCTCTGGGCGTGGACCGCCTTGCCGAACGGCGTGCCCGTCAACTACCTCGGGCTCGACGGCCACCGGCATCTGCAAAGCTCGCGCTCCGCCTTGGCCCTCATCCCGCTGATCGCAGCGTTTGTCACCGCCACCCTGACGCTCGCGCCGACCCTGGGCGGGCGCGGGGCGGAGCGGGCGGCCAAGCCGTTGGACATCACGGTGATTGGCGTCGCCGGCCTGCTGCTGGTCATCGAGGTCACCTTGATCGCCCGCGCCCTCGACCCGGCTTTCAACGTCATGCGGCCGGCGGCCATCGCCACTGGGGTGCTGCTGCTCGGCATGGGCAACTATCTGGGCAAGGCGCGCCAGAACGCGTTCTTCGGCCTGCGCACGCCATGGACGCTCGCCGACGCGACGGTGTGGGACAAGACCCACCGCTTCACCGGGCTGGGCATGGTGCTGGGCGGCCTGGCGCTGATCGCGCTCGGCTTCCTGCTCCATGACGGCAATGCGCTGGGCCTCGCGATCGGCGCCTGCGTCGCCTTGCCGATACTGGCCGGCGTGGCCCGTTCGGCCAGCCTCCACCGGAACCCGCAAGGCGGCTGAGAAACTCGGCAGGGGCGGGTTAGGACAAAGCGTCCTATATCCCGCTCATGCCGCCCCGCCTTCGCCCGACCCGCCTGGAATATGTCGTCGACGGCGTGCGGCTGCGGACCCAGCTCTCCGCCGCCGCCCTGGAAGCCTCCGGCGACGACGTCGCCCAGCGCAAGGCCGCGCTGGAGATCCTCAAGGCCGCCCTGTTCCGCGGCCGGATGATCGCCAAGGAGCGGCTGGAGAACGGGGCCGGCGGCATCGAGACCGCCCGGCTGCTCTCCGGGGTCACCGACGAGGTGATCACCGCGCTCTGGGACTTCACCACCGTCCACGTGTTCCGCGCCCGCAACCCGACAGAAGGCGAGCGTCTGGCCCTGATGGCCGTCGGCGGGTATGGCCGCGGCACGCTGGCGCCCTTCTCCGACATCGATCTGCTGTTCGTGCGTCCCTACAAGCAGACGGCGCACGCCGAGAGCGTCATCGAATACATGCTCTACGCCTTGTGGGACCTGGGCTTCAAAGTCGGACACGCTTCGAGGACTATCGAAGAGTGTGTGAAGCTGGCCCGCGAGGACTTCACCATCCGCACGTCGATCCTGGAGGCCCGGCGCCTGGCCGGCGACGAGAAGCTGGCCGCCGAGCTGATCCGCCGCTTCCAGAACGAGGTGGTGAAGGGCACCGGCGCCGCGTTCGTCGCCGCCAAGCTGAAGGAGCGGGACGAACGCCATGCCCGGGCCGGGGCCAGCCGCTACATGGTCGAGCCCAACATCAAGGAGGGGAAGGGCGGGCTTCGCGACCTCAACACCCTGTTCTGGATCGCCCAGTACCTGCACCCCGGCCAGTCCATCGAGAAGGTGCTGCAGCTGGAGATGTTCGAGCGCCGCGAAGTGCGCGCCTTCATCCAGGCCTTCGACTTCCTGTGGGCGGTGCGGGCGCACCTGCACTTCACCACCGGCCGGCCGGAGGAGCGGCTGACCTTCGACCTGCAGCCGGAGATCGCCCGGCGGATGGGCTACGGCGACCGCGGCGACGCCCCGGCGGTCGAGCGGTTCATGCGGCGGTATTTCCTGATCGCCAAGGAGGTCGGCGCGCTCACCCGGGTGTTCGCCGCCAAGCTGGAGGCCGAACGGGTGAAGAGCAGGCCGACCGGCATCTCGCGCCTGCTGCCCAAGCGGCGGCCGAAGAAGAAGCCGCTGGACGAGCCGGGCTTCCACGAGATCGGCGGGCGCCTCGCCATCGACAGTCCGGAGACCTTCGAGCGCGACCCGGTGAACCTGCTGCGCCTGTTCAAGATCGCCGACGAGCGCAATCTCGATCTGCACCCCGACGCCTTCACCGCCGCCACGCGGGGCACGCTCCTGATCACCTCGGCGGTCCGCCGCGATCCGCACGCGGCGAAGGTGTTCCTCTCGATCCTCGCCCACGGCCGCGATCCGCAGCGGAGCCTGACGCTGATGACCGAGGCCGGCGTGCTCGGCCGCTACCTGCCGGAGTTCGGGCGGATCGTCGCCCAGATGCAGTTCAACATGTACCACTCCTACACGGTGGACGAGCACACCCTGCGGGCCGTGGGGATCATCGCCGACATCGCCGCCGGCCGCTTCGCCGACGACCATCCGCTTTCCACCGCCATCATGCCGCTGATCGTCGACCGCGAGGCGCTCTACCTGGCCATGCTGCTGCACGACACCGGCAAGGGCGGGGCGGGCGGCCAGGAGAAGGCCGGCGCGCGGGCGGCGCGTTCGGCCTGCGAGCGGCTGGGCCTGGAGCGCTCGAAGATCGAGCTCGTGGCCTGGCTGGTGGAGCACCACCTGGTGATGAGCGACTACGCCCAGAAGCGCGACATCTCCGACCCGCGCACGGTCAGCGACTTCGCCCGCATCGTCGAGACGCCGGAGCGGCTGCGCCTGTTGCTGGTGCTGACCACCGCCGACATCCGGGCCGTGGGGCCAGGCGTCTGGAACGGCTGGAAGGGCCAGCTGATGCGCGAGCTCTATGGCGCCACCGAAGCGGTGTTCCGCGGCGGCCGGGGCTCCGACAGCGCCGCGGCCCTGAAGCGCTACCACGAGAACGCCGCCTATGACGCGCGCGTGCGGGCAGCGAAGGCCGACCCGGCCTCCGAGGCCTGGGCCGACGCCATGGAGGACGCCTACTTCTCCGCCTTCACCGAGGCCGAGGTGCTGGCCCATGCGGCGCTCTCGCGGCGCGCCGGCAAGGGCGCCGCCGCCGAGGGCCGGGTGCGCGCCGACCGCAACGCCGCCGAGGTGGTGGTCGCCGCCATCGACCGTCCGCGGCTGTTCGTGGACCTGGCCGGGGCGATCACCGGCGCCGGCGCCAACGTGGTGGGCGCGCGGGTGTTCACCTCCCGCGCCGGCCAGGCGCTGGACGTCTTCTATGTGCAGGACGTCACCGGCCAGCCCTATGGCGCCGACAACGCCCGCTCGCTGGCCCGGCTGATCGAGAGCCTGGAGGCCGCGGCGCGCGGCGAGCCGGCGCCCGGGGAAGCCCGCCGGTCCGCCGACCTGGGGCGCGCGGCGGCGTTCTCGATCACGCCCGCGGTCATGCTCGACAACGAGGCCTCGGAGACTTCGACAGTCGTCGAAGCGTCCGGGCGCGACCGGCCGGGGCTGCTGGCGGCGCTCGCCCGCACCATCGCCGACGCCGGCCTCTCGATCCTCTCGGCGCACATCGACGGCTACGGCGAGCGCGCCGTCGACGCCTTCTACGTCACCGGCCCGGATGGCCTGAAGCTCGCCGACGCGCGCAAGGGCAACGCGTTGAAAGCCGCCCTGCTGGCCGCCCTCAACGACCCCGACCAGGACGACGGCCACCGCGCCCACCTGCAGCGCGCCCGGGCCAGCGTCGCCCGTTGACAGCGGGAATCAAGAAGCGACCGCGCGACCAGGGCTTCGACTGCGGCGGAGGCGGCTCTCCGCCGCAGTAGCCGCCGCCGACGGGCGCTCGACAGGCCCGCCGACCAATGCCACGTTCCGCCGCAAAAGACATGCGAGGGGGACGCGCGTGGCCGATACCGCCATCCGACCGGGACGACTTTTCTTAGGCAGTTGCACCGCCATCACCGCGCTCGCCTTCAGCTTCGCCGCGCTCTCGGCGGTCATGTACCAGCTGAAGACCGAGTTCCTGCTGGACAACGCCCAGGTGGGCCTGATCGGCGGGGCCGGGCTCTGGGGCATGGCGATCAGCCAGATCTCCTTCTCCTCGCTCTGCGACCTGGTGGGCATGCGCAACCTGCTGCGGCTGGCGCTGGCGGGCCATGTGGCCGGCGTGCTGCTGTTCGTCTTCGCCACCGGCTTTCAGAGTCTGATCGCCGGCGCCCTGGTGCTGGCCGTGGCCAACGGGGTGATCGAGGCGGTGTGCAATCCGCTGACCGCCACCCTGTTCCCCGACCGCAAGGCCGGCATGCTCAACCGCATGCACCTGTGGTTCCCGGGCGGCATCGTCTTAGGCGGCCTCGCCTGTTGGGGGCTGGACCAGGTCCACGCCGACTGGCGGGCCAAGATGCTGATCGTACTGATCCCGGCGCTGGCCTACGGCGTCGTCTTCCTGCGCGAGAAGTTCCCGCCGACCGAGGCCGCCGCCGCCGGGCACAAGCTGTCGGACGCCTTCAAGGCTGCCGCCACCTCGCCGCTCTTGTGGATGTTCCTGGCGCTGATGAGCATCACCATGAGCCTTGAGCTCGGCCCCAACCGCTGGATCCCGGCCGTGCTGCAGGCCGGCGGACTGCCCGGCATCCTGGTGCTGGTGATGGTCAACGGCGTCATGGCGGTCACCCGGGCCAACGCCCACGCCATCCTGGCCCGCGTCTCGCCGCCGATCGTGCTGATGACCTCGACGGGCGTGGCGGGCCTGGGCCTGCTCGGCCTCAGCTATGCGGCGACGCCAGCGCAGACGATCATCACGGCCCTGGTGTTCGCCATCGGCATCGCCATCGTCTGGCCGACCATGATGGGCTTCGTCGCCGAGCGGACGCCGAAGACCGGGGCGCTGGGCCTGGGCCTGATGGCCGCCGCCGGATCGCTGGCCGTGGGCCTCGTCACCACGCCACTGCTGGGCGAGATCGCCGACAAGCACCTGCCGGACGCGCTCGCGAAATCCTC
>NZ_JAQGIZ010000187.1 GCF_028290885.1 Phenylobacterium sp.
CGCCGCCTCCGCCGCCGCCGAACACGCCGCCGCCGCCGCCCCCGAAGCTGCAGCCCCGGCCGCCGGTCGCGGTGCCCGACATGCCCTCGATCCCGCCGCTGCCGGTTCCGCCGGTGGAGCACCGCATCGAGGAACCGAAGCCGCCGGCCCCGCCGCCGCCGACCCCGGTTCGCGAGTCGGTCATCACCCAGCCCGACTGGTCGCGGAAGCCGGATGCCGAGGCGCTCTCGCGCTACTACCCCGAACGGGCCTCGCGCATGAGCATCGAAGGCACGGCGACCATCAGCTGCACGGTGAACGCGCGCGGCACCCTCGACAATTGCTCGGTGGTGTCCGAAAGCCCGCCGGAGGCCGGGTTCGGCGACGCGACGATCAAGGCGAGCAAGCTGTTCAAGATGCGCCCGCTGTCGAAGGACGGCGCGCCCGTCGACGGCGGCACGGTTCGCATCCCGCTCCGGTGGGTCCTGCCGAAGGGCTGACCCGCTGCGAACGGACCAGGATCAAGCCCCGGCGGCGCGAGCCTCCGGGGCTTTTTCTTTGTCCGAAAGGTCCCTTCACAGGGGCGCGCCGACGACCCATGCTGCGGCGCGTCGTGTGATCGGGCGGGGAGGATGGGGCGACGGTGAGCCAAGCTGAAGACCGCCAGGCCGATCCGGCCTCCGGGGCGCGGGACCCCGACGCGCGCGGGAACCTGCTGTTCATCGCGATCACCGCGGCCGTCCTGCTCGTCTTCCTGTCCTTCAACGCGCTCAACATCTTTGACGAGTTGAAGCGCGCCGGCCGTCCGCGCGAACTGTGGGAGCCGATGGTCTGGGAGGGATCGAGTGGCCTCGTCTTCCTGTCGCTCTCGCCCCTGATCCTGGCCCTGGTCCGGCGCGTCTGGCCCGCCGACCCGCCCTATCTGCCCAAGCTCGCGATCCATCTGGTCGCGGCGTGTGGCGTCTCCCTCGTCCACGTGCTGGCGATCGGCGCCATCCGCTGGGCGATCTACGCGGCGCTGAACCGCTACTACGACGCCTTCGGCCCGCTCGGCGACTGGCCGTACGAGCTGCGCAAGGACCTGCTGGTCTATGCCGCCATCGTCGCGATCTACGTGGCCTGGCGGCGGCTGCGGGCTAGGCCCCAGGCCGCGGCGGCGTCGCCCCCGGACGTGCTGGAGGTCCGCGACGGCGCCCGGCGGCATTTCGTGCCGCTCGCCGACGTCGTCTGGGTGGAGGCGGCGGGCAACTATGTGGAGCTGCACCGCGGCGGCGCAGGCCTGCTGCATCGCGCCTCGCTCGCCGAGATGGAGCGGCGGCTGCAGACCGCGGGCTTCGTGCGCATCCATCGCTCGCGGCTGGTCCGGCGAGAAGCCGTGGCGGCCGTGGAGTCCAAGCCCACCGGCGACTTCCTGGTGCGCCTGCGCGACGGCCGCGAACTGGCCGGCAGCCGCCGCTATCGCCGTCCCCTGCTCGCCGATTGAACCTTGGGCGGCGCCGACGGCTTGATCGATAGCCGGCGCCCGACTAGAACCGCCCCTCGCGATGCGCCGCCTTAGCTCAGTTGGTTAGAGCGCTAGATTGTGGATCTAGAGGTCCCCTGTTCAAGCCAGGGAGGCGGTACCATCGCGAAGCGCCCCGCATCCCGTCTTAGGCCGGAGCGGTGGCGGGGCCCGGGCGTCGGCGCACGAACGGCTGCGGCCTCCAGCGCACCAGCGAGCGCCAGGCCCACTCGAACGGCCCGTAGTGGAAGCGCGCCAGCCAGGGCTTGCTCCAGGCCAGGATGAACACCCAGACGCCGGCCACGACCGCCAGCTCCTGGAACCGCGACAGCTTGCCGTAAAGCCCCAGGCCAAAGCCGCAGAACACCAGCGTCGTGATGATCGAGGTCATCAGGTAGTTGCTGAACGCCATCCGCCCGGCGGCCGCCAGCCGGTCTACAAGGGCCTGCGCCGCGCCGGACCGCACGATCAGCAGCAGCACGCTGGCGTGGGCCAGCGCGATGAGCGGCCGCGAGACCTGCTGCCACACCTCCCAGCGATGCAGCGAGAGCGGCTCGAACCCGTCCTGGTAGATCCGCATGGCGACCCAGGCGGTGGCCGGCGCGGCGATCAGATAGCCCACCGCGATCATCGCCAGATAGGCGCGGCTCGACCAGCCCAGGGTGAAGAAGCCCAGGCGGAAGAGGCCCATGCCGACGAACATCTGGCCGATGGCCTCAGGCAGGGCGTCGGGCGGCGCAATCACCAGCTGCATGAGCAGCGACATGGTGGTGCGCGCCTTCAGGGCGTCCATGAACCCGCCGCCAAATCCGGCCAGCTCGGCGGCCTTCATGCCTGGCGGCACGATGATGCTCTGCGACGCCTCCTGCCAGGCCTTCACGACCGCCGCCGACGCGCCGGGCGCCGCCGCTGCGTCGTGCAACGCGATCAGCTGGTTGGCTTCGATGGCGTTCTTGGTCAGCAGGGCCGCGAGGATGGCCACGCCCACCCCGATCTGGACCCGGGCGTCGAGCTTGCGGAATGGGAAGATGAACAGGCCGGCCACTGCGTAGGTGACCAGGATGTCGCCCCACCACAGGAAGTAGGCGTGGACCATGCCGAACACGAACAGCCAGAACATCCGCCGGTAATGGGTCTGCGCCGGCCCGGGCTGGTTGCCCTCAGCCCGCTGCGCGATCAGCACGGCGCTCGCGCCGAACAGCATGGTGAAGAGCGCCCGCATCTTGCCGTCGGTCAGCACATTGTTGACCGCCCAGGTCCACAGGTCGGCTCCCGTCGAGCCGCCGGCGTAGGTCGGGTCGAGGTAGGCGAAGGACGGCAGGCCCATGCCCACGATGTTCATCAGCAGGATGCCCAGGACCGCGAAGCCCCGCACCGCGTCGATGGAGACATGGCGCTCGGCCGCCGCCGCGTTCGTCGCCGACATCTGAAACCTCCCCCGGATATCCTCGGTCGCCGAGGATGAGCGCTCCTCGACGGCTGTCAACGGGCGCCGGCGCTTGCGTTTTGCAGCCGGGCGGCATGGCCCGCGAGCGCGGCCATGCTAAACCTCAGGTCGATTCCGGCCGCCCGCGCGGCCGCTGCTGACGGAGACCGCCCGGTGAAGCGCCAGTCCTGGATCGGCCCCTCGGTGGCCCTGGTTGCGGCGTCAGCCCTGCTGGCCGCGTGCCATCGCCCCGCCGACAAGGCTCGAGCCCCTGCGGCGGCCGAACCCACGGTCGAGCGCGCCGGCCCGGTCCGGTGGAACGCGGCCGCGGGCGATTTCGAGCTCGGCGGCAAGCCCCTGAAGACCGTCAAGCTCTGGACCTTCGACGGCTCGACCGAGGGCTTCACCGCGATGGGCAGCAGAATCACGCCCGCGCCCGGCCAGGGCATCGCCGTGACCATGGCCGACCCGACGATCCGCTCGCCGCGCGGGCTGAACGTGCCTGGCGGGCAGTATCCGCTCGTGCTCGTTCGCCTGACCCGGACGGCGCCGGCCGCCGCCTGGGACGGCGCGCTTTACTATTCGACCGTCAACCACCCGGAGACGATCAACTTCCTCGGCAAGCCGCTCTTCGGCGCCGATCCCCATGTGGGTGAGACCACCACGCTCGTCTACGACATGAGCCGCCAGGCGGCGGGCGCGCCGGACTGGACGCAGTCGACCATCGACCAGATCCGCTTGGACGTGGAGGACAAACCCGGCGGCGCCTTTCTCATCCATCAGATCGCCATCGCCGAAAGCCCCGATCCGGCCGCGCTTGGGCCTGTCGCGGCTGCGGCTCCGGCCGCGGCGCCCAAGACCCCCGCACCGAAATCCTGATCGCGCCGACGGGGAGGGTAGGGGCTTAGGGCGTGGTCTTCAGTTCGGTCATCTTCATCTTCTATTTCCTGCCGTTCTTCCTGCTCGGCTACTACGTCTCGGGCTGGCGGGCCGGCGCGCTGCTGGCCGGCAGCGCGGCCTTCTACGTCTGGGGCGAGGGGGCCTACGTCTTCCTGCTGCTGGGCCTGATCGGCCTGAACTACACAGGCTCACGCTGGGTGGACGCGACTGTGGATCGGCGGCGGCGGGTGGCCATCCTGGCCAGCCTGGTGGTCGTCGATTTCGCAGTGCTGGGCTTCTTCAAATATTCCGAGTTCCTGGCCCATAACCTCAACCGGCTGCTGCCCAACGCGCCGCTGCCCGAGGTGCACCAGGCGCTGCCGCTCGGCATCTCGTTCTTCACCTTCCAGCTGGTCAGCTACGCCATCGACGTGCACCGCGGCTCGGTGAAGGTGGAGCGCGACCTGACCCGCTTCGCCGCCTACATCCTGATGTTCCCGCACCTGATCGCCGGGCCCATCGTGCGCTACGCCGACATCCGCGACGAGATGCACGGCGACCGGCGCAAGACCGCCCACATCGGCCTCGGCGTGCAGTATTTCATCGTCGGCCTGTGCCAGAAGGTGCTGATCGCCAACACCGTGGCGCCGCTGGCCGACCACGCCTTCGCCGCCGACCTCTTAGGCCTCGACGCGACCACCGCCTGGCTGGGCGTCTGGGCCTACACCCTACAGATCTACTTCGACTTCTGCGGCTATTCGAACATGGCCATCGGCCTGGCCTTCCTGCTGGGTTTCACCTTCCCGAAGAACTTCGACTACCCCTACGCCGCCCAGTCGATCACCGACTTCTGGCGGCGCTGGCACATGAGCCTGTCGTCCTGGTTTCGCGACTACGTCTACATCCCCTTGGGCGGCAACCGGGGCGGCCAGCTCCAGACCGTCCGCAACCTGCTGATCGTCTTCTTCCTCACCGGCCTTTGGCACGGAGCGGCCTGGCGGTTCATCGTCTGGGGGCTGTACCACGGCGGTTTCCTGATGCTGGAGCGGTTCGGCTTCGGACGCGCGCTGCAGGCCGCGCCCCGGCCGTTGCGGCGCCTTTACGCCGTGCTGGTGGTGATGGTGGGCTGGGTGTTCTTCCGCGCCGACAGCCTGCCGGACGCCCTGCACTACCTGGCCGCGATGGCCCAGCCGGGCCGGTTCCTGGCGCCTGACGCCGCACTCTCCATCCTGCTGAACGCCCAGTCGGTCGCAGCCTTGGCCGCGGGGACGCTGCTGGCGGCGCCGCTCCTCCCGGCGCTGATGGAACGCCTGCGCGCGCGCCGCGCCGAGCCGCCCAGGCCCGACCTGCCCGGCCGCCTGGAGACCCGCAGCGTGTACGCCCTGCCGATCCCGCTGCTGGCGGCGGGCTTCGTGATCTCCATCGCGATCCTGGTGGGATCGACCCTCAACCCCTTCCTCTATTTCAGGTTCTGAAGACCGGTGAACGCCCCACGCCTCCATTGGCGGCTGCTGGTCGGGACCATCCTGGTCCTGATGGCCGCGGCGTGGCTCGCGCCGCTGTGGATGCGGCCGCCGGGCATCCAGGAGAACCGGGTGCTGGCCCAGCGCCCGGCCTGGCCGAATCGCATCGAGGACGTGAAGGCCTTCCGCAAGGCCGCCGACGCCTATGTGGCCGACCGCTTCCCGATCCGCCCGTACCTGATCGGCGTGCTCAACCTCTTGCGCCTGACGGCCGGCGTCAGCGGGTCGAGCCGAGTGATCGTCGGCCGTGACGGCTGGCTGTTCTACGACGACGACACGCACCTGGGCGGCGCGCGCGGCGATCCGCCCCTGCTCGGGCCTCAGGAGAGGAGCTGGCTGATCACGCTCGCGGGCCGCACCGAGTACGCCCGCGCCCACGGTGCGCCCTATCTCATCGTCACGCCGCCGTCGAAAGAGACCACCTACCCGCAGCACGGCCCGGCCTGGTACCACGGCCCAAGCCCCGAGCGGGCATCGATCGCCCTGCCGAAACTGGCCCGGGCCACGGGCGCAGGCGAGGTGCTCTACCTCTACCCGCAGGTCAAGCAGGCCACCGACGCCGGCCAGAAGACCTTCAGCGCCCACGACACCCACTGGACCGGCTACGGCGCCTATGCCGGCTACGTCGGCCTGATGAACCGGCTGCACGCCATGGGCCTCACCGATGGTCCGAAGCCCCTCTCCGACTTCCAGAAGGTCGATCTCGCGCTCGTGCCGCGGGACATGGCGCTGATGCTGGGGGTCGCGAGCTTCGTCCGCCTCGACTACCCGCATCTCGACAACCTGCCGGGCGAGGCCAGGCGCCGCATCACCTATCTGAGCCCGAAGGTCGACTGGACCGGGCCGCAGGTGATCGACACCGGGGGGGTGGGCAAGCCGGTGCTCCTGATGACGCGGGATTCGTTCTCCAACGAGCTCCTGCCGTTCCTCCTCCCGCACTTCAGCCGCATCGTGCTGTCCCACAACCAGGACGGCTTCTGGCGCCAGGACCTGATCGACCGCTTCAAGCCCAACATCGTGATCTGGGAGGTCATCGAATCCGGCGTGCGGCTGGGCGAAGGGGAAGGCCCGCCGGCCTCCGCCGAAGCTGTCGCGCGCATCGACCGGGTGCTCGGCTCGGTGGCCCCGCCGCGTCCGGCGCCGCAGGCTGCCGCCATGCCGACACTGCTCCCGCCTGACGCCAAGACGGCCGCGATCATCGCCTCGGCGCAGACTTCCGGGAACTGCAATGTCGAACTCGCGACCTTGACGCCCGGCCAGGGCGGGGAGGCGACCTTCGCCACCTCCGGCTGGCTCTCGGAACTCGGCACGCAGATCACGGCGCCGGAGGGGTTCATCGTCCTGAAGGGCCCGGGCGGCGCCTTCGTCGGCCAGCTCCGCATGGACAAGCGGCGACCGGACGTCGCGGCCTACTACAAGAACCCGTTCGGCGAGCAGAGCGGCTTTGTCAGGACCTTCTACATCCGCAAGCTGCCGGTCGGCGTCTACACACTCACCCTCTACCGCCGCGCGGGCGCGGGCTGGATCGGATGCGCGGGCAAGCCGACGGTCGCGGCGCCTTAGGCGCCCCGCCGCGGGCATTAGAAAAATCTTCCTCAGCTTCAGCTTTCGGCCCATCGACAAGGGGCGATCTTGCCGGGTAAATGCCCTCGATCACGGTCTGCTTCTCAAAAATGGGAGGTTCGGCCGCGTTTCGGCGTGGGTAGAGCGCTTGGTTTGAGAGGACGTTATGGGGTTCCCCCGGAAGCAGGGACTGTACGATCCGGCGAACGAGCATGACTCGTGCGGCGTGGGCTTTGTGGCCAACATCAAGGGCCGTAAATCGCACGAGGTGATCGAGGCCGGCCTGCAGATCCTGGTCAACCTCGACCACCGCGGCGCGGTGGGCGCCGACCCGCTGGTCGGCGACGGCGCCGGCTGCCTGATCCAGATCCCCGACGCCCTGCTGCGCGCCTGGGCGGAAGGGCAGGGCCTGACCCTGCCCGCGGCCGGGGAATATGCGGTCGCCATGTGCTTCCTGCCGCAGGACGAGGCCGCGCGCGCCATGGCCTGCGCCCAGCTGGAGCACTTCCTGGCCGTCGAGAAGCAGCCGCTGATCGGCTGGCGCGACGTGCCGACCGACACCACGGGCCTGGGCGAGGCGGTGCTGGCGCAGATGCCGGTGATCCGCCAGGCGATCATCGGGCGCGGGCCCAACGTCCGCGACCAGGACGCCCACGAGCGCAAGCTGCTGGCGGTGCGCAAGCAGACCCAGAACCCGCTCCGGGAACTGGCCGTCAAACGCAACCTGCCGGGCCTGACAGAGCTCTACATCCCGTCGCTGTCGACGCGGACGGTGGTCTACAAGGGCCTGCTTCTGGCGCCCCAGGTGGGCTCTTTCTACAAGGATCTGACGGACCCCTTGACGGAGTCGGCGCTGGCGCTGGTCCACCAGCGGTTCTCCACCAACACCTTCCCGTCCTGGCGCCTGGCGCACCCCTACCGGTTCATCGCCCACAACGGCGAGATCAACACCGTGCGCGGCAACGTGAACTGGATGAACGCGCGCCGACGCTCCATGGAAAGCGACCTGCTCGGCCCCGACCTCAACAAGATGTGGCCGCTGATCCCGCACGGCCAGTCCGACACCGCCTGCCTCGACAATGCTCTCGAGCTGCTGGTGGCGGGCGGCTATCCGCTCGCCCAGGCGGTGATGATGCTGATGCCCGAGGCCTGGGCCGGCAATCCGCTGATGGATGCCAAGCGCAGGGCCTTCTACGAGTACCACGCCGCGCTCATGGAGCCCTGGGACGGGCCGGCCGCTGTGGCCTTCACCGATGGCCGCCAGATCGGCGCGACGCTGGACCGCAACGGCCTGCGGCCCGCTCGCTTCATCATCACCGACCAGGACCATGTGATCATGGCCTCGGAGGTCGGCGTCCTCGACGTCCCCGAGGAGCGCATCGTCCGCAAGTGGCGCCTGCAGCCCGGCAAGATGCTGCTGATCGACATGGAAGAAGGCCGCATCATCGAGGACGAGGAGATCAAGCGATCCCTCTCCGAGGCCGCGCCCTATGAAGAGTGGCTGTCCGAGACCCAGTTCAAGCTGGAGGAGCTGGCGCTGGCCGCCGAACCCGAGGCGCCGCTCGCCAACGATCCGGCGACCCTGCTCGATCGGCAGCAGGCCTTCGGCTACACCCAGGAGGATCTCGCCTTCTTCCTGGAGCCCATGGCCAGTTCCGGCGAGGACCCGGTGGGGTCCATGGGCTCGGACACGCCGATCGCCGTGCTCTCGCGCCGGCCGAAGCTGCTCTACGAGTACTTCAAGCAGAACTTCGCCCAGGTCACCAATCCGCCCATCGATCCGATCCGCGAGGAGCTGGTGATGAGCCTGGTCTCGATGATCGGGCCGCGTCCGAACCTGCTCGGCCGCCAGGCGGGGACGCACAAGCGGCTGGAGGTCGCCCAGCCGATCCTCACCGACGAAGATCTGGCCAAGATCCGGGCGATCAACGAACTGCTCGACGGCGCCTTCCGCACCGCGACGCTCGACGCCACCTGGCCGGCTTCCGAAGGCGCCAACGGCCTGGAGCCGGCGCTCGAACGGCTGTGCCGCGAGGCCACCGACTGCGTGCTGGCCGACATGAACATCCTGATCCTCTCGGATCGGGAGACCGGTCCGGACCGGGCGCCGATCCCGGCGGCGCTGGCCACCGCGGCGGTGCACCACCATCTGATCCGCCAGGGCCTGCGCATGCAGACCGGCCTGGTGATCGAGACGGGCGAGGCGCGCGAGGTCCACCATTTCTGCGTGCTCGCGGGCTACGGCGCCGAGGCGGTGAACCCCTACCTGGCGTTCCAGACCCTGGAGCAGCTACGGATCGAGAACGGCCTGCCGCAGTCCGCTTACGAGGTGCGCAAGAACTACATCAAGGCGATCGGCAAGGGCGTGCTGAAGGTGATGTCCAAGATGGGCATCTCCACCTACCAGTCCTATTGCGGCGCGCAGATCTTCGATGCCGTGGGCCTGTCCTCGGGCCTGATCGAGAAGTACTTCACCGGCACCGCCTCGACGATCGAAGGCGTCGGCCTGGCGGAGATCGCCGGCGAGGCGGTCCGCCGCCACCGCGACGCCTATGGCGACAACCCGATCTACCAGACGATGCTCGACGTCGGCGGCCAGTACGCCTGGCGCCTGCGCGGCGAAACGCACGCCTGGACGCCGGACTCGGTCTCGCGCCTGCAGCACGCCGTGCGCGGCAACCTGCCGGGCGAGTACCGGGCCTTCGCGCGCGAGATCAACGAACAGTCCGAGCGACTGCTGACCCTGCGCGGTCTGATGCGCCTGAAGCCCGCCGCGACGCCGATCCCGCTGGAGGACGTCGAGCCCGCGGCCGAGATCGTCAAGCGCTTCGCCACCGGGGCCATGAGCTTCGGCTCGATCAGCCGCGAGGCGCACACCACGCTGGCCATCGCCATGAACCGCGTCGGCGGCCGCTCCAACACCGGCGAGGGCGGCGAGGAATCCGACCGCTACAAGCCGCTGCCGAACGGCGATTCCATGCGCTCGGCCATCAAGCAGGTGGCCTCGGGCCGCTTCGGGGTGACCACCGAGTTCCTGGTCAACGCCGACGACATCCAGATCAAGATGGCCCAGGGCGCCAAGCCCGGGGAGGGCGGCCAGTTGCCGGGCCACAAGGTCGACAAGAACATCGCCCGCGTGCGCCACTCGACGCCCGGCGTCGGTCTGATCTCGCCGCCGCCGCACCACGACATCTATTCCATCGAGGACTTGGCGCAGCTCATCCACGACCTGAAGAACGTGAACCCCGCGGCCCGCATCTCGGTGAAGCTGGTCTCGGAGGTGGGCGTCGGCACCGTGGCCGCCGGCGTCGCCAAGGCGCGCGCCGACCACGTCACGATATCTGGCTTCGAGGGCGGCACGGGGGCCTCCCCGCTGACCTCGCTGACCCACGCCGGCTCGCCCTGGGAGATCGGCTTGGCCGAGACCCAGCAGACCCTGCTGCTCAACGGGCTACGCACCCGCATCGCCGTGCAGGTGGACGGCGGCCTGAGGACCGGCCGCGACGTGGCCATCGGCGCGCTGCTGGGCGCCGACGAGTTCGGCTTCGCGACTGCGCCGCTGATCGCCGCAGGCTGCATCATGATGCGCAAGAGCCACCTCAACACCTGCCCGGTGGGGGTGGCGACGCAGGATCCGGTGCTGCGCGCCCGCTTCACCGGCCAACCGGAGCACGTGATCAACTTCTTCTTCTTCGTGGCCGAAGAGCTGCGCGAGATCATGGCCGAGATGGGCTTTGCGACGGTCAACGAGATGATCGGCCGCGTCGACCGCCTCGACCTCAATCCCGCGGTCGACCACTGGAAGGCGCAGGGCATCGACCTCAGCCGCATCCTCTACGCCGCCCCGGCGGAAGCCGCGAAGGGCCTCTGGAACCAGGACCGGCAGGACCATGGGCTGGGCAAGGCGCTGGACAACGTCATCATCGAGGACGCCAAGGCCGCGCTCGACGACGGCAAGCCCGTGCGCGGCGAATACCCGGTGCGCAACGTCAACCGCACGGTGGGGGCGATGCTCTCCGGCGAGGTGGCGCGCCGCTACGGCCACACGGGGCTGCCCGACGACACCATCTCGCTGACCTTCCGCGGCAACGCCGGCCAGAGCTTCGGCGCCTTCGCCGCGCGCGGCGTCTCGCTGGAGCTGATCGGCGACGCCAACGCCTATGTGGGCAAGGGCCTCTCGGGCGGTCGCGTGGTGGTGCGCCAGCCGCCGGAGGCCAGGCGCGAGCCCACCCGCAACATCATCGTCGGCAACACCGTCCTCTACGGCGCCATCGCCGGCGAGGCCTATTTCGAGGGCGTGGCCGGCGAGCGCTTCGCCGTGCGCAACTCCGGCGCGGTGGCGGTGGTCGAGGGCCTGGGCGACCACGGCTGCGAATACATGACCGGCGGCGTGGTGGTGGTGCTGGGCGACACCGGCCGCAACTTCGCCGCGGGGATGAGCGGCGGCATAGCCTACGTCTACGACCCGGCCGGCCGCTTCGGCGACCTCTGCAACAAGGCCATGGTGGAGCTTGAGCGGGTGGCTCCGGCTGCGCCCGGCCCCGCCAATAAGGCCGACGAGCCGCAGCGTCCGAAGCAGCGGCCGGTTTCGGTCGAGAATAGCGGCATGGGCGACATGCTGCGCTTCGACGCCGAGCGGCTGCGCATCCTGATCGAGCGCCATCACCTGCACACGAAGAGCGCGCGCGCCGCCGAGATCCTGGGCAACTGGGACCAGGCGCTGGGCTCCTTCGTGAAGGTGATGCCGGCCGACTACCGCCGCGCGCTCCAGGAGCTCGCCTCCGACCGTGGGACGGCCGCCGCCGTCGCCGCGGAATAGCCCTCTAAGTTCCGGAGACCAATCCCGATGGGCAAGCCCACCGGCTTCCTCGAGATCGAGCGCCACGACCGCACCTATGATAAGGTGGGCTCGCGCCTGAAGACCTGGAAGGAATTCGTCCAGCCGCTGCCGCAGCCCGAAGTGGGCCGCCAGGCGGCGCGCTGCATGGATTGCGGCATCCCGTTCTGCCACCAGGGGTGCCCGGTCAACAACCAGATCCCGGACTTCAACAACCTGGTCTACCGCGACCAGTGGCGCCAGGCGCTGGACAACCTGCAGTCCACCAACAACTTCCCGGAGTTCACCGGCCGCGTCTGCCCCGCGCCCTGCGAGGCGTCCTGCACGCTGAATATCGACGACAACCCGGTGACCATCAAGACGATCGAATGCCAGATCGTCGACCGCGGCTGGGAAGAGGGCTGGATCCCCCCGCAGATGTCGCCGCGCGGCACGGGCAAGCGGATCGCGGTGGTGGGCTCGGGCCCCGCGGGCCTGGCCTGCGCCCAGCAGCTCGCCCGCGCCGGCCACGCGCCGACGGTGTTCGAGAAGTCCGACCGCATCGGCGGCCTGCTGCGCTACGGCATCCCCGACTTCAAGATGGAAAAGCACCTCATCGACCGGCGCGTCCGGCAGATGGAGGCCGAGGGCGTGATCTTCCGCGCCGGCTTCGAGGTCGGCGTGCATGTCTCGGTGCAGCGGCTGCTGGACGACTACGACGTGCTGGTGATGGCCGGCGGCGCGGAGGCCCCCCGCGACCTTGAGGTCCCGGGCCGCGAGCTCGACGGCGTGCATTACGCGATGGATTTCCTCACTCAGCAGAACAAGCGCAACGCCGGCGACGGCGAGGCGATCGCCGCGCCCACAGGCACGATCTCGGCGGCCGGCAAGCACGTGGTGGTGATCGGCGGCGGCGACACCGGCAGCGACTGCATCGGCACCTCCAACCGCCAGGGCGCGGCCTCGATCACCCAGCTGGAGATCATGCCGCAGCCGCCGGAGCGGGAAAACAAGGCGCTGACCTGGCCCGACTGGCCGCTGAAGCTACGCACCTCGTCGAGCCAGGAGGAGGGCTGCGAACGCGACTTCGCGGTCGCCACCAAGCGCGCGGTCGGCAAGGACGGCCGCATCACCGCGCTGGAATGCGTGCGCCTGGACTGGGTGGCCGGGCCCGACGGCCGCATGCAGATCCGCGAGGTCGAGGGCTCCAATTTCGAGCTGCAGGCCGACCTCGTTCTCCTGGCCATGGGCTTCACCGGCCCCCGCACCACAGGCGTCGTGGAGAGCGGCGGCGTCGAGCTCGACCCGCGCGGCAACGTGGCGGCCAACGTCGCCAACTACCAGACCTCGGTCCGCAACATCTTCGCCTGCGGCGACATGCGCCGTGGCCAGTCGCTGGTGGTGTGGGCGATCCGTGAGGGCCGGCAGTGCGCGCGGGCCGTCGACGAGGCGCTGATGGGCGCGTCGAAGCTGCCGCGTTAGGTTCGGCCCCGACGCGCCAGGCAGCGCAGCGCGCAGGCCAGCTGACGCGCCCGCGTGCGGTCCATCTCCTGGTCCCGGGCCCCGGAGGCGAGCGTCTCGGCCATGGCCCGAAGCTGTTCGGCGCGGCCTTCGGGCGCGAAGGCCCGCGCCAGCATCGAAGCCTCGGTGAGCAACTCCGCGCGCAGCTCCGGACCGCAGGAGTCGAGCAGGGCGTCGTCGAACTGCACGACCTCCGCGGGGGTCGATCCGGGGGTCTGATCCCCTTTGTGCATGCGGGAGCGAACGGGCTGCGGAGTCAGCGGGTTCCCAGGGTGAAGGCTGTCACCGCCACCTCATAGGCGACAGAGGCGCCCGCGGGGATCAGCGCCATCCCGGTGTCCCGCCTGTCCCATTCCGCGCCGTAGGGATCGGCCAGGTTGAACTGCGGCTCGACCACCACGAAGGCCTTGTCCGGCGGCGCATAGACCTGCATCGCGCCCACCTGCGGCGAGGGCGAGGCGATCCTCAGGCCCAGGTCCGACGCCGGGTCGCGGACCTCCGCCACGGTCAGGCCGCCCTCGCGCTGCAGGTCGGTGAAACAGTCGTCGAGATAGGCAGCGCCCAGGGCGCGTCCGTCCGGCGGCGAGAAGTCGTAGGGGCCGCCCGCAACGGGCTCCAAAGCCCCGGTGGGCAGCACCTCGTCGTAGTTGTTCACCAGCGCTCGCGACCGCGCTGGCAGCCGCAGGCGCGCCTTCCGCCGGTCGCCGCTCGGCAGGGCGAAGTAGGGGTGCCAGCCGATCCCCATCGGCAGCGGATCGGCGCCGGCGTTGCGCGCCGTCACCCGCAGGGTCAGCGCGCCGCCCTGCAGCCGCCATTCGAAGTCCAGAACCGCCCGGCCCGGCCAACGGCCGCCGAAATCCGCCGCCTCGAGCCGGCCTGTCACCCGGTCCGGCGCCTCCTGCCGCCAGGGGACGGCAGCGTCGAGGATCAGGCCGTGCATGGCGTATTGCTCGGCGCCTTGCGCCTTGCCGCCCCAGTTGCGGGGCAGGCGCACGGTGTGGCCGGCGACCGTGGTCTCGATCTCGCGCGCGCCCTCGACCTCGCGGCCGCGAATGCGGTTGGCGTAGGGCGCCAGGATCGCCCCGCCGAAGCTGAAGGCCTTGTTGCCCACGAAGTCGTCCGGGCCGCCGTCGAGCTCGCGCGCCGCCGCCTCCGGATCGGGGGCGGAGAGGGCGTCCACCACCCCGCCGGACGCCAGCCGCAGCCGCGCCTGCAGCAGCATCATGCCCCGGCCCGGCAGGACCGTGGCCTCGACGAAGGCCGGCCCGGCCGCGGGCGCATCCAGCGCGCGGAGCCGGACCAGGGGCAGGCCGCCGATCCGCAGGGTGTCGTCCATGGCCGGCCCTAGTCGAGCGTGCCGGTCAGGTTGTCCTCCAGCTCGACCTTCCGCAACTTGCGCGCCTCGGAGCGCTGGCGCTCGGCGCTGGCGTCTTCATGCTCGGAGGGCGGCACGATCGGCACGGCGAGGCACACACTCTGGGTCGGCAGCACCTCGCCCCAGTCACGGATCAGCTGCTTGTACGAGCGGCCCACCGGCCGGATTTCGCGGTTGAGGTCGTAGAGGCCGACCGGATGCACGCGGCCGTTGTTCTCGCGCAGGCCGACGTCCCAGTCGATCTGGTCGGTGAGCGAGTACCAGGTGAAGCCGACGGTCGGCACGCCGGAATTGCGCACCCGCAGCACGTTGGCCCATTCCTTCCAGAGCCAGTTCACCGCCTCGTCGCCGTTCGGCCCCTCTGCGATGTTGGTCTCGGTGTGCATCACCGGCAGGCGGTAGCGGTTGTAGTACTGGCGGGTGATCTCCGAGTAGCCGAAGATCTCTCCAGACGCCCGGCTGCCGCCGTCCGCCGACACCCGGTGCTCGTTGGTCCAGTAGTAGTCGTTGCCCAGGATGCAGTGGTGGGCCAGCGAGTTGCCGAGGAAGAAGTGGTACTCGTCCCGCGTCATGCCGTTGTCGAGCAGGTACTCGTACATCTCGGAGTCGACCCGGTGGCCGTAGTTCAGGTCGAGCGACAGGAAGCGCTTGGAGTTCTCGATCTCCGCCGGCTTGATCGCGGCCGGGTTCTCGGCGTGGAAATACTCGGAGGACTCGCTCTGGATGAAGATCGCGTCCGGGCGGATCTTCAGCACCTCCTGCATGGCCCGCACGTTGGCCTTGACGATGTGCTTCAGCGCGGTGACAAAGGTCAGGTCCGTCGTGCCTTGCTCGTTCCACCAGCCGTACTTGGCCGAGAACTGGGCGCAGATGAACATCTCGTTGACCGGCGTGTAGACCTGCACCCAGGGAAACCGCTGCGCGAAGGCCTTGGCGTAGCGGGCGAAGATCTCGGGGAAGTCGGGGTTCTGGAAATTGCCGACCCAGTCGGGGACGCCGAAATGGCAGAGGTCGACGATCGGCACGATGTCGCGTCGGCGCAGCTCGCCGAAGGTGACGTCGGCGAACTCCCAGTCGAACTTGTCCGGACCGATCAAGGTGGTGTGCAGCGGCGGACCGTAGCGCAGGAAACGGATGCCCATCTCTTCGACGAGGTCGAAGTCCTTGCGCCAGTGGCGGTAGTGGCCGCACGATTCCATCTGGTCGACGCGCACGCTACCGCCCTTGATCGTGGGGATGGAGTTCTCGACCCCCGTGGCGAACATGAATGCGGCGATGGCCGGTCCTCCCGGAATTACGCGCGAGCGTCGGCGCCCCGACCTAATAGAACACAGCGGCGCGGCCCCGGTTCACTCGGTCGACGGCATGGCGGAGTGTCAGCCGAGTCTAGCGCGGAGAGGCGACTATTCGGCGGCCTGGGCCAGCGGCGCGCCGTTGATCTTGCGGCACCTGGAGACCAGCGCCAGGTGGTCGGAGCCGTTGGCGGTGTTACGCACCCAGGCCTTGTCGCCGTGGACGGCCAGGACCTCGAAATGCGGAAACAGGTTCGGTCCGGTCCTGACGAGGTCTCCGGGGGAGATTTCCTCGTCGTACTCGCGATCATGATTGATCGCGAACACATCTGAGTAGCTGGACAACGACATCTCCTGGGACCCCTCCCGATTCTGTCGCTTAGAATAGTAGACCCGAGACTCTGAACGGAACCGAAACGCTGACGTCAGGTTGTCGCATCCCCGACTGAAGCTTCCACGTCGCACTGTTCCACGATTCTTGTCATGCAATAGCGGAGGCGCCGGATGGACGTGCGTTGCGTAGTGAAATCCGACGATCGCCTCGGGGAAGGGCCCTGTTGGTCGCTCCGGGAGGGCCGGCTCTACTGGTTCGACATCAAGGGCAGGCGCCTAGCCTGGTACGAGCCCAAGACCGACGCCCGCGGGGGCTTCGACCTGCCCCTGCGCGCAAGCGCCGCAGCCCCGAGGACGCGGGGCGGCCTGCTGATCGCCACCGAGAAGGGCCTCGCGGTCTGCGATCCCGACGCGGGGACCCTGGAGATCGTCCAGCCCATCGAGCTGCCGCCGGGCTTCCGCACCAACGACGGCAAGATCGACCTGGAGGGGAACTTCTGGTGGAGCACCATGGACGACGACGGCGGCAAGCGGCCCGGCTCCGTCTACCGCACGACGCCCGGGTTCGAGACCACGCAGGTGCTGACCGGCATCCACATCCCCAACACCATCTCGGTCAGCCATGACGGCAAGCGGTTGTTCATGGCCGATTCCAAGCTGCAGACGATCTTCGCCCACCAGATGGCCGACCTCTCGAAGCTGGAGATGTTCGCCCACACGCGCGGCGCGCCGGCCAGTCCCGACGGCTCGGCGGTAGACGCCCACGGCTATCTCTGGAACGCCCAGTGGGGCGGCTGGCGGCTGGTGCGCTACGCCCCCGACGGGCGGATCGACCAGGTCATCCCCATGCCGGTGGAGCAGCCCACCAGCTGCGCCTTCGGCGGCGAGGACATGACCACGCTCTACGTCACCAGCGCCTCGGACGAGCTCTCGCCCGACGCCCGCGCGCGCCAGCCGCTGGCCGGCGACCTCTTCGCCATCGAAACCGGCGTGAAAGGACTGGCGTTGCCGCTCTTTGAAGGGTGAGGCGCCGCGAGCCTGAACCCTGGCTTATCTGGCGAGTTCCAGGCAAGCATCGCTCAAGCCAAAGGGTCTTCCACGCATGACCAAAAGACCGCTGCGCAGCCAGAGAAGCTACGGCAAGCACGACCGCGACGGCTTCATCCATCGCAGCTGGATCAAGGCCACCGGCCTGCCGGACCACGTCTTCGACGGCCGCCCGATCATCGGCATCGCCAACACATGGTCGGAGCTGGTCACCTGCCAGGTGGGCTTGCGCGAACTCGCCGACTTCGTGAAGCGCGGCGTCTGGGAGGCCGGCGGCGTGCCCATCGAGTTCCCGGCGATGTCGCTGCCCGAGACCCAGATGCGGCCGACGGCCATGCTGTTCCGCAACCTGCTGGCCATGGAGGTCGAGGAGTCGATCCGCGCCAATCCGATCGACGGCGTGGTGCTGCTGGGCGGCTGCGACAAGACCACACCGGGGCTGCTGATGGGCGCGGCCAGCGTCGACCTGCCGGCGATCTTCGTCTCCTCCGGGGCCATGCTGAACGGCAAGTTCGAGGGCCGCGACATCGGCTCCGGCACCGACGTCTGGCGCTTCTCGGAAGCCGTGCGCGCCGGCGAGATGAGCCTGGAGGAGTTCCTCAGCGCCGAGTCCGGCATGAGCCGCTCGACCGGGGTGTGCAACACCATGGGCACGGCCTCGACCATGGCCAGCCTGACCGAGGCGCTGGGCATCTCCCTGCCCAACAACGCCGCCCTGCCGGCCGTGGATTCGCGCCGCAAGGTGCTGGCCCACCTGAGCGGCAATCGTATCGTCGAGCTGGTGAATGACGACATCAAGCCGTCGGACATCATGACCCGGGCCGCCTTCGAGAACGCCATCCTGATGCATGCAGCCATCGGCGGCTCGACCAACGCGGTGGTGCATCTCCTGGCGTTGGCCGGCCGGCTGGGCGTGCCGCTGACGTTGAAGGACTTCGACGAGATCGCCCGCGAGGCCCCGCTGCTGGTCAACCTGATGCCGTCCGGCAAGTACCTGATGGAGGACTTCTGCTACGCGGGCGGCGCGCCGGCAGTGGCGAAGGAGCTCGGCCCGCTCTATCGCCGCGACGCGGTCACCGTCTCGGGCAAGACCCAGGGCGAGATCGCCGACGCCGCCAAGGTCTGGAACCGCGAGGTGATCGGCACGCTGGAGGCGCCCATCGGCCCCTCGTCCGGCGTCTGGGTGCTGAAGGGCAACCTCTGCCCGCAAGGCGCGATCCTGAAGCCCAGCGCGGCCACGCCCGGCTTGCTCACCCACCGCGGCCGCGCCGTGGTCTTCGAGACCATCGAGGACTACCACGCGCGCATCGACGACCCGGATCTGGAGGTCGACGAGACCTCGATCCTGGTGCTCAAGGGCTGCGGTCCCAAGGGCTATCCCGGCATGCCGGAGGTCGGCAACATGGCCCTGCCGCGGAAGCTCCTGCAGAAGGGCGTGACCGACATGGTCCGCATCTCCGACGCGCGGATGAGCGGCACCGCCTATGGCACGGTGATCCTGCACGTGGCGCCGGAGGCGGAGGCGGGGGGGCCGTTGGCGCTGGTGCGGACCGGCGACGAGATCGCCTTCGACGGCCCGAACCGCTCGCTGGAGCTGCTGGTCGGCGAGGTCGAGCTGGTCGCTCGCCGCCACGAGTGGGAAGCCGCCCGCCAGCCGTCCAAGTACATGCGCGGCTGGTACCGGCTCTACATCGACACCGTGCTGCAGGCGGACACCGGCGTCGACCTCGACTTCCTGGTCGGCAAGTCCAGCGCCGACGTGACCCGGGAGTCGCACTGATGGCCTTCGCCAGCTATCCGAGCCTGAAGGACCGCACGGTGTTCATCACCGGCGGGGCCTCGGGGATCGGGGCGGCGTTCGTGCAGGCCTTCCACGACCAGGGCGCCAAAGTCGCCTTCGTCGATCTGGACGAGGCGGCGGGCCGGGCGCTGGCCGGCAAGCTCGGGAACACCTCCTGGTTCCGGCGCTGCGACGTCACCGACGCCGAGGCTCTCCAGGCCTCGATCCGCGACGCCGCCGCCGCGCTTGGGCCCGTCACGGTGCTGATCAACAATGTCGCCAACGACACCCGCCAGGTGGCCGCCGAGGTCACCCCGGAGGCCTGGCGCAAGGGCCTGGCGGTGAACCTCGATCCGGCCTTCATCGCCGCCACGGCGGTCTATCTGATGATGCGCGACGCCGGCGGCGGTTCGATCGTCAATCTGAGCTCGATCAACGCCCTCTTGGGCCCCGCCGAGCTGCCGACCTATTCGGCGGCCAAGGGAGCGATCAATTCGCTGTCCAAGAGCCTGGCCCACGCCTGGGGCCCCGACCGTATCCGGGTCAATGCGCTGTCGCCCGGCTGGGTGGTCACGCCGCGCCAGCTGGCGCTGTGGCTGACCCCGGAGGCGGAGGCTGCGTGGTTGAAGCTGGTGGCGCTGAAGGACCGCATCATGCCCGAGGACATCGCGCGCGCCGCCCTGTTCCTCGCCGCCGACGACAGCCGCATGATGACCGGCCAGAACATGGTCGTGGACGCCGGACGCACCTGAGATGGGGACCGCGGCGCTGCTGGCCTGCGACTGGGGCACCACCAACCTGCGCGCCTGGACGCTGGACGAGAGCGGCGCAGTGGTCGCCCAGCGGGACTTCCCGCTCGGGGTCTCCAAGCTTGCGCCCGGCGAGGCTGCCCGGCGTTTCGAGGCCGAGGTGCGGCCCAGCCTCGACGCACAGAGCCTGCCCGC
>NZ_JAQGIZ010000208.1 GCF_028290885.1 Phenylobacterium sp.
ACTCCGCGCCCGCTGTTGCGCCCCGCCAGGGAATTCGGCGGGCGACGCGGATCGCCTCGGGGCTTATGTCGCAATCATAGCACAGAACTTCAACGCCCTGAGCCGCGGCGTCTTGCAGCCCGGCGGCATAGGCGGGGTCGAGATCGTGGCAGGCTTCGAATTCGTCGCAGTCTGTGCGCTGGATCACGAACAGCATGACCGCGCGATGGCCCGCGCGGACCATGGCCGAAAGCTCGCGCAGGTGCTTCAGCGACCGGGCCGCCACGCAGTCGGGGAATTCGGCCAGCGAGCCCGCGCGCCGCAGGTGGCAGTTCTTCACCTCCAGCCAGGCCGGCGGCCGGTCGGGATGCTCCAGCAGGAAGTCCACGCGGGAGTTGGTCCCATAGCGGACCTCGCGCCGGTGGGTGGCGTAGCCGGTGAGTTCGGGGATGGCGTCGGCCGCCAGCGCCTCGGCGACCAGGCGGTTGGGGTGCATGGTGTTGATGCCGACCAGGCCGCCGTCGGCCTCGACCAGCTCCAGCGTGTGGGCCAGCTTGCGCTTGGGGTCTTCGGAGCGGGAGACGTAGGCCCGCAGTCCGGGCGTGTTGAGGCCCAGCATGGCGCCGGGATTAGGGCAGTGGGCGGTGATCTCGGCGCCGTCGTCGAGCGCCACGTCGGCGAAAAAGCGCTTGTAGCGGCTGACCAGGACACCGCGGGCGAGGGGGGAGGGGAAGTTCATGGGCGCTCGATCAGGCCTCTGACCAGGGCTTCGACCCTGCCGTAGACGTCTTCCGCCACGGCCGCGTCAACGACCTTCGGATTTTCGATCTCCCACCAGATGACGTCGCCGGCGTCGCGCAGGAAGCCGGGAACGAACGGCTCCTCGGCCATGGAGACGACGAGGTCGTAGGCGCCCAGCATGGCCGGCTGCAGCCGCCGCGTGGTGTTGGACCGCACGTCCATGCCGCACCGCGCCATGGTCTCGAAGAAGTGCGGCGTGGGGAAGAGGTCGGCGAGGATTTGACCCTCGGGTTCGTCCGGGGCGCCCGCATAGGTCCCGACCGAGTCGGCGGCGGTGGAGCCGGTGAGCTGGTTGTAGATCGCCGCCGCCATCTGGCTGCGGAACCAGTTGCCCTTGCAGATGAAGAGGACGGTCTTCGGGCGGGATGTCATGCCGGTTCTTCGTTGCGGGGAGCGGATCCGTCCTTAAGTCCATGGGGGCGAGTCTGCTATGGCCTCCGATCTGGTCATGGGCTTAAGGCTCACCGGCACTCTCGAAGAGTGCAGCCCTAACACCGAGAGGCGCGAACGGCGGATGGCGGATTCTGGGAACGACGGCCGCGTCACCGCCGCGGTGCTGATCATCGGGGACGAGATCCTGTCGGGGCGGACGCAGGACACCAACCTGCGCGACATCGCGCGCTACCTCGGCGTGCACGGTGTGGACCTGGCCGAGGCGCGCACGGTGCCGGACGTGCACCAGGAGATCGTGGCGGCGCTGGATGCGCTGCGCAGGCGCTACGACTACGTGATCACCACCGGCGGCATCGGGCCCACCCACGACGATATCACCGCCGACGCGGTGGCCGCGGCCTTCGGGGTCGAGCTCTACGAGCACCCGGACATCCTGGCCATGATGAGCGCGCGCTGGGGCGGGGAGCTTAACGCGGCCCGGCGGCGGATGGCCCGGGTGCCGGTGGGCGGCGAGCTGGTGAAGAACCCGGTGCAGGGCCCGCCCGGCTTCACCATCGGCAACGTCTTCGTGCTGGCCGGCGTGCCGCAGATCATGCGCGGGATGCTGGAGGACGTGGGGCCGCGGCTGAGGGGCGGGGCGGTGACCGTCTCGCGCACGGTCCGGGTCGAGGGCGCCGGCGAAGGCGTGATCGCGGCCCCGCTGGAGGCCGTGGCGAAAGCGCATCCGGCCATGTCGCTGGGGAGCTATCCGTTCTTCGGCGAGGGCGGCTACGGGTCCAATCTAGTGCTACGCGGGCGCGATCCGGCCGAGCTGTCGGCGACCGTCGGCGAGCTGATCGCGGCGCTGCGCGGAGCCGGGGTCGAGAACGTGCGCGAAGTGGACGCGGCCGGAGCCGAGACAACGGCGTAATTTGGCGCCCGCGCGATCTTTGGCCGGCCTGCAGGGCGACACCTACCGGTAGTGCCCAGCGGCCGCGCCGTCGCGCTTGTTTTTCGCGTTTTGAGCCGGCGTGGCGCGAACCTGCGCGAAATCGAGACTATGCTGCGTGGAGGCCGGGTCATTTGGCGCCGGGCCGGCAATCCGCTATGCGTCCGGATCACAAGTTATTGGGGAGCTCTGAGTAAGATGATCAGTGCAATTCTCGCGGCGGCCGTTTTGCTGGCCGACACGACCGCTACGCTACAGGCTGCGCCGGACGCCGCCGCGAAACCCGCCGCCGCGGCGAGCAAGAAGCAGAACGACCCGACGGCGCTGGTCTGCAAGAGCGAACCGGTGCTTGGCACGCGGTTGGCGACCAAGCACTGCCGCACCCAGGCGCAGATCGACGCCCAGAAGCTCGAAGACCGCCAGGCGCTCGAGCGCGCCCAGACCGTGGCCAAGCGGGGCGGCCCCTAGTGTGCTGGATTTGAAGTTCGCCGCATTCACGGGCCACCCGCCGAGCGAACTTCAAATCCAAAAAGCACACTAGAAACATGACCTTGCTAGTGTCCTGATCGATTCCGAAGTTCGCCAAAGCCACCCGCAAGCGC
>NZ_JAQGIZ010000271.1 GCF_028290885.1 Phenylobacterium sp.
TCCTGGCCCACTGGCTGGGCTGTGACGAGGCGATCATGCGGGCCGCGATCCGCAAGGCGGGCTCCGTGGGCGCGGGCGTCGAGGCCCTGCGCAACGCCGGCTACGCCCGGCTGCGGCCGATCCTGCTCCCGCCGGTAAGCGGCGCCGCGGCGTTCATCGCCGCCTACCATGTGGGCGACCCGCTCAGCCCACGCGACTCGTGGCGCTGTTGGCGGCGCAAGGCGGAGTCGGAAAGCGCTGAGCGCCGGGGGCGGCGGGCGCTGGAGTAGCCGGCGGCTGATCCAGGCCAACTGCGGACCTGGGGTCGCTTAGGAAACGCGCAGGTTAAAACGACCGCACCATCCGCTGATTTCGACCCGGGACAGATCTGCCGCCTCAAGGAACCCGCCGCTTAGCAGATGCATTGAGGCCAAGGTTGCCAATCCGCCGCCTGTCGCCACTGAAAGGGCCGAAAATGCTTGGGATAATCGCCGTCATATTAGTGGTTCTGTGGTTACTCGGCTTTTTCGCCTTCCACGTAACGACTGCCGCAATTCACGTAATTCTTGTCGTGGCCCTGGTCCTGGTTGTCCTGCATTTCGCAAGGGGGCGGCGGTCCATCTGACTGGCGCAAAACGCTTCAGAGAACCGGGTGGCGAAGCTGGGCCATGCAGACGCCACCCACATCGACATCCGCTGAGGGTGCGCGCGGAACCCGCACCGCCGACCTAGAAGTGGCGCAGATGCAGGGTCACGACCTGTTCGTCAGCGGCGTGGTTGAAGGCCGCCTTGAGGAACTGTGGTCCGTGCAGCCCGAGCGGCGCCTCCCGCGAGAAGCCGATGTCCTCGGTGGGGATGCCGAACACGCCGCGGTTCACCTTGTGGTCGTCGTTCGCGTCGTGGAAGGCCTGCACGGCGTAGACGCCGGGGGGCACGTCGACGAGGGTGACATCGGTCTCGCCGCGCTGGGCGGGCGCAGATCCGCCGAAGACGCAGCCTTCGGTCAGGAAGGCGCCCTCGGTGCACAGTTCGACGCGCACGCGCCCCTCCGACGAGCGGACGTTTTCGACGTGGACGACCACGGCGCCGGCGGTCGGCTGGGCCATGGCAGGGACAGCCGGCCCCAGCAGGGCGGCGACGAAGGCGAGGGAGGCAAGGAGGCGTGACATTGGCGGTTTCCGTAAGGATCGCCGACCGATGTAATGCCGCGTGGAGGAGCCGGAAGACGTCGAAATCGAATGACTCTGTTTCCTGCCGAGCATGAGTTCCGCAGCGCCCCGAACCCCTGAAGTCGGCACGCGGGGCGCCGGCCGCAGTGATTGAAATCTTGCATTTGGGCGTTGGCGGCTGTCCCGTGGCTGGCGATGCATCCAGACGAAACGGAGCCACCAATGCGCATGTTTCTGAAGGTTCTGATGGAGGTCGAGGCCTCCAACCGTGCGATCAAGGACGGGAGCCTGCCAAAGATAATCCAGGGTTTCACGGCGGCGGCCAAACCCGAGGGGGTCTGGTTCACCGCCCTGGACGGTAAGCGCACCATGGTCGCTGTGTTCGATCTGGCCTCGCCCGCCCAGATCCCGCCGCTGGCCGAGCCTTTCTTCACCGGGCTGAACGCGACCTTTGAGCTGACCCCCGCCATGGACGCGGCCGACCTGCAGACGGGCCTTTCGAATCTCTGAGGAAGGCGGCCTCAACCCTGTCCCGCCGGCTCCGGCGAGAGGGCAGATGCTCGCTCACGCCTCCCAAAGGACGGCTTTGAGTCAGGAGCGCGCACGGTCCGGCCAAGGCCGCTAAGCAGCCCCTGATCACGAGCTGGACCGGGGTTGTTAACCGTCCGCAGCCCTGCGGCGCGGGCGCGCAGGGGGGTTGGGCGGCCCCGCGCCGGCGTTTAAGTCGGGGCCGATGAGTTCCTCCTTTGTGTCCCGCCGCGACGTGGTCGTCGGCGCAACCGCCGCCCTTACGCCAGCCGCCGCCCGGACTGCTCCAGCGCCGCAGGTCGCCATGCTGGGCGATTCCATCACTACCGGATGGGGGCTGCCGCAGCACGACGCCCTGCCGTGGCGCCTGCAGGCCGAACTCGCCGAGCTGGGCGTCCCGGTGCGGATCATGCCGGCCGGCGTGATCGGCGAGACCACGGCCGGCGGCCTGGCCCGCGTGGACCAGGCCGTGCCCGCCGGGGTCGAGCTTTGCATCGTGGCGCTGGGCGGGAACGACTTCCTGCAGGCGGCCGATCCCGCGGCCATCGAGGTCAACCTCGAACAAATCGTCTGGCGGCTCCGAACGCGCGACATCACCGTCGTCCTGGCGGGCGTGCGGGTTCCGCCCATGCTCCGCAGCGAATACGGCCACGCGTTCAACGGCGCCTTCGCCGCGGCCGCCAGCCGCCACGAATTGATTTTCCTGCCGGACCTGCTCGAGGGCGTAACGCTGAACCCGGAGCTCAACCAGAGTGACGGCGTCCATCCCAACGCCGCCGGCGTCTCTCTGATCGCGCGCCGCCTGGCGCCTCTCGTGGCGCAAGGCCTGAACTCGCGGTAAGCCCGGGCGGCATGATCCGCCCGTACGCCGCGCTCACCCGACACCCGCATGTCGCCAACGGGCCGAACGCTTGGCGTCGGCCGCAGCAAGTTGAAAAATGGAAATCCCGATTAGTTGTTGGCGGCGGCGTCCGCTATCGCAGCCTCCGCCCTATGTGCAGCGGAGGCGACGCAGCTTCCACCTGACACCTTGGGATAGAACTCCGGCGGATACGCCGCACGCAGGTCCCTGCAAGATTGGGCCGCGGCCGTTTCAATCCGCTGATCGAGCTTTTGCACATCGGCAGGGTTCGCCAGGTTCAAGTCGGCGTAGGTCACCGGTTGCGAGGCCGTGACCTCGTCGATGGGCGCGCCGATCATCGACGTCCTCCCGGTGTGCTGCAGCTGCACGACCGGCTCCGAGGGGGCGGCCAAGGCGGCGGAACTCAGCACCAGGCCGACAATGAGGGCCGTTGGCCCGATAAGCTTACGCATCTACAGTCTCCTAGGTTGGCGCCGGATCCGTCCGGCGCACCCTCAATGGCCCAGACGACTCACACCAGGCCCCCCGCTGCCTCAGAGATTTGTAGGCTGAAGGATTTCAGCGCGGGCTCGGGAGGTCGCGGCTCGGACGGCATCCCGAAGAAATCTCAATGTCCGCTCGCGGCGCGTTCCCGACCCGTTGTGGCCGCGCCTCCGACGGCGGCTATCGGAAATCGGAAGCGCTCGGTCCGTTCAACCTGCGCTCAGCCCCCGCGCCACTCGCCCGCCTACGGTTTCTCCCCCAGCCAGGTCCGCAGCGCCTTCAAAAACGGTAGCGCCTCGCGGAATTCCTTCGGGGTGAAGCCGTCGCGCAGGCCTTCCATCTTCGGGCGGAGCGCGGCGATCGACTGGCCGTAGGCGGTCCGCCCCTCGGCGGTGAACCAGATGCGCTTGCGCCGGCCGTCGGCCTCGCAGCCGTCGACCCGGATCAGCTTGCGCGCCGCCAGCCGCTGCAGGGTGTTGGTCAGGCCGTTCTTGGTCATCTGCAGGGCGCGCGCGATGTCCACCGGTGCGATGCCGTCGCCGCGCCGCGACAAGAGGTTCATCACCTCGAACTGCGGATAGGTCAGGCCCACCGGCAGCTTGCGGGCGATGGCCGTGCGCACCAGGTGCTCGATGTAGCGGATCTCGTCGAAGACCTGGACGTCGGGATGGTCTTCCGGCTCGGCAGCCATGGCAGCCCCCATGGTTCGAATCCGAACAGCCTAGACCATTCGAGTTCGAACATCAAATTCGATATCGAATTAGATGCGGTTCGCCGCCACGGTTTCCTGCCGGCTGAGCGGCGGCTGGCGCGTTGTTCCGGAAAGCAGGCTTAGCCGAAGGCGCGGTTGGTAAACG
Source organism: Phenylobacterium sp. (assembly GCF_028290885.1). GTDB lineage: Bacteria > Pseudomonadota > Alphaproteobacteria > Caulobacterales > Caulobacteraceae > Phenylobacterium. The sequence goes on from NZ_JAQGIZ010000271.1 coordinate 3,879, forward strand.
CCCGTTGGACGGCGTACACACGGGTCCGCCGCGCCGGCCGCAGCACCGAGGTCTCTGTGATGACGAAGTCCGAAGAGCCCCCGCCCGACCTGGGACAGCTGCTCGACAAAGCCGACCTGGCCGTCGCTCTGGAAAGCGATCGATTCAAACAATTCCTGGATCAGGTGCCGGTCGCCATCGCGGTCTCCGAGCTGCAGGCGGCGGAACGCATCATCTACGCCAACGACGCGTTCGAACGGCTGACGGGGCAGGCCAGCGGTCAGATTGTCGGCGGTCGCTGGGATCGTCTTCCCGGGCGAGCGACCGCACCCGACGATCCGCGCGGATTGGGCAAGGTCCTCGTGGAGGAGCAGGACTACGTCGGCGAGTACCTGATATCCCGCGACGGGGCGCCCGTAACGGTCGATGCCTGGTCGAACGTCATAGAAGGCGATGATGGCGTCCCGGCCTTCCGTCTGGTCGCCCTGGTGCAGGCCATCGCGCGGGACGGTGCGGTGCTGGACGAGTTGCAGACGCAGGTGCGCGAGAAGGACCTGCAGCTTCGCGAGCTGCAGCATCGCGTTAAGAACAATCTCCAGATGATCACCGCCCTGATCCGGGTCGAGGCGAAGGGGATTTCTGACCGCTCGTTAGGCGAGGGCTTCGACCGATTGGCCGGACGGGTGGAGGCGCTCGGGTTGCTCTACAGGTCGCTCAGCGACGCCGGTTCCGACGGGGCTGTCGATCTGGGGATCTACCTGAGCGAGATCGCCTCGGCGGTCATGCGCGCCCATGCGGTGGAAGGCATCCACCTCGACCTGCAGGTGGACACCTGGGCCGTCTCCATCGACGTCGCCATGCCGGCTGGGCTCGTCGTGAACGAGCTCCTGACCAACGCCTTGAAGCACGCCTTCGTCGGTCGAGAGGGCGGCACGATCACCTTGCACAGTACGAAGCTGCCCTCAGGCTGCAGGGTGGTGGTGGCCGACGATGGCGCGGGGCTTCCGCCCGGCGTTACATGGCCCAGGCCCGGCAAGCTGTCGGCCCTGATCGTCCGCTCGCTGAAGCAAAACGCCAAGGCTCACATCGAAATCCAGTCCGCGCCCGGAAAGGGCACTCAGGTGACGATCGTCTTCGGCTGCGCGGATGCCGCACCGGATTAGCGGCGGGGCCTGAGTATCAAGTTCGATATCGAACTACAGGCGGTTGGCCGCCCGCGTCTCCTCCAGGCCGCGGCGCGCCAGGGCGTCGGCGCGCTCGTTGAACTCGTGGCCGGCGTGCCCCTTGACCCAGCGCCAGTCGACCTCGTGGCGCAGGCGCGCGGCGTCGAGCCGCTTCCACAGGTCGTCGTTCTTCACCGGCTTCTTGTCGGCGGTCAGCCAGCCGCGCTTCTTCCAGCCGTGGATCCACTCGCCGATGCCCTTCTGGACGTACTGGCTGTCGGTGTGCAGCTCGACCTTGCAGGGCTTCTTCAGCGCTTCCAGCGCCTGGATGGCGGCCATCAGCTCCATGCGGTTGTTGGTGGTGGCGAGCTCCCCGCCCCAGAGCTCCTTCTCTTGGTCCTTGAAGTGCAGCACTGCCCCCCAGCCGCCGGGCCCGGGGTTGCCCGAGCAGGCGCCGTCGGTGTGGATCACCACCTGCGGCGTCATGCCGGCGCCCCGAACAGCACCAGGTCCGGCGAGGCGCGGTGCACGGCGAGCTTGCGCTCGTACTCCAGCGGGTCCTTCGGGCGCACCAGGGCGCCCGCCGGGGTCGCCCCCCAGTCGGCAAGCCTCGTCAGGAAGAAGCGCATGGCCGCCCCGTGCGCCAGCACCGGCAGGGCCGATCGTTCGATATCGGACAATGGCCGGCGGCTCTCGTAGCCCGCCACCAGCTGGCGCGCCGAGGTGATGTTGAAGCTGCCGTCGGGCTCGAAGCACCAGGCGTTCAGCGCCACGGCGATGTCATAGGCCAGCGCATCCACGCAGGCGAAATAGAAGTCGATGGCGCCGGCGAACTTGCCGCCGGCGAAGAACACATTGTCCGGGAAATAGTCGGCGTGGACGATGCCTTGCGGCAGGTTTCGCGGCCAGCGCGCGGCCAGTAGTTCGAGATCGGACGATATGGTCTTCGCCAGTCCTGGCTTGAGGTTGTCGGCCGCGCCCGCGAGGCCTCCGAACAGCGGCGCCCAGGCCGCCTGGCCAAGGTCGTTGGCCCGCGACAGCGGGAAGCCCTGCGCCGCCAGGTGCAGCTGCGCCAGGCCCGCGCCGGCCTCCCGGCAATGGGCGGCGGTAGGTCGGCGGACCGAGAGGCCGGAAAGGAAGCTGACGATGGCGCAGGGCTTGCCGCGCACGGTCTTCAGCAGCGCGCCGCGCCGGTCGGGGATCGGGGTGGCGCTCGGGAAACGGTGCTCGGCCAGCCAGCGCAGCAGCTCCAGGAAGAACGGCAGGTCCTCGGCCCGCACGCGGCGTTCGTAGACCGTCAGGAAGAACCGCCCGGCTTCGGTCTCCAGCAGGAAGTTGGAGTTCTCCACCCCCTCGGCCACGCCCTTCAGGCTGAGCGCCTGGCCAAGGTCGAAGTCGGCCAGCAGGGCGCTCAGCTCCTCGTCGGTGATATCGGTGTAGACCGCCATGGTTTCCGCATGGGGTAGGTCGCAAGACGGGTCAAGCCGGCGAAGACGCGCGCCGGTCACCGTGCTAGCTTCGGGGCCTGCTCCGGGAGCCCGTCATGATCTCATGCAAGCTCGAGCAAGTCGGCGACTATGTCGCCCTGGTGCTCGACGACGACGCCATCGCAGCCTTGAACCTCCAGGTCGGCGACACCGTACGCCTGGAGCCGGACGGCGACGGCGTCCTGCACCTCGTGGCCCGCGAGCCCTGGACCGAGGACTCCCACGCCCGCGGCCGGGCCTTCCTGAGACGCTACCGCCGCACCGTCGAACGGCTGGGGTAGGCCAAGGCCCTTTGGCCTTGGCTGGAGAGACCCGGCGACTTCCAACGGCTAATCGATCTGCCCGGTCTTGTTGACAACCTCAACGTCGTGACCGTCGGGGTCGAGCACCCAGGTTGCGTAATAGTCGCGATGATATTGGAGCTGGGCCGCCGGTGCGGTCTTCTCCCGTCCGCCTGCGGCAATTGCAGCCTTAAAGAAGGCATTCACCTCGGCCTGGCTTTTGGCGCGAAAGCCGAAGTGAACGGCGTCCGGATCGGGCCTTCCCTCCTTGAGCCAGAAAAAGAAGCGTCCGTCAGTTCCAAAGCCCTTGAGGTCTGGGTGACCATCCTGGCCCTTGAAGTCGAGGAAATCCGTGATCCCCAGTGGCTTGAGAGCTTGCTCGTAAAAGGCGGTCGAGCGCGCAAAATCGCTCACGGTTACAATGACGTGGTCGAGCATTGACGCCCTCCTTCAAACGTTGGGAAGAGGATTTTACGACACCCTCTGCGAGTTTGGGGGCGAGTTGGGGGACGCAATACCTCTTGGTGGTCGCCCGCCTGGAAGCCGCCGGGATGAGCGGATGGGAATGTCCAGGTCGCGGGTCCCGGCCTACGCCCCGCCTCAGCTCACCAGCACCTTGGGAAGCTTGAAGATCACGGTCTCCCGCGCGGCGTCGATCTCCTCGATGGAAACCTCGAAGCTCTGCGCCAGGCGCTCGATGACCCCCTGCACCAGCACCTCCGGCGCCGAGGCGCCGGCGGTGACGCCGACCACCGCCGCGCCCGCCAGCCAGGCCAGGTCCAGGCCTTCGGCGTCGTCGATCAGATAGGCCTCGCCGCCCGCCCGTCGGCCGACCTCGGCCAGGCGCACGGAGTTCGAGGAATTGGCGATGCCCAGCACCATCAGCACGTCGCTGCGCGCCGCCACCGCCTTCACCGCCTCCTGGCGGTTGGTGGTGGCGTAGCAGATGTCTTCCTTGTGCGAGGCGGCGATGGCCGGGAAGCGGTCGCGCAGCGCGGCCACCACCTCGGCCGTGTCGTCCACCGAAAGCGTCGTCTGGGTGATGAACGCCAGGTTGGCCGGATCGCGCGGCGTGAAGGCGCGCGCGTCCTCCACCGTCTCGATCAGCGTCACCGCGCCGTCCGGCAGCTGGCCCAGCGTGCCCACCACCTCCGGATGGCCGGCGTGGCCGATCAGCAGGATCTCGCGGCCGGCCTCGAAGTGGCGGCCGGCTTCCACGTGCACCTTGGAGACCAGCGGGCAGGTGGCGTCCAGGTAGAGCATCTTGCGCGCCTTGGCCTCGGCGGGCGCCGACTTGGGCACCCCGTGCGCCGAGAACACCACCGGCCGGTCGGTCGGGCACTCGCTGAGCTCCTCGACGAACACCGCGCCCAGGGTCTTGAGCCGCTCCACCACGTGGCGGTTGTGGACGATCTCGTGGCGCACATAGACCGGCGCCCCGTACTTCTGGATGGCGCGCTCGACGATCTGGATCGCCCGGTCGACGCCCGCGCAGAAGCCGCGCGGCGTGGCGAGCAGCACCGTGAGCGGCGGACGGCAGGCGGCGGAGTGGGACATCGTCGCCAGGGTAAGGGGTTGCGGGCGTGGCCGCCAGCCGCGTTGCCGCCGCATTCGCGACGCTGTACTAGGACCCGTATGCGCGAGGCCTTCGCGCGCCTCAAGTTTACGGACGCCTGTCATGCGCCGCCTGATCCTGCTCGCCGCCTCAGCCTTCATGGTCGCGACCGCCTTCGCGGCCCACGCCCAGTATGGGGGCGGCGGCGGTGGCGGCATGGGCGGCGGCGGGGGCGGCGGTCGCGGCGGCGGCGGCGGCGGCGACCAGCAGTCGCAGGACGACGCCAAGAAGAAGAAGCGCGACAAGGACTGGGGCGACAACCAGGCCGAGCTGCCGCAGATGCGCAACGCCGGCCCCTGCCAGTTCGTGAAGACGCTCTACGACGCCAGCCGCTACGTCGAGTTCAAGGAAGACCGCGAGGCCTCGGCCAACGTCGGCTTCTCCGGCGAGATCCAGGGCATCTCGGCCGGCTGCCAATATAAGGAAGACCAGCCGATCACCGTGTCGATGGACGTGCTGTTCGAACTCGGCAAGGGCCCGCAGGCGCAAGGGTCCTCGAAGACCTATCACTACTGGGTGGCGGTGACCGACCGGAACCGCGACGTGATCGCACGCCAGAACTTCGACCTGCCGGTGAACTTCCAGGCCGGCAAGGACCGGGTCTATGTGACCGACTCGATCGCCAACATCGTCATCCCGCGCGGCGCGGCCACCACCTCGGGCGCCAACTTCGAGATCCTGGTGGGCTTCGACGTCACTCCGCAGATGGCCGAGTTCAACCGCCAGGGTAAGCGCTTCCGCGTGAACGCCGGGGCGACCACCGTCGCGGCCGGGGGCGTCCCGCCCCGCCGATGAGCGACCTGAAACTATCGTTGAGCGAAGCGGTCGAAGCCGCCTTCGCCGACCTTGGCTTGCCGCCCGAACTGGGCCGCGTCACCGCTTCGGACCGTCCCGACCTCGCCGACTTCCAGTCCAACGGCGCGCTGGCCGCCGCCAAGCGCGTGGGCAAGAACCCGCGCGAGATCGCCACCGCGGTCGCCGAGCGCCTGGCCGCCGATCCGCGCCTCTCGGCGGTGGAGGTCGCAGGCCC
>NZ_JAQGIZ010000295.1 GCF_028290885.1 Phenylobacterium sp.
CGGCGGTGCCGGGCGCGCCGGAGACGCCGGGGACCAGGAAGTCCGGATTGGTCCGGCCGTCGCGGTGGCAGGTCTCGCAGTTGATCCCGGCCCGCGCCGCCTGGCCGCCCAGGATCACCGGCGTGCGGAAGGCCGCGCGGCCGACCTCGACCTTGGCCGCCAGCGCCGCATCCGCAGGAATCCTCAGGCACTCGGTGGGCGTCGAGCCGAGGGCCCGGGCAGGATCGGCGTCCTTCGCCACCCACAGCATGCCGCGGATCGGCGCATCGCCCAAGGCCGCCACTGCCGCGAGCGCCGAAACGCCCGCGAGGACGAAACTGAGAGCCGCTAGTTCCTGTGCGGGTCGCCGCCGGCGTCGATCCAACGGCGCAGCTCCTCGGCGTCCGCGCAGCCGTAGGCGCAGAGTTTGTCCAGGCGGGCCAGCATCAGACGCGCGCCGGCGATATCGCCGCGGGCGGCCTTCAACTCACCATAGTACTCGGTGGCCCCGATGTGCTTCGGGTCGATGGCCAGCGCCTGGCGGTAGTAGGTCTCGGCGCGGGCGTAGTCGCCCTTCTTGCGCCAGGTGTAGCCCTGGTAGGTGAGGATATCCGGGTGCGGCCCGAAGGTTTCCGCCGCCTTGGCCAGCGAGGCCAGCGCCTCGTCATAGCGCCGCTCGTTGATCAGGCTGACGGCCTGCACATAGGCCGCGTCGCCGGCCTTCGCGCCCCCAAACAGCAGGGAGCGGTCGAGCAGGGCGCTGGGCTTCGGCGCGGCGCCCGAAGCCGGGTTCATGGCGCTTTGCACCTGGTCGGTGAACGCCTTCAGCCGCGCGGCGTCGGGGCAGGTGTCGCCGCAGGCCTGCGCCTTGGATTTCAGCCAGTCGGCCTCGCCCTGGGCCTTCGGGTCCTTCAGGTTGGCCAGCGCCAGGCCCAGGCCCGCGTGCACCCGCACGTCGTCGGGCGACAGCTTCATGGCCTTCTCGTAGGCGCGGCGCGAGCCCTTCCAGTCGTTGTCGCCGGCCTTGGCCGCGCCCAGCAGCTGCCAGGCGTCGGCGTTCCTCGGCACGGCCTCGGTGACGTGTTCGGCGGCCCTGGCGGCGTCCTTGAACTGGTTGGCCTTGATGGCTGCGATCGCCTTGGCGTACTCGGTCGCCGGGTCGTAGCGTGGCGCGGACTCGCTTGGCATTCCGCCGCCCGAGGACATCCCACCCGCACCGCCGCCGCTGGCGAAGGCCGCGCCGCCCGCCAGGACGGCCAGGCAACCGCCGATCAAGGCCGCTTTCAACGCGCGTCGCATGGAAGATCCTCCTCTAGCGTCGTTCTCGCCGCGAAGATTGGCACGGAATTGACCCGGCGTCAGCCACCCCGGCGAGTGCAAAATCGCCGGCGAACGCCTATCTTTGCGGGCGACCGCAAGGAGGCCCCCATGTTCGGACGCAAGACGCTGGAACTGCCCACGCCGGAAACCGCCCTGCCGGGCCGCGCGCACCCGATCCCCACGGCCCAGACCCACTTCATCAACGGCCGCCCGCTGAAGGGGCCCTATCCCGACGGGCTGGAGACCGCGATCTTCGCCATGGGCTGCTTCTGGGGCGAGGAGAAGAAGTTCTGGAGCCTGCCCGGCGTCTGGGTGACCGCCGTGGGCTATGTCGCCGGCCTGACGCCCAACCCGACCTACGAGGAGGTCTGCTCCGGCCGCACCGGCCATACCGAGGCGGTGCTGGTGGTCTTCGACCCGAAGGTGGTGAGCTACAGCGCGCTGCTGAAGGTGTTCTGGGAGGGGCATGACCCGACGCAGGGCATGCGCCAGGGCAATGACGTCGGCAGCCAGTTCCGCTCGGGCGTCTATCCGCAGAACGACTCCCAGGCCGCCGCGGCGGAGGCCTCGAAGGAGGCCTACCAGCAGGCGCTGAGCGCCAAGGGGTTCGGCAAGATCACCACCGAGATCGTCCCGGCCGGCGAGTTCTATTTCGCCGAGGACTACCACCAGCAGTACCTGGCCAAGAATCCCGCCGGCTACTGCGGGATCGGCGGCACCGGCGTCAGCTGCCCGATCGGCGTCGGCGTCGAGGCCTGAGCGCCGATGACGCCGGCGGCCCTGGAGAAGGCGGCGCTGGCGTTTCCTGGCGCTGAGCTCAGCATCAAGTGGGGCGACGACCGCTGCTACACGGTCGGCGGCAAGATGTTCGCGGCCACCGACGGGGCGGCGACCAACCTGTCGATGAAGGTCACCGACATCGCCTTCGAGGCCCTGACCGAGACCGGCCGCGCCAGGCCCGCGCCCTACGCCGCGCGTTTCAAATGGGTGATGTTCGAGGACCTCGCGAGCCTCGACGACGCCGAGGTGGGGGACTGGCTGAAGACCGCCCATCAGCTGGTCGCTGCCAAGTTGCCTCGCAAGCAGCGCGCCGGGCTGGGGCTCGCCGTTTGACGCGCGAGGGGATCGAGGCGGTGGCCATGGCCTTGCCCGCCGCCACCAAGGTCATCCAGTGGGGCGGGTCCGACGTCTACAAGGTGGGCGGCAAGGTGTTCGCCATCTGCGGCCTCTCCGGGGGGCTGTCGTTCAAGGTGACGGAGATCGGTTTCGTGGCCCTGACCGAAGGCGGACCTGCCCGCCAGGCGCCCTATCTGCACAAGGGCTCCTGGGTGTTCATCGAGCTGCACGCCGCCGACGACGCCGACATCACCGACTGGCTGATTAACGCCCACAGCCTGATCGCGGCGAAGCTGACCAAGGCGGCGAAACGCGAGCTGGGCCTGGCGTAAGCTCGGCCGAGCAAATGTCAGCGATGGGCGGTGAGGCGGACATCGGCGGCCCTGTCCTCAGGGGCCGTTCCGCGCCAGGAACGGGGATTGGGATAGCTCCGAGATCCTGACATTCCGCAACCTGCGCGTGCACCTAGGGGTTCTTGCGGCCGCTGGCGGTTAACCTGACAACGCCACCGGGACTTACCGGGGGAGTGATAGACGGACTGTTCGTTCGAACTGTCGCAAATCCTCCGCGTAGAGGACAGGCTGCTCCCAAGCTGGGAAATGTCCGCCTTTTGGAAAGACCGTATAGCGCTGCACGTTGTAGAGCCGGGCGGCCAGTTCACGCGGCGCCAGAGCGATGTCCTTAGGCCACATCGCCACCGCCGTAGGCGGGCGTACGAAGTCGGCAGCCAGGAGCTTCGGTCGCAGGTGGCTGGCTTCATAGTAGTATCGGACTGAGGAGCCGATGGTGTTGGTCGTCCAATAGATCATCAGGTTGTCGATCAGGACCTCCGGCGGAAAAACCGAAAGGACGTCACCATCGCAATCAGACCAGTTGCGAAACTTCTCCACGATCCAGCTGGCCAGGCCCGCGGGGGAGTCCGCCAGGGCGAAGGCCAGGCTCTGTGGCTTGGAGCTTTGGATCGATCCATATCCACCCTCGTCGCGATCCCAGATCTCCGCCCGCGCCTCGTAGTCCCGCTCCGAGGCCGTTGGCGGCGAGGCGCCCGCCGCCCAGGGCTTCTCCGCGACAGCCGAGACATGGGCCGCGATGACACGGTCCGGATAGTGCAGAGCGATCCGTGTCGCCACGCCCGACCCGACGTCGGTCCCGGACACCATGAACCGATCGTGGCCGAGGGCGGTCATCAACTTGGGATAGAGGTCCGCCGGCTCGACCTGGTAGGGCCGGGTCGGGCGATCGGAAAAGCCGAAGCCGGGGTGCGTGGGAACGACCACGTCGAAGGAAGGTTCGCCTTGCGACAGCAGCACGGCCAGGCGCTGGTATTCCACAAAGCTCGAAGGCCAGCCGTTCATCAGGAGCAGCGGCACGGCGTCCGGACCCCGCCCGCGGTAGTGCAGGTAGTGCAAACCGTAACCGTCGATGGTCGCGCGGAAGTGGGGCAGCCGGTTCAGGGCGGCGCGTCGCTCAGCCCAAACATATTGGTCCCGCCAATAACCGACGAGCTTCTGCAGAAACCCGCGCTCCATCCCGTAGGACCAGTCGGACACGACCGCGTCGTTCCAGCGCGTCGCTGTGAGCCGACGGTTCAGATCCGCGAGACCCTCCGGGTCCCAAGGGATCTGGAACGGCACAATCATCGTCGCCTCCTCAGCGGCTGTGCGCGATGCGATACCGGCCGCCGCAAGGCCCGCAAGGGCCCCTCTTCTCGTAGGCCGCATTCGCCGTTCTAGTCAGGCCGCCTTGACCTGACGGGCGGCGGCGTCTGCGGTGTCTTCGGGCCGCGTGTTGAAGGCGATCGTCGCGTTTGGCGCGGATTTGTGAATGATGTTCACCACCGTCTCGAAGAGCGCGAGGCCTTTGGGCGGGAGTCTCATGCCGCCGCCGATCACCACACAGTCATAGTCGGCGCCCGCCAGCGCTTTCTCGAGCATCGCGCTCCCAGCGGCATCTGGCGTGATCATGCACGTATCGCCTTGCCAACCCCGCTCCTCGATCTTTTTGACGCCCAAAGCGATCCCGGCGTTGATCTTTTCGGCATCGAAGCCGGGCGGCAGGGAAGGGTCCGAGAAATCGACCGTTTCAGGCTTTTGGCCGACAAACAGGATTTTGGTCATTTGGTTTCTCCATTCGGGTGGTGTTGATCGGAAATTAGCGGAACGTTGTTCAGCGAGTGAGATTGCCGACGGAGGAACTCACCGGCGATATCGAGCGCCTCGCGCGCGGCCTGCAGGACGGCGAGATTGGCGGGGAAGACGTGCGTCATTCCCTGCCAGACGTGAAGTTCGGCTGCAGAGCCCGATTTCGCCATCAGATCTGCGTATCGGCGCGCATCATCGAGCAGGATTTCGTCCTCGCCGACATGGAGCAGGACTGGCGGCAGACCCGCCAGGTCGCCATGGAGCGGCGAGACGCGCGGGTCCTTGGCTTCCGCCTGTCCCAGATAGAGCTGCCTGGCATCTTCCAGGCTTCGACGCGAGAGCATTGGGTCGTGTCCCGCTCGGGCCTTGCAGCCGCGGCGGTGGCTTTTGCTTTCAGCGCCGCGACGCCTGCGGCGAGAGTTCCTCGTTTCGCGCCACGAGCGCGACGGAAAAGCCCGCCGCGCCGAACTTCTCGGCGACCGCGATCGAGATTCCCGGTCCAAACCCTACGACGACGATGGTCTTTGACATGGTCCCTCCGATGATGCGGCTGGCGTGACCGCATTCGCAGCCCGTCACTATCGAGTTAGGTAACCGAGGGGCGACGATCCATCCCCTAGCGTCCGCGTTATCGTCGCGATCGTCCGGGATGGCCTCTTAGGGGGCGTCCACAGATGGAGAGCGGACGTAGTCCCACTGTCAACGGGCCGTCATCTCGCCGCGTGCGTGTCATCGCTCGCCGCCGCCGCGTCGGGCTGAGGCACGTTGAACACCCGTCCGCCGTTGTAGCTGAAGTAGAGTTTGCGCTGGCTGTTGGCGACGTAGACGTGGTGCGCGAGGAAGAAGTCGGCGCCGACCAGGACGTCGAAGTCGTCCGGGTTGGAGTCGCCGATCGCCAGCAAGGTGTTCTTGATTTCCTCGTCACCGATCTGGACGCTGGAGAACCGGCCGATCCAGGTCTTGATGTTGTCGCGATCGATACCTCTGGTGTAGCCGGCGGGCTTCACGCCGGGGTCGCTGGTCTTCACCCCGGCTCGGGCGGCGGCGCGCGCGGTGATGAAGGTCGTTGACGCGCCGGTGTCGAAATAGGCTCGCATCTTCACGCCGTTGATCGTGATCATGGCGACCGTGTGAGCGTTTATCCCACCGGTCGATTCCAGCGGCGTTACGGAATAGGTCATGCCGGACTTGACCCAATAGGCCAACTCGGCCGCGCCGCAGTCCTCCGGCCGGACTAGGCGCATCACGCCGTTCCGCAGGTCGTATTCGTTGTCCAGCTGGTGCAGGAAATTCTGCCCGAGGATGCCGGAGGCGCTGCCGAAGTTGAAGGTCAGGAAGGGCACGCCGGTGAACTTCGCGCCGGCGAACTCGAAGGTCGAGGCGACGACGATGCCGGCCACTCGACCCGATCCGCCGGCGCCGGTCGTCAGCGTTTCGGCGGCGGGGCCCAAGCGGGTACCGATCTCCGGCCTCGCAACGGGCCGGAGCTTTTGCTGCGCCGCGAACTTGGCGTCGATCAAGCTGAAAAAGGCGCCTGAGTCCAGAAGGAGCTTGACCGGCTGGCCGTTGATCTTGCCCGCCACCAGGGGGCTGTGGCCCTCCATCGTCACGGGCACCTCCATCGTCTTTAAACTGCAGGCGGCGCTGGCGTCGACGGACCTAAGCAGCAGCGCAGCGCCCATCAGGGCTGCGGCGACGACTGAACGAGATACCATCAGCTCCTCCATGGCCGTTCGCCGCAGGCGCTGCCCGCCGAGCGCGTGATATCGAACCTCTATGCAACTTGGGGTGCAGTGGGGGCCATGGTCAAGCTAGACGGTACTAGGGATACATACGACTTCAGGTACGTGGTCCCAAATTGGGGCCCTACTCGTCGGCACGAAACGCCGACAGGCAAGACGTCGTACGTGTCCCCACTTACAATAATCAAAAGGGTCAGCGGGCTGCCGCCCAAAGATTCTGATCTGATTTCTTGACTTCCGGCCAATTCTATGTTCTTGTTTTGTTCATGGCCGACACCGTCCCGCCGACCGCGCCGATGCTGACCGATCCATCCCAGGGTCGGGCGGGCGGGTGCGCCTGCGGCGGGGCCGAGGCGCGGGCTGAGCGCCATTTGCGCATGCTTCAGGAACTGGCCGGGATCGGCATGGACCTGGCGCGGAGCATGCAGCGCCAAGCTCATGGGCAGGCCGCGACCGACCACGGCGCCGCCGACCTCGGCCTGGTGTTCTCCCGCATCGCGCGCGCCGTGCGCCAGACCGTGGCGCTGGAGGCCAAGCTTGCCGAGGATCGCCAGAAAACGCAGGCCGAGCGCGCGCCGTTGACCGTCGCCGACCGCTGGCGCAGCGCCCGGCGCAAGCGTCAGGTCAAGGAGATCGTCGCCGAGGCTATCGGATCCGAGGTCGGCGAGTTCGACGTCGAGAGGCTGTTCGACGATCTGGATGAACGGCTCGCGGACGGCGACGAGGAGGCCGATTTCGCCGAGCGCCCCATCGGCGAACTGGTCGCCCGCATCTGCCGCGACCTGGGCGTGACCCCCGACTGGAGCCTCTGGCAAGACGACGACTGGGCTATCGAGGAAGCCGCGGCCAAGGCGCCGGGCTCACCTTACGCCGCGCATGCTCCGGAGGCGGACGATCCGAGGCCGGACGATCCGGGCGACGATCCCCCCGACAGGCCGCCGTTGCGACCGCCCGGGCGAACCCACTGACCGCTTAAGGCGCCAGCGTCTCGTTGAACCGCACCGGTTCGCCCAGGTGCGGCGCGATAACCTCGTCGTCGCGCATGACCACCGTGCCGCGGATGATGGTCGCCATCGGCCAGCCCTTGACCTCCATGCCGTCGAACGGGGTCCAGCCGACGCGGCTGGCCATCATGTCATGGCGAATCGTGCGGCGAGCCTTGAGGTCGACGATGGTGAGGTCGGCGTCGTAGCCTTCGGCGAGGCGGCCCTTGTCGGCCAGGCCGAACAGCCGGTTCGCGCCGTGGCTGGTGAGGTCGACGAGCCGCTCCAGCGTCAGCCGGCCTTCGGCCACGTGGGTCAGCATCACCGGCAGCAGAGTCTGCACGCCGGGCATGCCGGACGGGGAGGCGGGATAGGGCCGGGCCTTCTCCTCCGAGGTGTGCGGCGCGTGGTCGGAGCCCAGCACGTCGGCGACGCCGCTGGCGAGGCCGGCCCAGAGCGCCCTGCGGTGCTCCTCGCCGCGGATCGGCGGGTTCATCTGGGCGTAGCCCTTCAGCCGCTCGTAGGCCTCGGGCCCTGCCAGCGTCAGGTGCTGCGGCGTCAGCTCCACGCTGGCCACGTCCTTGTGCGCGGCGAGGTAGGCGATCTCGTCGGCCGTGGTGACGTGCAGGACGTGGATGCGCTTGCCGAGCGCGGTGGCGATCCGCACCAGCCGCTCGGTGGACTGGATCGCCGACTGGGCGTCGCGGACCTCGTAGTGGCTGGTCCAGTCGCCGGTGCGGGCCAGCGGCCGACGCTCGGCCAGGCGGTACTCGTCCTCGGAGTGGAAGGCCGCGCGGCGGTTCACGTGGCGCAGCACCTGCTCGATGCCCTCGTCGTCCTGCACCAGGAGGGTGCCGGTCGAGGCGCCCATGAACACCTTGATCCCGCAGCAGCCGGGCAGGCGTTCCAACTCGCCCAGCCACTGGGCGTTCTCGTGGGTGCCGCCGACGTAAAAGGCGTGGTCGCAGTGCATCCGGCCCTTGGCGCGGGCGAGCTTGTCGGCCAGCGCGTCGGGGTCGGTGGTGGTGGGCTCGGTGTTGGGCATCTCGAAGACCGCGACGACGCCGCCCAGCACCGCCGCCCGGGAGCCGCTTTCCAGGTCTTCCTTCCACTCCAGGCCCGGCTCGCGGAAGTGCACCTGGGTGTCGATGACGCCGGGCATGATCGTCAGGCCCTTGGCGTCGAAGACCTCGTCGGCGGAGGCTTGCGAAAGGTCGCCGACTGCGGCGATCTTGCCGCCGCGCACGCCCACGTCGGCGAGCCCCCGGCCGGCATGGTTCACCACCTCGCCGCCGCGGACGATCAGGTCGTAGGTCTCAGTCATGGGGTCCGGTCCCGTCCGTCGCGGCCAGCAGCTCCTCGGCGGCTCGTACGACGGTTTCCACCGGCAGGTCCATCATGTGGCAGAGCGCCTGGCCGAAACCCGGATCGACCGCGCGGATCTGCTCATAGCTGCGCGGCCCGCGCACGATGCGGGTGTTGGTCCCCCAGGGGCTGTAGAGCTGCTCGTCAGACGGCCCGAACAGGCCGAGCGTCGGGATCCCGGCGGTCGCTGCCAGGTGCATGGTCCCGGAGTCGTTGCCGATGAACAGCCTGGCCCGTTTCAGGCAGGCGAAGGCGGTGAGCAGGTCGGTGTCCTCGGTCAGGTTGATGAACTGGTTGCGCATGACCACGTCGCGCAGGCCCTTGGCGAGCTTGGCGTCCTCCGGCCCGCCCAGCACCATCAGCCGGCCGCCCTTCATCGGGCCCTCGGGATCGAGCAGCCGCATGGCGGTGCGCGAGAAGCGCTCCAGCGGCCAGGTCTTGCCGAGCCAGTTGGCGGCCGGCGCCAAGGCCAGGATCGGCCCGAAGCCGGCGGTAAGCTCGTCGGCGCGGGCCTCGGTCTCCGGCGAGGTGAAGATGTAGGGCGGCGCGGGGTCGTCCTCGATCTTGAGGATGCGGGCGGCCTCGATCACCTTGTGCACCGGCGGCCCGGAGCTCTTGCGCCAGATGGCGCGGCGCTTGGTGCTGATGAAGCGCGAAAGCCCGGATCCGCGCAGGTCGACCACCAGGCCCCAGCGGGTGGCGCGCACCTGCCGCCAGAGTTCGAACCAATGGCCGCCGCCCTTGGCCTTGGGCAGGGTGATGATCCTGTCGAGGGTCGGAAGCTCGTCGAACAGCGGCGTGGCGACCGGTCCGGCCACCACCGTGAAGCGGGCGTTGGGGATCTCGTCGGACAGCCGCTTGACCAGTCCCGACGACAGCACCGCGTCCCCGATGCGGTTCGAGGTGATGAACAGGATGGGGAATGCGCCGCGGGCCATTGGTCACCTCTATAGGATGCGCAGCGCTGGCGCTCCACCGCCCGACGCCCCAAATTGCACTCCATGAGCGAAACCCCAACCTACGCGCTTCTGCCGAGCCGCGCCCTGATCGCCGTGTCGGGTCCGGATTGGCGGGATTTCCTGCAGGGCCTGGTCACCCAGGACGTCGAGACGCTTGGCCTCGGCGAGGCGCGCTTCGGAGCCCTGCTGACCCCGCAGGGCCGGCTGTTCTACGACCTGTTCGCGGTGGGCCGGGAGGAGGGGGCGTGGCTGGACGTGGAGGCGGAGCACCGCACGGCCCTCATCCAGCGGCTCACGATGTACCGGCTGCGAGCCAAGGTGGAGATCGCGGCGTCAGATTCTTCGGTTTCGGCGCTGTTCCCCGGTGATCCGTGCTCCCAGCTCGGGGGAGAGGGCCTTGTGCGCGATCCTCGGCTGCCGGGACTTGGCTGGCGAGGATATGGCGTGACCGAGCCTGACGGCGCGCGGCCCGGCGACGAAACGGCATACGACGCCCACCGGCTGGCGCTGGGCGTGCCCGGCCCAGCCGACTGGGGCTCGGACAAGACCTATCCCATCGAGGCCGATTTCGACCTGCTCGGCGGCATCGACTTCAAGAAGGGCTGCTTCGTCGGCCAGGAGACCACCTCGCGGATGAAGCGCCGCGGCCAGGTTAAGAGCCGCATGCTGCCGATCGCCTTCGAGGGACCTCCGCCTGCGCCGGGCTCGGAAGTGTTGGCCGGAGACCTGCGGGCCGGCGAGGTGCTGTCCGGCCGCGACGGCCGCGCCATCGCGCTCCTGCGCCTGGACCGCGCGTCGGGCGCAAGCCTCACCGTCGACGGCCATCCGGTCACGGTCGAGCGCCCGGCCTGGTTCCTCGCCGCGCTGGGCGCGGAAGCCGCCTAGCTAGGCGGCGATCTGGCTGCGCACCTTGGCGCGCAGAACGTCGATGGGGGCGAGCCCCTTGTCGGACTTGAAGTGCCAGTAGGTCCAGCCGTTGCAGGCCGGCTGCGACTGCACCATGGCGCCCACCTTGTGGATCGAGCCGGAGAGGTCGCCCACCACCAGGCTGCCGTCGGCGCGGACGCGGGCGGCGTGGCGGCCCTTGTCGTCGTAGAGCACGTCGCCGGCGCGCAGCAGGCCCGCCTCGACGATCTGGCCGAACGGGATCCGCGGTTCGGACTTCTTGGAACCGGTGACGACCATCTCCGCCGCCGTGGCGGGAATGACCTTGGCGATGCGGGCCTTGGCCAGCTCGGCGTAGGCCGCCTCCCGCTCGATGCCGATGTAGTGGCGTCCCAGCCGCCGGGCCGCGGCGCCGGTGGTGCCGGTGCCGAAGAACGGGTCGAGGATCACGTCGCCCGGCCGTGTGGAGGCCAGGATCACCCGGCAAAGCAGGGCCTCGGGCTTCTGGGTCGGATGGGCCTTGACGCCGGCGGCGTCCTTCAGCCGCTCCTCGCCGGTGCACAGCGGCAGGCTCCAGTCGGAACGCATCTGCAGCTCGTCATTGGCCATCTTCATGGCGTCGTAGTTGAAGGTGTAGCGCTTGCCCCCGCGCGACTTCGCCGCCCAGATCAGCGTCTCGTGCGCATTGGTGAACCGCGTGCCCTTGAAGTTGGGCATCGGGTTGGACTTGCGCCAGACGACGTCGTTGAGGATCCAGAACCCCAGGTCCTGCAGGGTGGCGCCGACCCGGAAGATGTTGTGGTAGCTGCCGATCACCCACAGCGCTCCGTCGTCCTTCAGCACCCGACGGCACTCGGCGAGCCAGGCCTTGGTGAAAGCGTCGTAAGTGGCGAAGCTCTCGAAGCGGTCCCAGTCGTCGTCGACCGCGTCCACCTTGGAGTTGTCGGGCCGCAAGAGGTCGCCACCGAGCTGCAGGTTGTACGGGGGGTCGGCGAAGACCAGGTCGACCGACCGGTCGGGGAGCTTTTTCAGCTCCTCCAGGCAATCGCCCAGGATGATGGTGTCGGCCGCAACGCCCATACGCGCCTCATGGATTCACGAGATTGAATCCTGGGCCCACATGGTTGAGGAGCCGTTGCCGAACGTGGTGAACGAGCTCTTAAGGCTCAGTCGCCGGAGAGCGTCGTGCGGATGGACCTTGGCAGGTCAATCCTCGAACGGCAGGTTGTCCTGCAGGACATCCTCGAAGGCCTGCAGCGGGTCCTTGCCCATCAGGGCGAGCTTCACCGGCCCCCAGGCCATTCGGTGGATTTCGCATGGCCCCAGCGCCAGCAGCCCCTCGGCGTGAATCGGCGCGCGGTAACCCTTGTGGCTGGCGAAGCCGTAGCCCGGATAGCGGGCGTCCATCTCGACCATCAGCCGGTCGCGGGCCACCTTGGCCAGGATCGAGGCCGCGGCGATCGACTTCGACTTCCCGTCGCCGCCCACCACCGTCTTGACCTCGCAAGGCAGCTTGAAGCGGTAGTTGCCGTCCACCAGGGCGAAGGCCGGCGCGACCGCCAGGGCCGCGACGGCCCGGTGCATGGCCAGGCCCGTCGCGTGCAGGATGTTGAGCGCCGCGATCTCCTCCACCGACGCGAAGCCGACGCCCCAGGCCAGCGCCTTGGCCTTGATCTCCACCTCCAGCGTCTCGCGGGTCTTGGCCGACAGCTTCTTGGAATCATCGAGGCCCTTGGGGACCTTCTTCGGATTGAGGATAACCGCGCCGGCGCTCACCGGCCCGGCCCATGGCCCGCGCCCGGCTTCATCCACGCCGCAGACCAGGCCGCCGATGAAGGCCTTCTCCAGCAGCATGGTCGGGCCTTTGGCCATCTCAGCGCTTCACCGCTTCGTGGCGGAAGCAGCAGGTCA
>NZ_JAQGIZ010000299.1 GCF_028290885.1 Phenylobacterium sp.
CCGCGCGCGCCGGGATACCAGGCCTCCAGGATGGCGCCAGCCTGGGCGCGCCAGGGCATCAGCACCGGACCGGCGGTCTCCAGCACCACCACGGTCTTCGGGTTCGCCGCCGCCACGGCGGCGATCAACGCGTCCTGGGCGCCGTCGAGCTTCATGGCGATGTCCATGCCCTCGGTCGACCACTGGGTCGCGAACAGCACGACCACGTCGGCGGACTTGCCGAGCGCCGCGGCTGCGGCAGGATCGGCGCCGTCGTTGAAGGTCATCTCGGCCTTCGCCGCGCGCGCCTTGATCGCCGCCAACGGCGCCGACGGATGGTAGACCTCCCCGCCGCCCCAGGCAGGCGCGCCCTTCGGCTTCGGGAAGGCGGCGGAGCCTAGCGGGATCACCTGCGAGGAGCCGCCGCCGGAGATCACGCCCACGTCGGCGTGGCCGCCGATCACCACGATGCGCCGGGCGCCCGCGGCCAGCGGCAGCAGGCCCTTGCTGTTCTTGAGCAGCACGATCCCCTGCTCGGCGGCATGCCCGGCCACCGCGGAATCGGCGGCGGTGTCGAGGCCGCCCGGCTGCAGCGGATGGTCAACCAGGCCGGCCGCGAACAGGCTGCGCAGGTAGCGATGGGTCATCTCGCGGACGCGTGTGGCCGGGACCTCGCCGGACTGCACCGCCTCCGTCAGCGGCGCGTCGAAGTAGACCTTCTTGTCGAGCTGCTGCCCCGATTCCTGGTCGAGGCCGGCCTTGGCCGCGGCCACGCCGTGCACCGCCCCCCAGTCCGACATCACCCAGCCCGGCCAATGCCAGTCGGTCCGCAGGACGTCGGTGAGCAGGAACGGATTCTCGCAGGCATAGGTCCCGCCCACCCGGTTGTAGGCGCACATCACCGAGCCCGGCTGGCCGGTCTCGATGGCGATCTCGAAGGCCAGCAGATCGCTTTCGCGGAACGCCGCCTCGTCGATCTCGGCGCTCAGCACCATCCGGCCGGTCTCCTGGTCGTTGATGGCGAAGTGCTTGATGGTGGAGACGATGTGGTTCGACTGGATGCCCTTGATCGCCTGGCCGGCCAGGGTTCCGGCCAGCAGCGGATCCTCGCCCAGGTACTCGAAATTCCGGCCGTTGCGCGGGTCGCGCAGCAGGTTGACGCCACCGGCCAGGAGCACGTTGAAGCCCTTCTGTCGGGCCTGCTTGCCGATCATCGCCCCGCTCGCGAACGCAGTCTTCGGGTCCCACGCAGCGGCCAGCGCCACGCCCGAGGGCAGCGGCGTCGCGTCGTCGTCCTTGCGTCCGGCATTGGCCACCCCGAGGCTGGCGTCGCTCTCGGTGATCGCCGGAATGCCCAGGCGCGGCAGGCCCGGCACATAGCCGGCGGACTGCACGACGCCAGGCGGGCGCTTGCCCATGAAGGTCGGGAACTGGCCGTGCAGCAGGGCGATCTGCTCGTCGAGGCTCATCTTGTCGATGACCAGGTCGGCGCGGCGGTCGGGGCTGAGCTTGGGGTTCGTCCAGGGCTGGGCCCCAATGGCCTTTGGACCGGCTTTTGGGCCGGCCGACTGCGCCAGTCCCGGCAGCGCCAGCGCCAAGGCCGCCGCGCACACGCCAACCTTCAGTCTACGCCCCACAGCCGCACCCTCCCGATTTTCTCGTTGCACGAGTCCTACCTCAAGGCGCGTCGTCGGACAGCACCCGAATTGACGCCGTACGCGACGCCTGCAAGCGTGGTCGCCAACGGCCCGACAGCGGCCGGTCGGAGACGCCCATGGTGCAGCCCGCCGCCGCGACCCCCGTCCACGACAGCGGAGCCGGCGTCTCGTCCGCCGCCTGGCTCGTCGTGCTGGTGGTCAGCCTGTTTTTCATCTGGGGCGGCATCACCAGCCTCAACGACATCCTGATCCCCAAGCTGAAGGGCCTGTTCCAGCTCAGCTATGCGCGGGCCATGCTGATCCAGTTCGCCTTCTTCACGGCCTATGCGGTGGTCTCGGTCCCGGCCGGCGCCTGGGTCGGGCGGCTGGGCTATGGGCGCGGGATCGTGACGGGCCTGGGGGTGGCGGCGGCTGGCTGCCTGCTGTTCGTGCCGGCGGCGATGACGGCCACCTACGGCCTCTTCCTGACCGCGCTCTTCGTGCTGGCCGCGGGGATCACCATCCTGCAGGTCGCCGCCAATCCGCTGATCGCCAACCTGGGGCCCGCCGCCACCTCGCACAGCCGCCTGACGCTCGCCCAGGCGTTCAATTCCCTCGGCACCACGATCATGCCCTACATCGGCGCGCGGCTGATCCTGGCCTCGATCAGCAAGGTCGATCCGGCCAAGCTGCCGCCTGCGGCCGTCCCCGCCTTCCGCGCGCAAGAGGCGGCGGTGATCGGGCGCAGCTATCTCGGCCTGGCGGTCGTCCTGGCGCTGATCGCGCTCGTGTTCTGGGCCTGCCGCAAGCGGCTGGGCGGGGCGGGCCCGGCGGCGAGGATGGAAGTCGGCGCGGGCCTGCTCACGCGGCCGAGGCTGGCCTTCGGGGTGGCGGCCATCTTCCTCTATGTCGGCGCCGAGGTGACCATCGGCAGCCTGCTGGTCAACTACCTGATGCAGCCCTCGACGCTCGGCCTCGACCAGCAATCGGCCGGCGAGCGGATCGCCCTCTACTGGGGCGGTGCGATGGTCGGACGGTTCGTCGGCGCCGGCCTGCTCAGGCTCATCTCGCCCGGCAAGGTGCTGGCCGGCGCGGCCATCGGGGCCGGCGGCCTGTGCCTGATCTCGGCGGCGACCACCGGCGGGATCGCCGGCTGGGCGCTGCTGGCGGTGGGTCTGATGAACTCGATCATGTTCCCGACCATCTTCAGCCTGGCGCTGGAGGGCCTGGGCGAGCGCACGCCGCAGGGTTCGGGCCTGCTCTGCATGGCCATCGTCGGCGGCGCCCTGGTGCCGGTGCTGGGCGGGGTGATCGCCGACCGGACCAGCCTGGCGGCCGCGCTGATCCTGCCCGCCGCCTGCTACGCGGCGATCGCGGGCTTCGGCTGGTTCGCGCGCCGCGCCGCGGGTCCGCTGGTCAGCGCGCCGGTCGCGACCTGAGGCTTGCGGCGCAAGCGCAACCGTAGGCACACTCGCCGCAATGAAAACGGGGAGGTTGCCTATGCGTAGAGTGTTCGTCGCCGCGGGTCTTACGGCCCTCATTGGCCTTGCCGCGTGCGATTCCAAGACTGAAGAGGCGGCCGCGCCGCCGCCGCCGCCGCCGAAATCCATGGCCCGGCCGCAGCAGATGTACGCAGGCCAGGAACAGGTCTCGAAGATCGACAGCGCGACCATCAAGGTGAGCGAGCCCGGCAGACTCGCCATGGACGCCACCGGCAGCGTCGGCATGGCCGGCTACAAGAACGCCGCCTTCCTGCCGCGCATCAACGCCGCGCCGCCAAAGGACGGGGTCTACGAGGTGGATGTGGTGGCCGACAGGCCCGCGGCGCCTGGCGCGGCGGTGGTGACGCCGATCGAGATCAGGAAGGCGTGGGCCCCCTATCCGGCCGATCACCTCAAGGGTGTGAAGTTCTTCGCCAAGACCAACTCCGTCGTCGCCATGCTGCCGGCGAGCTGAGCCGCCAGCGCCGAGGCCGCGGCTCCTCACGCGTTGACGCGCTGCGCCAGATCGCGGCGTGATCCCGGCTGGTGTCCCGATTCCGAAGTTCGCAATCGCCTGCGGCCGCCTTTGACGAACTTCGGAATCGATGAGGACACCAGCACGCTTGGAGCAAGGAGGTGGAGGTGCTGTGCGCATAGCCGAGGGCTCGACGCGGGTCGTCCTGGCCGCCCTGGCGGGGAACGGCGCCATCGCGCTGGCGAAGTTCGTCGCCGCGGGTCTCTCCGGCTCGACCGCCATGCTGACCGAGGCGATCCATTCGCTGGTCGATACCGGCGACCAGCTGTTCCTGCTGATCGGCCAGAAGCGCGGCAAGCGGCCGCCCGACGAGACCCACCCGCTGGGCTACGGCATGGAGACCTATTTCTGGTCGTTCGTGGTCGCCCTGATGGTGTTCGTGCTGGGTGGCGTGCTGTCGATCTACGAGGGCGTGCGCCACATCCTCGAGCCCGAGCCGGTGGTCTCGCCCTGGATCAGCCTCGGCGTGCTGGCCGTTGCCGCAGTGTTCGAAGGGGCCTCCTTCCGCCTCGGCTATCGCGAATACAAGCGCGTCGTGCGCGGCCGCCCGGTCCGCCTGTGGGAGTTCATCAGGATCTCCAAGGACCCCAGCCTGGTCTCCGTCCTGCTGGAGGATTCCGCGGCCCTGGTCGGCATCGTCCTCGCGGCCGCCGGCGTGATCGCCGCCAGCCTGTTCCACATCGCCTGGGCGGACGGGGCCGCTTCGGTGGCCATCGGCCTGTTGCTGTCCTGCGTGGCCTTCGTACTGGCCAACGAGACCCGCAGCCTGATCGCCGGCGAGTCGGTGGCGCCCATCGTCATGGATCGGCTCAAGGCGACGCTGGCCAACATCGACTGCATCATGCGCCTCGACGAGATCACCACCCTGCATCTCGGTCCCGGCGCGATCCTGGTGGCCCTGACACTCGACTTCCGGCCCAACTCTACGACCCAGCTGATCGACGCTGCGATCGTGGAGATCACCAAATGCCTGCAGGAGACGGACGGCCGCGTCGCCTATGTCTACGTGCGGCCGTCGCACAAGGAGCGAAAGGCGGCCGGATAGTCTGCCCGCGGTTCGGACATCGTAGCGGCCGGCGGCCCGGCCCGGCCTTCGGCGGCTTGCAAAAGCCGGCCAATTGCGCGCCTGATCGGCGTCCGCGCACCTCCTGAAGGGTCCCGCATGGACATCGGCGTCTTCATCCCCATCGGCAACAACGGCTGGCTCATCTCCGAGACCGCGCCGCAGTACATGCCGTCCTTCGCGCTCAACAAGGAGGTGGTGCAGAAGGCGGAGAAGTACGGCTTCGACTTTGCGCTCTCGATGATCAAGCTGCGCGGGTTCGGCGGGAAGACCCAGTTCTGGGAGCACAACCTGGAGAGCTTCACCCTGATGGCGGGCCTGGCCGCCGTCACCGACAGGATCAAGATCTTCGCCACCGCCGCGACGCTGACCCTGCCGCCCGCCATCGTGGCGCGCATGGCCTCCACCATAGATTCCATCGCGCCGGGCCGCTTCGGCATCAACCTGATCACCGGCTGGCAGAAAGCCGAGTACGACCAGATGGGCCTGTGGCCCGGCGAGAGCCACTACTCCGACCGCTACAGCTACCTCGCGGAGTACGCGACGGTGCTGAAGGAGCTGATGCAGACGGGCCGCAGCGACTTCAAGGGCAAGTATTTCGAGATGCACGACTGCCGGGTGAGCCCGCACCCGAAGGACGTGAAGATCATCTGCGCCGGCTCCAGCGACGAGGGCCTGGCCTTCACCGCTCAGTATGCGGACTATTCCTTCGCGCTCGGCAAGGGCACCAACACGCCCAGCGCCTTCGCCGGCGTGAACGCGCGGCTGGCCGCCGCGAGGGCCAAGACCGGACGCGACGTCGCCGCCTACATCCTTTTCATGATCATCGCCGATGAGACCGATGAGAAGGCCATGGCCAAGTGGCAGCTCTATCGCGACGGCGCCGACCAGGAGGCCCTTTCTTGGTTGACAAGCCAGGCGGCGCCCAATGCGGCGGCCGGCACGACCAACACCAACACCACCCAGCTCGCCGCGCCGGAGTCGGCGGTGAACCTGAACATGGGCACCCTGGTGGGGTCCTACGAAAGCGTCGCGCGCATGCTGGACGAGGTCGCGGCCGTACCGGACACCGCCGGCGTCCTGCTGGTCTTCGACGACTTCGTGCAGGGCGTCGAAGCCTTCGGGACCCGCATCCAGCCCAAGATGAAGAGCCGCGCCAATGTCCTCGCGACGGCCTAATTGCCCTTCTCCCCTTGTGGGAGAAGGTGGCCTGCGCAGCAGGTCGGATGAGGGGTCGCTCCCATGAATTCAACGTCCCGTCCCACAGTCCCGCGCGAAGGCGCCGTCACCCTGCCGGCGCGGCCGGAGAACCTGCCGATCAATCCGCGCGAGACGGCGCTGATCGTGGTCGACATGCAGAACGCCTACGCCTCGCCGGGCGGCTACCTCGACCTGGCCGGCTTCGACATCGAGGGCTCGGCCGGGGTGATCGACCGCATCGCGCTGGCGGTCGAGGCGGCGCGGAAGGCCGGGGTGATAGTGGTCTTCTTCCAGAACGGCTGGGATGCGGACTACGTCGAGGCCGGCGGCCCGGGCTCGCCCAACTGGTGGAAGTCGAATGCGCTGAAGACCATGCGCGAACGGCCGGAACTGGAAGGAACCCTGCTCGCCAAGGGGACCTGGGACTACGCCCTGGTCGACAAGCTCAAGCCCCGGCCCGGCGACATCGTCATCGAGAAGCCGCGCTATTCGGCCTTCTACAACACGGCCCTCGACTCCATGCTGCGGGCGCGGGGCATCAAGAATCTCGCCTTCTGCGGCATCGCCACCAACGTCTGTGTCGAGTCCACCCTGCGCGACGGCTTCTTCCTGGAATATTTCGGCGTGCTCCTGGAGGACGCCACCCACCAGGCGGGCCCGGCCTTCCTGCAGGAGGCCTCCGTCTACAACGTCGAGAAGTTTTTCGGCTGGGTGTCCAACACCGCCGACTTCTGCGGGACCATCGGCCAAGCGCCCCCCGGATCATAAGGAACTGCAAGCATGCCCAAGACTGTCGTCCTGCCGCCCGGGACCCAGAAGCCCATCGCGCCTTTCTCGCCCGGAACCCTGGCCGACGGCGTGGTCTATGTCTCCGGCACGCTGGCCTTCGACAAGGACAACAACGTCGCCCACGTCGGTG
>NZ_JAQGIZ010000309.1 GCF_028290885.1 Phenylobacterium sp.
CCGGGCGTCTGCCGGCGGCCAGGCGGGCGAGCCTGCGGCGACTGAAGGACGCCGACGGCCAGGCGATCGACGAGGCGCTGGTGCTCTGGCTGCCCGGGCCGGGCAGCTACACCGGTGAGGACAGCGCCGAATTCCATGTGCATGGCGGTCCGGCGGTGGTCGGCGCCCTGGTTGGGGCGCTGTCGGCCCAGGGCCTGCGGCTGGCTGAGCCCGGCGAGTTCACCCGCCGCGCCTTCGAGCACGGCAAGCTCGACCTCGCCCAGGCCGAAGGTGTCGCCGACCTGGTCGATGCGGAAACCGAGCAGCAGCGGGCCCAGGCCCTGGCGCAGCTCGGCGGCCGGCTGTCGGGCGTGCAGGCGCGCTGGCGCGACGGCCTGATCCGCGCCTCGGCCATGCTGGAGGCGGCGGTCGACTTTCCTGACGAGGAGGTGCCGGCCGATGTCGCCAAGCGCGCCCGGCCGATCCTGGAGATCCTCGCCGACGAACTTGAGGCCGCCGCCGCGGACGTCGCGCGGGGGGAGCGGGTGCGGGAAGGTTTCCGCATTGCGCTGCTAGGCGCGCCCAACGCCGGCAAGAGCACGCTGTTGAATGCGCTGGCCAAGCGCGACGCGGCCATCGTCTCGGCCCTACCGGGCACCACGCGGGACATCATCGAAGTTCCCATGGTGCTGGGCGGCTACAAGGTGATCATCGCCGACACCGCGGGCCTGCGGCGCACCGAGGACGAGATCGAGGCCGAGGGCGTGCGCCGGGCCGAGGCCTGGGCGGAGAGTGCAGGCCTCAGGGTCTGGCTCGTCGATGCCTACGGCGACCCGGAGCCGGAGGTCCCGGCTTCGCTACGCCGCGGCGACATCGTCCTCCTGACCAAGCGCGACCTGGGGGAGGGGCTCGAAGGCCTGCCCGGCGAGCCGTTCACCGCCAAGAGCCCGAATGACGTCGCCTGGCTGCAGCGCTCGCTGACCGAGACCGTGGTGGAAGCCCTGGCTGGGGCCGAGCCGCCCGCCGCCACGCGCCTTAGGCACAAGGAGCTGCTGACCGAGGCGGCCGAACGCTTGCGCCACGCGCTGTCGCAGGACGAGGCGCTCGAATTGGCCGCCGAGGACGTCCGGCTGGCGGCCAGGGCGCTCGACCGGATCACCGGCCGCATCGACCCGGAACAGGTGCTGGGAAGGATTTTCTCGACCTTCTGCATCGGGAAGTGAATGTCAGTTCCTCCCCCAGCGCGGAGCGCGATTTGGGGGAGGTGGCGCGAAGCGCCGGAGGGGGTCCGCCCAAACGGTTGAGGACCCCCTCAGTCAGCGGAGTTTATCCTCGGGCCGGCTTCGCCGGTCCCGGGGGCTGACAGCTCCCCACCGGGTCTGCGGCCCGGCCCCCTCGGGCCCTACGCGCCATCTCCCCCGAAGGGGAGAATGGGGGGAGCAACTTGGATGTTTCACGTGAAACACCGTCGACCTTCGACTATATGACGCCCTCCATGGCGACCTGGGACGTGATCATCATCGGCGGCGGGCACGCCGGCTGCGAGGCGGCGGCTGCGGCGGCGCGGTTCGGCGCGCGCACCCTGCTGCTTACCCACAAGCTCGAGACTATCGGCGAGATGAGCTGCAATCCGGCGATCGGCGGCCTCGGCAAGGGGCACCTGGTTCGCGAGATCGATGCGCTGGACGGGCTGATGGGTCGGCTCGCGGATAGGGCCGGCATCCAGTTCCGGCTGCTGAACCGCTCGAAGGGCGCGGCGGTGCGCGGGCCACGCTCGCAGATCGACCGCCGGCTCTACCGCGAAGCCATGCAGGCCGAACTGGCCGCCACGCCGAACCTGACCGTCGTCGCGGAGGCGGTGGAAGACCTGATCGTCGAGGACGGCCGCCTAACGGGTGTTCTCGGCGCGAGCGGGAAGGCCTACCGCGCCGGCCGCGTGGTGCTGACCACCGGCACTTTCCTGAAGGGCATGATCCATCGCGGCGAGCAGCGCATCCCGGCCGGCCGGGTCGGCGACGCCCCGGCCATCGGGCTTGCCGACCGGCTCTACGCCTCGGGCCTGCGGATGGGGCGGCTGAAGACCGGCACGCCCGCCAGGCTCGACGGCAAGACCATCGCCTGGGAGCGGCTGGAGATGCAGGCGGCCGACGCCGAGCCCGTGCCGTTCTCCTTCCTGACCGAAGCGATCACCACGCCGCAGATCGAGTGCGGCATCACCTACACCACGGCGGAGACCCACCGGATCATCGCCGAGCGGCTTGGGGAGTCCGCGGTCTATGGCGGCCGCGCCACCGGGATCGGCCCGCGCTACTGCCCATCCATCGAGGACAAGGTGGTCCGCTTCGCCGACAAGACCAGCCACCAGGTGTTCCTGGAGCCCGAGGGGCTCGACGACGACACGGTCTATCCGAACGGGGTCTCGACCTCGGTGTCCGAAGAGACCCAGGATCTCTTCCTGCGCACCATGCCGGGCCTCGAGGCGGTGCGGGTGAGGCGCTACGGCTACGCCATCGAGTATGATTACGTGGACCCGCGCGAACTCTATGCGACGCTGGAAGCCAAGCAGCTGCCGGGCCTCTACCTGGCCGGCCAGATCAACGGCACCACCGGCTATGAGGAAGCGGCCGCCCAGGGCCTGGTGGCGGGCCTCAACGCCGCCCGCGCCGCCTCCGGCGCCGACCCCGCCATCTTCGCCCGGGACGAGGCCT
>NZ_JAQGIZ010000314.1 GCF_028290885.1 Phenylobacterium sp.
CCCGGCCGTAGACAAGGCCTGGTACGGCGACTTCGAGGTCCGGCCCACGATCAAGAGCTGCATCTGGATCTACGTCGAGGGCGAGGTCGAAGACCAGATCAGCGCCCACATCGTGTCCACGTGATCATCTAGGGCTGGGCGTCGTTAGGCCAGGGCAGGCAGTAGGTGCTGCGCGGGCCGCCGGAGTGAATGGACTCTCGGTCGAGGAGTTCCGTCGCCGACCCTTGCGTCCACGGCGGCGGGGCCGGCGCGCCAGGTTGCGGCTTGGGGATCAGGTCCGTCAGCCGGCTGGGTAGGTCGGGAAGCCCCGCAATGCGTCGCCGGTCGACGATGTAGGTCATGTAAATGTCCGGCCGCTCCCACGTGTAGGCACCGCGGTCGTTGGTGCTGACGAGGGAATGGAAGATCCCATCCCAGAGGTCGGTCCAGCTGCCCCGCACGCCCTCAGGGGCGCCACCGGCCTTCTCGCAGCGGATTTTTTCGTCATAGTTGGTCGCGAGAATCAACCAGTGGCCCTCATTCAGCCGTTGGCTGCCGCTCGGCGTCGCCTGATCGATGCCTGCCCCGATCCACGCGGGCATGCAGGCTGTGAGTGTCGACGCTGAAGCCGCCACAGCGGCGAAGATGAATCTAGCCCGCATCCCGAAGCCCCAATCCTGCTTTCCAGTCGAAGAGTTCCTGCAGCACCTGCAGCGCCCTGCCGCGCTCCGTCTTCAGCTCCGGGTCTCGGCCCACGATCAGCCGGGCATCGTCGCCGGCCACTGCGATCAGGTCGCGGTGCGGGCCCAGCACGTCGGCGAAGACGTAGTCGGGGAAGCCGGACTGCTTGAGGCCAAGCGCGTCGCCGCCGCCACGCAGCTCCAGGTCGGTCTCGGCGATCAGGAAGCCGTCGTCGGTGCGCCTGAGGATATCGAGCCGCTTCTGGGCGGTCTCCGAGAGCGGTGGGTCGTAAAGCAGGACGCAGGAACTCTCTTGGCGGCCCCGACCGACCCGGCCGCGCAGTTGATGGAGCTGAGCCAGGCCGAAGCGCTCGGCCTGCTCGACGACCATGATGGTGGCGTTGGGCACGTTGACGCCCACCTCGACCACCGTGGTGGCGACCAGTACCGAGAGCCGGCCGTCGGCGAACTCGGCCATCACCTTGTCCTTGGCGGCCGGGGCCATCTTGCCGTGCACCAGGCCGACGCTGGGCCCGATCGTGGCCTTCAGCTCCTCGGCGCGGGTTTCGGCCGCCTTGAGATCGATGAGCTCGGACTCCGAGACCAGCGGGCAGATCCAGAAGGCCTGGGCGCCGCCCTTCACCGCGTCGCGCAGGCGCGCCTCCACCTCGCCGATGCGGGTCATGGGCGCGGCGCGGGTGGCGACGGGCGTGCGTCCGGGCGGCTTCTCGTCGATCCGAGAAACGTCGAGGTCGCCGAAGAGGGTGAGCTCCAGGGTGCGCGGGATGGGCGTGGCGGACATCGCCAGGAAGTGCGTCGCCCAGCCCTTGGCCTGCAGCCGCTGCCGCTCGGCCACGCCGAAGCGGTGCTGTTCGTCGACCACCGCGAGCTGCAGCTGGTGAAAGGCCACATCGTCCTGGAAGAGGGCGTGGGTGCCCACCGCCACCTTCACCGCGCCGGAAGCCAGCGCCCGTAGCTTCTCGGCCCGCGCCGCGCCCTTGTCGCGGCCGGTGAGCAGGATGACGCCAACGCTGTGGTCGGCGAGCGGGCCGGAGATGGTCTCGTAATGCTGGCGGGCCAGGATCTCGGTCGGCGCCATCAAGGCGCTCTGGCCGCCGCCCGCCGCGACGTCGGCCATGGCGCACATGGCGACCACCGTCTTGCCGGAGCCCACGTCGCCCTGGATTAGCCGGCTCATCCGCTCGCCGGCGGCGAGGTCGGCGCGGATCTCGGCCAGCGCCCGCTCCTGCGCCCCGGTGAAGGCGAATGGCAGGTCGGCGCGGATCTTCGCGGCGGTGTCGCTGGCGGCGATCCGGGCGGCCGGCTCCTTGCGCCGCTCAGCCTTGCGCTGAGCCATGGCCAGCTGTTGGGCCAGCAGCTCGTCGTAGGCCAGCCGGCGGTAGTGCGGGCTGGACGGCGAGAGGTCGGCCTCGGTTTCAGGGTTGTGCAGCCGCGCCAAGGCCTCGCGCCAGGAGGGGAACCGCTCGCGGGCGGCCCAGGCGGCGTCCTGCCACTCCGACATCTCCGGGGCGCGTTCCAGGGCCTCCAGGGCGAAGGTGCGCACCCGGCGCGCCGGCAGGCCCTCAGTGGCCGGATAGATCGCCTCCAGCTCGGGGATTTCGCCGCGCTTCTCCGGCGCGACCATGTAATCGGGGTGGACCATCTGGCGGCCGAAATCGCGGTCCTCGACCTTGCCGGAGATGATCCGGCGCGCGCCCACCGGATGGCGCTGCTCCAGCTGGTCCGCGAAGCGGCCGAAGAACACCAGGGTCATGAAGCCGGTCGGGTCGGCCACCCGCATCCGCAGGGGCTGGGCCTTGGTGCGCGCCGGCTGGTGGTTTTCGATCACCACCTCGAAGGTCATCACCTGGCCGTCCGTGGCCGCCGAGAGCGCGGCCGGGGTCCGGCGGACCAGGGAATGGGGCTTCAGGAACAGGACGTCGCGGACGATCGGCCCGGCCAGCCGCTCCAGCAGCGGCGCCACGCGCGGACCCACCCCCTTCAGCGAGGTGACCGGCGCAAAAAGCGGGAACAGAATCTCGGGCCGCATGATTGCAGCATAGCCGACTGGCGCTCGCCCACGTCCCGCTCTATATCCGCCACCTCTTCATGACGACCGATGACGACGCCCGGCTGAAAAAGCTGAGGTTCCGCGCGTGGCGCCGGGGCTTCAGGGAAGCGGACCTCATTCTGGGGCCGTTCGCGGACAAACATGTCGCGAGCTTCACGCCGGCCGAGCTGGACTGGTTCGAGGATCTGCTCGAACAGCCGGACCAGGACCTCTACGCCTGGATCATCGGAACGGCGCCGACGCCGGCCGCCTACGACGGCGAGATCATGAACCGGATCAAGCAATTCCGCTTCGAAGCTCATGCCGAGCGGGGCGACGGCCGTGGCGGCTGACGGCTCGCGTCCGATCACCGCGGCCGAGATGCGCCGGGTCGCCGACGATCCCGGGCGGCTCGACCTCGTCGGGGCGCCGGAGGGCTTCGACGCCCTGGTGATGGCCAACATCGTCCGGGCGCGGAAGGGCCTGTCGGTGTTCGTCGCCCGCGACGGGACGCGGCTCTCAGCCTTCGTGGAGGCCTTCCGGTTTTTCGCGCCGGAGGTCGAGGTGCTGACCTTCCCGGCCTGGGACTGCCTGCCCTACGACCGCATCGGGCCCTCGGCCGGCATCGCCGCCCAGCGGATGACCGCCCTCTCGCGGCTCGGCGAGGGGCTGGACGCCAAGACGCCGCGGCTGCTGGTGACCACGGTCCCGGCGCTGGTGCAGCGCGTGCCGCCGCAGAGCGCGGTCAAGCGGGCGGGCTATTCGGCCCGCAGCGGCAATATCGTCGAGATCGCCGACCTCGAGACCTATTTCGCGATCAACGGCTATCAGCGGGCCTCGACGGTCTCGGAGAAGGGCGAGTTTGCCATCCGCGGTGGGGTGATCGACGTCTTCCCGCCCTCGGCAGAAGAGCCGGTGCGCCTCGACCTGTTCGGCGACACCCTGGAATCCATCCGCGCCTTCGACCCCGAGACCCAGCGCTCCACGAAGCAGTTGAAGGAAGTAAGCCTCCTGCCGGTCAGCGAGGCCCTGCTCGACAAGGAGGCGATCTCCCGGTTCCGTTCAGGCTACCTGGCGACCTTCGGGGCCGCTGGCGACGATCCGCTCTACGCCACCGTCTCCGAGGGCGGACGGCGGGCGGGCATGGAGCACTGGCTGCCGCTGTTCTACCCGACGATGGCGACCCTGTTCGACTATCTGCCGGCAGGCGCAGTCGTGGCGCTCGACCACCTGGCCCGCGAGGCGTCCGACGAACGGCTGGCGCTGGTCGCCGACGCCTACGAGAGCCGCGCCCAGACCGAACGGCGCGTCCAGTACCATCCGCTGGAGCCGGACCGGCTCTACCTGACCGCCGACGAGCTGAAGGCTCTGCTGGCCCGCCGCGCCACGCGGCGGTTCTCTGCCTTCCAGGAGGCCGAGGGCGACATCGTCATCGACATGGGCGCGCGCGCCGGCCGCAATTTCGCGCCGGAGCGGCAGACCGACAGCGTCAACCTGTTCCAGGCCACCGCCGACCACGCCACGAAGCTGGCCGCCGATGGCAAACGGGTGCTGTTCGCCTCCTGGTCGGACGGCTCCTCCGACCGGCTGGGTTCGATGCTGGCCGACCACGGGCTGAAGGACGTCCCCTTCGCGCCTTATTGGGACGCAGCCAAGGCGGCCAGCCCGAAGGCGCCGCAGCGGGTCGTGCTGCCGCTGGAGGCCGGGTTCGAGACCGACACACTGGCGGTGATCTCCGAGACCGACATCCTCGGCGACCGGCTGTCGCGGCCACGGCGTCGGCGCCGCGCGTCGAACTTCCTGGCGGAGGCCTCGGCCCTGACCCAGGGCGACCTGGTCGTGCACATCGACCACGGCATCGGCCGCTACGAGGGCTTGAAGACCCTCGACGTGCAGGGCGCGCCGCACGACACCCTGGAGATCCATTACGGCGGTGAGGCCAAGCTCTACCTGCCCGTCGAGAACATCGACCTCCTGACCCGCTACGGCGCGGAGTCCGAGGGCGTGGTCCTCGACCGGCTGGGCGGGGCGGCCTGGCAGGCCCGCAAGGCGCGCGCCAAGACCCGCCTGCGCGAGATGGCCGAGGGCCTGATCCGCATCGCCGCCGAGCGCGCCACCAAGGTCGTCGATCCGGTGGACCCGCCGCACGGGGTGTTCGACGAGTTCTGCGCCCGCTTCCCCTACGAGGAGACCGACGACCAGCTGGCCGCCATCGGCGACGTGCTGGAGGACCTGTCGGCCGGCAAGCCGATGGACCGGCTGATCTGCGGCGACGTGGGTTTCGGCAAGACCGAGGTGGCGCTCAGGGCGGCCTTCGTGGTGGCGATGAGCGGCCAGCAGGTAGCGGTCGTGGCGCCGACCACGCTGCTCGCCCGCCAGCACTACAAGACCTTCTCCGAGCGGTTCGAGGGCTGGCCGGTGAAAGTCCGCCGCCTTTCGCGCCTGGTTCCGGCCAAGGAGGCCGCCGAGACCCGCGAGATGCTGAAGAACGGCGAGGTGGAGATCATCATCGGCACCCACGCGGTGCTCTCCAAGCAGGTCGGCTTCCGCAACCTGGGCCTGGTGGTGGTCGACGAAGAGCAGCACTTCGGGGTCAAGCACAAGGAGAAGCTCAAGGAGCTTCGCGCCGACGTGCACATGCTGACCCTGACCGCCACGCCGATCCCTCGCACGCTGCAGATGTCGCTCAGCGGCATCAGGGAAATGTCGATCATCGCCACCCCGCCCGTCGACCGCCTGGCAGTGCGCACCTACATCACCCCCTGGGACCCGGTCGTGGTCCGCGAAGCCCTGCTGCGCGAGAAGTATCGCGGCGGCCAGGCCTACTACGTCGCCCCGCGCGTCTCCGACCTGCCGGACCTGCAGCGCTTCCTGCGCGAGCAGGTCCCCGAGGTGAAATTCGTGGTCGGCCATGGCCAGATGGCGCCGACCCAGCTCGAAGAGGTGATGAGCGCGTTCTACGACGGCAAGTACGACCTGCTGCTCTCGACCAGCATCGTGGAAAGCGGCCTCGACATTCCGACCGCCAACACCCTGGTCATCCACCGGGCCGACATGTTCGGCCTCTCTCAGCTCTATCAGCTGCGCGGCCGCGTCGGCCGGGCCAAGAGCCGCGCCTATGCCTATATGACCACGCCGGCCGAAAAGCAGATCACGCTCTCGGCGGAGCGGCGGCTGAAAGTCCTGCAGTCGCTGGACAGCCTCGGCGCCGGCTTCCAGCTCGCCAGCCACGACCTCGACATCCGCGGGGGCGGCAACCTGCTGGGCGAGGAGCAGTCCGGCCACATCCGCGAGATCGGAGTCGAACTCTACCAGCAGATGCTGGAGGACGCGGTCAACGAGCTGAAGACCCAGGCCGGGGCGGAAGGTCTGGAGCACGACCGGGGCTGGTCGCCGCAGATCAACACCGGCGCGGCCGTGCTGATCCCCGAGGAGTACGTGCCTGACCTCAATGTGCGTCTGTCGCTCTACCGCCGCCTGTCCGACGCCGAGAAGGCGCAGGACCGCGAAGCGCTGGCCGCGGAACTGATCGACCGTTTCGGGCCGCTGCCGCCGGAGGCCGGGCAATTGCTGAAGGTCGTGGCCATCAAGGGCCTCTGCCGCGAGGCCAACGTGGCCAAGATCGACGTGGGGCCGAAGGGCGCGGTCGTGTCGTTCCGCAACGACGACTTCAAGAACCCCGGCGCGCTGATCGAGTTCGTCGGCAAGCATCAGGTCGCCTGGCGGATCCGCCCCGACAACAAGGTGGTGGTGAAGGGCGAGTGGGAGACGCCGGAGCAACGGCTGGGCGCCGCCGAACGGGTGCTGACCGAACTGGCGAAACTCGCCGCTTGAGCCCAAGCTGGCGCCTTGCCGCCGATCCCCGCGGCCGGGAGCATCCAATGATCCGATCCATTGCCCTGTCCGCCGCCGTGTTTGCAACGTCGTTGGCCGCGACGGGCGCACAAGCCGCCGATACGGATATCACCTCAGACGTGCGCTGCATGGTGGTCGCCGCCGCCATGGCCCAGAACACCGATCCCAAGGTGCAGAACGCCGGCTTGATGGCGGGCCTCTACTACCTGGGCAAGCTGGACGGCCGCGAGCCGAACCTCGACCTGGAGGCCCGCCTCAAGCAGGAACTGGCGCAGATGAAGCCCGCGGAGATGGTCGCCGAGGCCCAGCGCTGCGGGGCGCAGTTGACCGCGCGCGGCAAGATGGTGACCGAGATCGGCGCGCGCCTGCAGGCTCAGGGCGCCGGCAAGGCGCCCTAGACGGACGCCGGCCCTTCGGGCGCGGGCTTCAGCTCGCCTTCAGGCCCTGGGCGTGCGCCGCAGCTTCCTCCAGCGCGCGTCCGGCGTTTTCCGCCGAGGTCACCGGGGCCACGCCCAGGTCGAATTCGACCACGAAGGGAGCCTGGCCTTCGCCGGCCTCGAAGGCCGTGCAGCCGATCACCGCGGCGATCCGCTCGCCGGCCAGGCGGCCGTTGCCGCCGGGCGTGTTGGGCAGGGCGAGCGCGAAGACCTCGGGGCCCAGGCGGGCGGCGGTGTCCTCGACGCGCACCAGTCGGCCGATCATTGAGCCGATCTGCGGGACGGCGCGGTCCAGCCAGCCGCCGGCGCGGGCGGCCTTCAGCTCCGGCTTCTCCGCCACCTTCAGGACGCAGACGCTGAGCGCGCGGTTGCGGAGCTTTGAGGCCTGCGCCAGGCGGCCAAGGTGAGCGGCGAAGAGGTCGCGGGTGAAGAGGCCGGTCGCGGCGTCCATCAGGCCGGAGGTCCGCGCCTGATCGAGCGCCTGGCGGACGGCCATCTGGCGGCGGTAGCTGCGGGCGAGTTCGACGATCCGGCGCGCCGTCTCACTCTCCGGCGTCTCCGGCGAGGCGACGTCGGACAGGCCCCGATGGAAGGCCTCCGTGACCGTCACATAGGTTTCCTTGCGCATGTAGAGCAGGGCCGGCGTGTGATAGAGGCGCGTGTTGCGGCGCAGGCCCGCGGCGATCGACAGCGCCTCCTGCGGATTGTCCCCGGCCCACAGCACCACGGCGTCGAAGATCCGTTCATGCAGATAGTCGAAGGCCGTATAGGCCGTGAAGGCACCCACCACGTCGGCGCCGTTCCGCAGCAAGGCGTTGTTCAGCGCCAGGAATTGCGGCGCGGGCTCGCCGATCGCCAGCACGCGGTAGGGGCTGACATCGTTCTCCGGGGCGTCGAGCTTACGGCCGAACTCGGCGAAGGTTTCCGTGCGAAGCTCGAATTCCTCCTCGGCGACCGCGGTGCGGACCAGGGTCTCCAGCCGCATGGCGGCCTGCGCCGGATGCAGCGGGGCTGCCAGCGTCACGTCGAATCCGTAGGTCTCCAGGATCGGATCAGGATCGCCGATGGCGATGACCGGCAGCCTCCGCGGCGCACAGGCGGCCTTCAGGCGCCGCGCCAGGCCCAGCGCCTCTTCGCCCACGCCGCGCAGGTCGATGATCGCGCCCTCGATCTGCAGGTCGGTGATGGCGGTGACCGCGGCAAAGCGCCCCCGGGCAGTGATCGTGCGCCAGCCAAGACGGTCCAGCCCCTCGGCGAGCGGGCCCGCCAGGCTGTCGTCCCGCGCGACGATCAGGATTCGCGCCTGGACGCTTAGCGACATCTGTCCTCTTCCTGCGGCCGGCGCTTGGGCCGAAAACGTGAATCAGCCCCGCGCCAACTTAGATTGCGAGCGTAAGTTGCAACAGGTCGTGAAAGGTTAAGAGGATTGAATAATGACGGCGTCTTTGCAAGGCCAGGTAGCGGTGGTGACCGGGGCGTCCGGGGGGTTGGGCGCGCACTTCGCGCGGCTGCTGGCGGCGGAGGGCGCTGCGGTCGCCCTCACGGCGCGCCGCCTGGACAGGGTCGAGGCGCTGGCCGGTGAGCTGGCGGGCGCCGGCCATCGCGCCATGGCCCTGCGCCTTGATGTCGCGGACGCCGAGGCGATTGGCCCCGCGCTGGACGAGGTGGAAGCCGGGCTGGGGCCGGTGTCGATCCTGGTCAACAACGCCGGCGTCGGCGGCGAAGGCTTGGCGCTGGACGTCTCGGTGGAGGATTTCGACCGGACCTTCGCCGTCAATGTGCGCGGGACCTTCATCACCGCGCGCGAGGCGGCCCGGCGGATGATCGCCTCCGGCGTGGCCGAGCGCGGCGCGGGGCGGATCGTCAACCTGGCCTCCATCGCCAGCCAGACCGTGCTGCCGGGACTTTCGGTCTACTGCGGCTCCAAGGCGGCGGTGGCGATGATGACCAAGGGAATGGCCCGGGAGTGGGCCAGGCGCGGCATCGCGGTCAATGCGCTCGCGCCCGGCTACATCGAGACCGAGATCAACGCCCGGTGGTGGCCCACAGAGGGCGGCCAGAAGCAGCTGAAGGGCTTCCCGCGACGCCGGCTGATGCAGGAGAGCGACCTCGACGCGGCCTTCCTGATGCTGGTCGGGCCGGCGGCCTCGGCGATCACCGGCAGCCTGATCGTGGTCGACGACGGCCAATCGCTGCCGGGCGGCGGCTGACGCGCCCAAGCTGCCTGACAGGTGGGGGTTGGCTGACCGTGGGGCAGGGGGCTTTACTCTGGCCCAACAAGGGAGTGACGCGATGCGCCAGGGACCGCTGACGGGGCTGAAGGTGGTGGAGTTCGCCGGGATCGGGCCCGGCCCCTTCTGCGGCATGCTGCTGTCCGACCTGGGCGCGGACGTGGTGCGAATCGACCGCAAGGGCGGCCGCGGCGGCGCGCCCTCCGACGTCACCTCGCGCGGCCGCCGCTCGGTGGCCCTCGACCTGAAGACCCCCGGCGCCATCGAGACCTGCCTGAAGCTGATGGAGAAGGCTGACGCGGTCTTCGAAGGCTTCCGGCCCGGCGTGATGGAGCGACTCGGCCTCGGCCCCGACGTCGCCCTGAAGCGCAATCCGAAGCTGGTCTACGGCCGCATGACCGGCTGGGGGCAGACCGGCCCCTACGCCAACGCCGCCGGCCACGACATGAACTACATCGCCATCACCGGCGCCCTGCACGCCATCGGCACGGCCGACAAGCCAGTTCCGCCGCTGAACCTGGTGGGCGACTTCGGGGGCGGGGCGCTCTATCTCGCCTTCGGCCTGCTGGCCGGCGTGATCCAGGCGCGCGAGACCGGCCGTGGCCAGGTGATCGACTGCGCGATGAGCGACGGCGCGGCGTCCCTGATGGCCATGTTCTACGGTTTCAAGGCCTCCGGGATGTGGAAGGAAGAGCGGCGGCAGAACCTGCTCGACGGCGGCGCCCACTTCTACGACACCTACCGA
This sequence comes from Phenylobacterium sp., assembly GCF_028290885.1. GTDB lineage: Bacteria > Pseudomonadota > Alphaproteobacteria > Caulobacterales > Caulobacteraceae > Phenylobacterium. Next base: position 9,978 of record NZ_JAQGIZ010000314.1, read on the forward strand.
TGCGCCGACGGCAAGTGGATCTCGATCGGCTCCATCGAGCCGCAGTTCTACGCCCTGCTGCTGGAGAAGACCGGCATTAGCGACCCGGACTTCGCCCGCCAGATGGACCGCAGCGCCTGGCCGCAGCTGCGCGAAAAGCTCGCCAAGGCGATCGCCGGCAAGACCCAGGCCGAGTGGTGCGAGATCATGGACGGCTCGGACGTCTGTTTCGCCCCGGTCCTCGACCTGGACGAGGCGCCCCGCCATCCGCACAACGCGGCGCGCGAAACCTTCGTGGACGTGGCTGGGGTCATCCAGCCGGCGCCCGCGCCCCGTTTCTCGGCGACGCCCGGGGCCATCCAGGGCCCCCCACCGGCCATCGGGGCCCATAACCGCGAGGCGCTACTCGATTGGGGCTTCACGCCCAGTGAGGTCGCCGCGCTCGACGCTTCGGACACACAGGTGAAAGATACCGTTTCCTGACGGCCGCGTTCAGCTTGGGTTCAGCCGCCGGGTCGCAATCTATGCGCGGGTTGTTCGTCGCGCTCTCCCGTCCCTCGAAGCGGCGACCAATCTGATGGAACGACACGCCCATCGGCGGCGCGCCACCCCTCAAAGGGTGGCGCGCTGTTTCCTTATGTGGGCGGAGACTAGGCCTGGGTCTTGGGCGCGCTCCGGGCCTGCTCGTCGCGCCAGCCCTGCTCCTGGGCGATCAGCTCGGGCGAGGCGACTTCGGCGAAGTCCTCGGGCTCGAAGAACGGGCGGATTTCGAGGTTGAACTCGTTGTCGCCGTCCGTGGGCGCCCTGCGGGCCCAGTCGACGGCATCCTGCAGGGACTTCACCTGCCAGACCCAGTAGCCGGCGATCAGCTCCTTGGTCTCGGTGAACGGGCCGTCGGTGACCATCGCCTTGCCGCGCTTCAGGCTCACCCGCGCGCCCTTGGCGCTGGACTGCAGGCCGCCCCCGTCGAGCATGACCCCGGCGGCGATCAGCTCGTTGTTGAACGCGCCCATCGCCTCGATCAGCTCAGGATTCGGCAGGGCGCCTGCCTCGGACTCCCTGCTGGCCTTCACGATCACCATCACCCGCATCGCCGCGTCTCCCCTGTCTCAAGAGCCGGACGCGATGTCCGGCTTCTGTCCATAACGACGAACCAAGCGCCCGCCGACCGACAGGTCGAGCGGAATTCTTCGCCGGAGCCTTGCGCCGGCCGGCGTTCCTCAGCACTTTCCAGGCGATGGCGGGCCCGCGGTTCATTTCTGGCGTTCGAGCCGCGGCGTGGGATCCGCTCCATTGGCTGCGGGTCGCGCTCAAGACGCTGGGACTGGCGCTGACCCGGCTCTGGGGCCGCGACGTGATGCTCTACACCGGCGGCGTCTCGTTCTTCAGCCTGCTGGCGATCTTCCCGGCGCTTGCGATCATGATCACCCTCTACAGCCTGCTCTCCGACCCCGCCCAGGCGGCGCGGGAGGGCGAAGCCTTGGCGGGGGTCATCCCGGCAGGGGCGCGGGAGATCGTCCAGAGCGAACTGATGCGCCTGGCCCACGCCCCGCACGGCGCCATGTCGGCGCAGGGCGTTTTCGCCTTGCTGGTCGGGCTCTACGCCGCCCACCGGGGGTTCAAGGCGATGCTGGCCGGCCTGTCGTTCATCCATGACGAGGACGAGCCGCACGGCTTCGTGGGGTTCAACCTGATGGCCCTGGTGGTGCTGGTGGCGACCTTCGCCATGCTGGCGGTGGTCTCGGCGGTGTTCTTCGGCCTGCGGGTGCTGGGTTCGGCCTTCGAGCTTCGGCCCCTGCGCGGCGTTTCCTGGCTCTACAGCGAATGGACCTGGGCCAGCGTCTTCATGACGCTCGGCATGAGCCTGATCTATCGCTGGGCCATGTCGCGGCGGCCGGTGGACTGGCGCGCGTCGCTGATGGGAGGCCTGAGCGCCGCGGTGCTGTGCCTCTTCGCGTCGTGGGCCACGGCCTTCTATGTCGAGCAGATCGCCCATCTGGGCGCCACCTACGGGTCGATCGCCACGGTGGTGGTGTTCCTGATCTGGCTGTCGTGGAACGTGAACGCGATCTTCTTCGGCGGCGCGCTGGCGACCGAGGTGGAGATCGCCATCGACACCCACGCGCCGCCGCCGGCCCTGGCCGACCAGCGCGGCGCCAAGCCTATGGTTTCGCCACCAGGAAGCTGAAGCCGCCGTCCAGTTCCTCGCGGGCCAGGATTTCGGCCCCGACCTCGGCGGCGAAGTGGGGCACGTCGATGCGCGCCATGGGATCGTCGGCCAGCAGCCGCACGCGACTCCCGGCCGGCGCGGCCTCGAGCGCTTTGCGCAGCCGCAGCGTCGGCACCGGGCAGCGGTGGCCGCGGGCGTCGACGACGATCTCCTGGGAAGCCATGCCGCCGCATATACCGCGCACGGGCCGGAACCCAAGCTTGACCTTTAGGCGTTGAAGCCGGACGCAGGAACGGCGGGGGAATTTCGATGCCGGCCATAGGCGAGGTGTTCGCGACCGACGTGCCGGCCAGGCTCGACCGCCTGCCGTGGAGCCTCTTCCACTGGCTGGTGGTGGCCGCACTCGGCGTCACCTGGATCCTCGACGGCCTGGAGGTGACGCTGGTGGGCTCGCTCTCGCCGGCGATCCAGCGGCCCGAGGCGCTCGGTCTGACCGCCAGCCAGATCGGCCTGACCGGCAGCGCCTACATCCTGGGCGCTGTGCTGGGCGCGCTGGTGTTCGGCCGCCTCGCCGACACCCTTGGCCGCCGCAAGCTCTTCACCATCACCGTGGCGGTCTACCTGGTCGCGACCATCGCCACGGGACTGTCGTGGAACTTCGCCTCATTCCTCGTCTTCCGCTTCATCACCGGAGCCGGGATCGGCGGCGAGTACGGGGCGGTGAATTCCGCGATCCAGGAGCTGATCCCGGCCCGGCGGCGGGGCTACACCGATCTCGCCGTGAACGGCAGCTTCTGGGTGGGCGCGGCGCTGGGCGCCCTGGGCAGCGTGGTGGTGCTCGACCCGGCGATCCTGCCGCAGGCCTGGGGCTGGCGGCTGGCCTTCATCATCGGCGGCCTCCTGGCCAGCGTGATCATCTACATCCGCCGGTTCATCCCGGAGAGCCCGCGCTGGTTGATGACCCATGGGCGGCCCGAGGAAGCCGAGGCGGTGGTCGCGGAGATCGAAGGCCGGGTGGCGCGCCACGCCCCGCAGCCGCTCTCGATCCCGGACGCGCCCAAGCTGCGGTTCATCCACCGCGAGCCGACCCGCTGGACCGAGATCGCCACGACCCTGCTTCGCCGTCACCCGCGCCGCACCGTGCTGGGCATGGTGCTGATGGCCACTCAAGCCTTCTGTTACAACGCGATCTTCTTCACCTATGCCCTTATCCTCACTAAGTTTTACGCCATTCCTCCCGCCGCCATCGGCTGGTTCATGCTGCCCTTCGCGCTCGGCAACTTCACCGGCCCGCTGATCCTCGGGCGGCTGTTCGACACCCTGGGCCGCAGGACCATGATCTCGGCGACCTACGGCTTGGCGGGCGCGCTGCTCTGCATCACCGGCTGGATGTTTGCGCAGGGGCTGCTGACGGCGCAGACCCAGACCGTGGCCTGGACGGTGATCTTCTTTTTCGCCTCGGCCGGCGCCAGCGCGGCCTACCTGACGGTGGGCGAGCTGTTCCCGCTAGAGATCCGGGCGGTGACCATCTCGCTGTTCTACGCCTTCGGCACCCTGCTGGGCGGCGTGGCGGGGCCGGCGGTTTTCGGGGCGCTGATCGAGACCGGCGAGCGCGGCCAGATCTTCAATGGCTACCTCCTGGGGGGTGGGTTGATGCTGCTGGCGGCCCTGGTCGAACTGGCGCTGGGGGTGTCGGCCGAACGCAGGCCGCTTGAGGACGTCGCCCCGCCGCTGTCGCTCGCGCCGGAGGAGGCCGACTAGCGGGGGTCAACCCACGCGCAAGACCGGCGCGCGGCGGCGTTCGGCCTTCAGCAGGCTCCAGCCTTCGCGGGTGAGGACGAAGGCGTGGGGAGAGCCGCGCCAGCCGTTGGCCGCGGCCGCGCTTCCGGCCCGCTGCAGGAGCCGCCGTCCGCAGAGCCGCATACAGACGCCAATGACCATCGGGTCGCGGTCGACCAGCGGCTCGCGCAGCGCCTGCAGAAGCACCTTGCGCTCATCGTCCGTCAGGTCTTGGGGGAGGCTCATGTCGGCGTAACGCCAAGCCCGCCTGTCTGTTGCCACGCTGGGCCGCCTCGGCGCGCCGGGCCTTCACAAGTGCGTGCGCATGGGAAATGGTCGCCCCGCAATCCAACCCATTCGAGGCCCACCATGAAGACCCGAGCCGCCGTCGCGTTCGAAGCCAAACGGCCGCTCGAGATCGTCGAACTCGACCTGGAGGGCCCGCGCGCCGGCGAGGTGCTGGTGGAGATCAAGGCGACGGGGATCTGTCACACCGACGCCTACACGCTGGACGGGCTGGACTCGGAAGGCCTGTTCCCCTCGATCCTCGGGCACGAGGGCGCGGGCGTGGTGGTCGAGGTGGGCGCGGGCGTCACCAGCGTGGCCCCGGGCGACCATGTGATTCCGCTCTACACGCCCGAATGCCGCCAGTGTAAAAGCTGCCTGTCGCGCAAGACCAACCTCTGCACGGCGATCCGCGCGACCCAGGGCAAGGGCTTGATGCCGGACGGGACCAGCCGGTTCTCCCACAAGGGCCAGACGGTCTTCCACTACATGGGCTGCTCGACCTTCTCGAACTACACCGTGCTGCCGGAGATCGCGGTGGCGAAGATCCGCACCGACGCCCCCTTCGACAAGGCCTGCTACATCGGCTGCGGGGTGACCACTGGCGTCGGCGCGGTCGTCAACACGGCCGGCGTCGAGGCCGGCGCCAACTGCGTGGTGTTCGGCCTGGGCGGCATCGGGCTGAACGTCATCCAGGGGGCGAAGTTGGTGGGCGCCGGCATGATCGTCGGCGTCGACATCAACCCGGCGCGGGAAGACTGGGGTCGTCGCTTCGGCATGACCCACTTCGTCAATCCGAAGACGGTGACGGGCGACCTGGTGGCCCACCTGGTCCAGCTGACCGACGGCGGGGCCGACTACACGTTCGACTGCACAGGCAACACCGAGGTCATGCGCCAGGCGCTGGAGGCCTGCCACCGCGGCTGGGGCGAGAGCATCATCATCGGCGTGGCCGAGGCCGGCAGGGAGATCGCCACGCGGCCGTTCCAGCTGGTCACCGGTCGGGTCTGGCGCGGCACGGCCTTCGGTGGGGCCCGGGGCCGCACGGACGTGCCCAAGATCGTCGACTGGTACATGGAGGGCAAGATCGAGATCGACCCGATGATCACCCACACCATGCCGCTGGACCGGATCAACGAGGCCTTCGACCTGATGCACTCAGGCGAGAGTATCCGCAGCGTGGTGGTCTATTGAGCGGCATAGTCGTCGCGGTCAGCGCCAAGGCGAAGCACGGCGTCGACAAAACCAACCGGGCGGTCATCCGACTGCTGGCCGGGGAAGGTGTCGAGGGCGACGCCCACTGCGGGGCGACGGTGAAGCACCGCAGCCGCTGGCGGCCCGACGCGACCCAGCCCAACCTGCGCCAGGCGCACCTGCTGCACGCCGAGTTGTTCGAGGAGTTGGCGGAAAGAGGCTTTGCGGTGACGCCCGGCTTGATGGGCGAGAACGTCACCACGCGCGGCGTCGATCTGCTGGCCTTGCCTGCCGGCGCCGTGGTGCGGCTTGGCGCCGAGGCGGCCGTGCGGATCACCGGCCTGCGCAATCCCTGCTACCAACTCGACGAGCTCCAGCCGGGGCTGATGGCCGCCTGCCTCGACAAGCAGGGCGGCGAACTGGTCCGCAAGGCCGGTGTGATGGCCGTGGTGCTGGTGGGCGGCGAGGTGCGGGCCGGGGACGCCATCGTCGTAGAACTGCCTCAAGGTCCGCGAGAGCCGCTGAAGCCCGTCTAGCCGAGCGCCGCCGCCCTGAGCTGCGGGAACACCTTGGCGACCTTGTCCAAGAGGTAGTCGCCATAGGTCCCCTCGAACTCGTGGACCGAAGCCCCGTCCCAGCGCTCGGCCTTGTCGGCGTCGCGCAGCGCCGCGTCGGTGGCGACGGCTGGGAGGGGATGCATCGGAGCCATGAAGTCGGGGTCGAAG
>NZ_JAQGIZ010000316.1 GCF_028290885.1 Phenylobacterium sp.
TCGGAACTGGTGGCCACCGTGATGTTCGAGATCGAGGATCCCATCCGCCGCGAGGCGATGCTGGCCAGGCTCGGCGGCGTCGAGGAGTGCTTCTTCATCCAGGTCGGATCGGAGCGGGCCATGGGCGTCCCGGAGGGCGACATCGAGCGCACGCGGGAGGACGGCAAGACTTCCTCCGTCCACTTCCTGCGCTTCCCGCTGACCGCCGACCAGATCGCCCGCTTCCGCGACCCGGCGACCGAGATCCTGGTCGGCTGCAGCCACGAGGCCTACAGCCACCTGGCGGGCCTGACGCCGGCGACACGTGCGGAGTTGGCGAAGGATTTCGCGTAAGCGTCTTCCCCCGGGTACGGGGGAAACCATCCCCGACAGGTTGGTTTGGTTGGAGGGTCGATGGGGGAAGTGGAAGCGAAGATACTTCCCCCATTGTCGGCCGGGCTTCGCCCATTGCCGACATTTCCCCCGTACCGGGGGAAGGTAAGGCGCGGCTTGTAACCTTCGCCTGATCGCGCTCATCTGCCGCCCACGGATCTGGCGCGCAACGGGCCGCATCGGGAGGGCAGACCTTGACCGCCACGACCGCCGATGCGCCCGCAGCGCCGTCCACCCTGCGCAAGGTGGTGCTGGCCAGCATGATCGGCACCACCATCGAGTGGTACGACTTCTTTCTCTACGGCACCGCCGCGGCGCTGGTGTTCAACAAGCTGTTCTTCCCAAAGGCCGACCCGCTGACCGGGACCATGCTGGCCTTCGCCACCTACGCGCTGGGCTTCGTGGCGCGGCCGTTGGGCGGGCTGGTGTTCGGCCACCTCGGCGACCGGATCGGGCGCAAGCAGCTCCTTATGATGAGCCTGATGCTGATGGGCGGCTCGACCTTCCTGATCGGGCTGCTGCCGACCTTCGACCAGATCGGACTGTTCGCGCCGCTGATCCTCGTTTTGCTGCGGCTGGTGCAGGGCTTCGCGGTCGGCGGCGAGTGGGGCGGGGCGGTGCTGATGGTCTGCGAGTATGGCGACGCGAAGCGCCGAGGCTTCTGGGCGGGTTGGCCGCAGGCGGGCGTGCCGGCCGGCAACCTGCTGGCCGCCGGCGTGCTGGCGATCATGTCGGCGGTGCAGACGGACGCGGACTTCCTGGCCTGGGGCTGGCGCGTGCCGTTCCTGCTGTCGGCGGTGCTGATCCTGATCGGCTACTGGGTGCGCTCGACGCTCGCCGAAAGCCCGGTGTTCGCTAAGGCCGTGGCCGAGCGTGGCATCGACGCGGCGCCGGTGCTGCAGGCGATCCGCCGCCGGCCGGGCGGCCTGGCCATCGGCATCGGGCTGAGGGTCGGCGAGAACATCACCTATTACATCATCACCGCGTTCTCGATCACCTACATCACCGAGGTGGTCGGCCTGAGCCGCACCGTCGCCCTCAACGCCCTGCTGGCCGGCGCGGCCGTCGAGGTGCTGCTGATCCCGGTATTCGCCTGGCTGTCGGACAAGATCGGCCGGCGGCCGGTCTATTTCGTCGGCGCGGCGGGCATGGCCCTCTTCGGCTTCGCCTTCTTCCGCATGCTCGACACCGGCGTGACGCCGATCGTGCTGGGCGCGGTGATCATCGGCCTGGTGCTGCATGGGGCCATGTACGCCCCGCAGGCCGCCTTCATCGCCGAGCTGTTCCCGACCCGCTTCCGCTATTCCGGCGCGTCGCTGGCCTACCAGGCGACCTCGATCTTCGCAGGCTCGCTGGCGCCGATCGTCGCGCTGGCGCTGTTCAAGGCCACAAAGTCGGCCACGCCGATCGCCGTCTACATGCTGATCGCCGGCGGCATCAGCGCCTTCGCCGCGCTCCGGGCGCGCGAGACCAAGGGCATGACCTTCGCGCAGATCGACGCGGAGGACGCCGCCAGGGCTTGACGCGCCACGAAAAAGGGCCGCCCTCGCAGGCGGCCCTTCCACAGTTCGACAGCCGTCGAAGCTTAGAAGATTTCGAAAAGACCTGCGGCTCCCATGCCGCCGCCGACGCACATGGTGACGACCCCGTACTTGGCCCCGCGGCGTTTGCCTTCGTACATCAGGTGGGCCGTGCAGCGGGCGCCGGTCATGCCGTAGGGATGACCGATGGAGATCGAGCCGCCGGAGACGTTCAGCTTCTCGTTGGGGATGCCGAGCTTGTCGCGGCAGTAGAGCACCTGGCTCGCGAAAGCTTCGTTCAGCTCCCAGATATCGATGTCCTCGACCTTCAGGCCGTTGCGTTCCAGCAGCTTCGGGATCGCGAACACCGGGCCGATGCCCATCTCCTCCGGACCGCAGCCGGCCACCGCCATGCCGCGGTAGGCGCCCAGCGCCTCGAGGCCGCGCTTCTCGGCTTCCTTGCGTTCCATCAGCAGGATCGCCGCCGCGCCATCGGAGAGTTGCGAGGCGTTGCCGGCGGTGACGAACTTGCCTTCCTGCACATAGCGGCCGCCCTTGAAGACGGGGCTGAGCTTCTGCAGGTCGGCCAGCGTCGTCTGAGGGCGGTTGCCCTCGTCGGCGGCGATGGTGATCTCCTTGTCGGCGGTCTCGCCGGTTTCCTTGTTGACCAGCACCTTCATGACCGTGGTCATCGGCGCGATCTCGCGGTCGAAGCGGCCCTCGGACTGCGCCTGGGCGGTGCGCTGCTGGGACTGCAGCGCATATTCGTCCTGGGCTTCACGAGAGACGCCGTAGCGTTCGGCGACGATCTCGGCGGTCTCGATCATCGAGGTGGCGAGCTCGGGCACGTGCTCCTTCAGCCACGGGTCGGTGGCCATGAAGCGGTTGACCTTGTCGTTCTGCACCAGGCTGATCGACTCGATGCCCGCGCCGATGGCGATCGGGGCGCCGTCGTTGATGATGTACTTGGCCGCCGTCGCCACGCCCATCAGGCCGGACGAGCACTGGCGGTCGATGGTCATGCCGGCGACGGTGTTGGGCAGGCCGGCGCGCAGGGCGGCCTGGCGGGCGATGTTGTTGCCCGTCGTGCCCTGCTGCAGGGCGCAGCCCATGGCGATGTCGTCGACCTCGCCCGGGTCGATCCCGGCCTGGGCGATCACCGCGGCGATGGCGTGGCCGCCGAGCGTCGCGCCATAGGTGTTGTTGAACGCGCCGCGGTAGGCCTTGCCAATGGGGCTTCGGCGGGCGGCGACGATGACGGCTTCACGCATGGGAAATCCTTGGCTCGAATTTGCCTCACCCGCACAGCGGGGGAGGGGGACCATCGGCCGAAGAGCCGATGGTGGAGGGGGCGAGTTCAAGCGCCGAGCAAGCGGTCGCCCCTTCCACCACTCGCTCTGCGGCGAGTGGTCCCCCTTCCCCGTAAGCGGGGAAGGCAAGAGGGGCGCGACGAGTCATCAGGCCTTGACGTCGGAGAATTTCTTGCCCTCGGCGACCAGCTTTTCGAGGAGGGCCGAGGGCTTGAACGTGTCGCCCATCTTGGCCTGGAATTCCTGCATCTTGGCCAGCACCTTGTCGGGGCCGACCTGGTCTCCGTAGAACATGGGGCCGCCGCGGTAGACCGGCCAGCCGTAGCCGTTGACCCAGACCACGTCGATGTCGGAGGGGCGGATCGCCTTGCCCTCCTCGAGGATCTTCGCGCCCTCGTTGATCATCGGATAGATGCAGCGCTCGAGGATCTCCTCGTCGCTGATCTTGCGCGGGTTGGCGCCCGACTTGGCGATGAAGTCGTTGATGATCTTCTCGGTGACGGGGCTGGGCTTGGCGTTGCGGTGCTCGTCGTAGTCGTAATAGCCGGCGCCGGTCTTCTGGCCCCGGCGGTCCATCTCGCAGAGCACGTCGCGGATGGTCTCGCCGTGCGACTTCTCCTTCACCCAGCCGATGTCGAGGCCGGCCAGGTCGCTCATCGCGAACGGGCCCATGGGGAAGCCGAAGTCGTAGAGCACCCGGTCGACGTCCCACGGCATGGCCCCTTCCATCACCAGCTTCTGCGCCTCGCGCTGGCGCTGGCCGAGGATGCGGTTGCCGACGAAGCCGGGGGTGACGCCGACCAGCACCGCCACCTTGCCGATCTGCTTGGCGAGCTTCATCGAGGTGGCGATGACGTCCTTGGCGGTGTGGTCGGCGCGGACGATCTCCAAGAGTTTCATGACGTTGGCCGGCGAGAAGAAGTGCAGGCCGATGACGTCCTGCGGCCGCTTGGTCACCGAGGCGATCTCGTCGATGTTCAGGGCGGAGGTGTTGGTGGCCAGGATCGCGCCCGGCTTGCAGATGGCGTCGAGCTTTTCGAAGATGTCCTTCTTGATGTCCATGCGCTCGAACACCGCCTCGATGACGAGGTCGACGTCCTTGAAGTCGCCCACGTCGAGCGAGCCCTTGATCAGGCCCATGCGCTGCTCGACCTGCTCATTGGTGATCCCGCCGCGTGAGGCGGTGCGCTCGTAGTTCTTGCGGATGACGCCAAGCCCGCGGTCCAGCGGCTCCTGCTGTTGCTCGACGATGGTCACGGGGATGCCGGCGTTGGCGAAGTTCATGGCGATGCCGCCGCCCATGGTGCCGGCGCCGATGATGCCGACGCTCTTGATCGGCCGGATCGGCGTGTCGTCCGGCACGTCGGGGATCTTGTTCGCCTGGCGCTCGGCGAAGAAATAGTAGCGCTGGGCGGCCGACTGCGGGCCGGTCATCAGCTCGCCGAACAGCTTGCGCTCGGCCTTCAGGCCTTCGTCAAAGGTCGCGGAATTCACCGCCGCCTCGACGGCCTTGATGTTGTTCTCGGGCGCCAGGAAGCCGCGGAATTTCCGCGCATTGGCCTTGCGGAAGTCGGCGAAGATCTCCGGGTGACCCTTGGCGGCTTCGAGCCTGGTGTTGTTGTCGCGGACCTTCACCAGCGGCTTGCCCTCGGCGACCGCCTTGCGGGCGAAGGCGAGCGCGCCCTCGCGCAGCTTGCCTTCCTCGACCAGCTCATCGACCAAGCCCATGGCCGCG
>NZ_JAQGIZ010000056.1 GCF_028290885.1 Phenylobacterium sp.
TGCGGCGCAGGCCGAGCGCGCGGCCGAGGGCGGCGACGGCGCCGCGGCGTTGAACTCGCGCGCTGACGGGGACTGGCTGGAAACCATCGCCGGCCTCGATGCGCCGGCCAAGGCGCTGCTCACCCGCGCCGCCGAGGCCGGCGGCCTCACCGCCCGCGGCTGGACCCGCACCCTGCGCCTGGCCCGCACCATCGCCGACCTGGAAGGCTGCGAGACCGTGCGCCGCGTCCATATCGCCGAAGCGCTGATCTACCGAAGGGTCGCGCCGGGTTCGCCGGTCGGAATGCCGCTCGGAGCAAGCTGACCGCCGCGCCAGGTGTTCCAGGCCCCGAGGCCGATAGAGCCGAGCAGCAGGTAAGACCAGATCACGCCGGCGGTGATGTAGGCCCACGCGCTCAGATGCCGGTCGAAGGTGCTGGCAACGTGAGTGACGACGGCCAGCAACTGGAACGCGGCTGCGAACAGGGGCCAGTAGCGGCCGCTCTTCAGGGCCACGAACAGGAAGAGCAGGAACGCCGCGGTGTCGGCCGCAAAGATCGACCACTGCGGTCCTGCGAAGTGATGATCCTTCAGCAAGGCGGTGGCGAGCCAGCCCAGCAGAAAACCGGTCGCCGCGACGCGCTCAGACCAGCCGCCCTTCCAGAGGGCCGCTCCGCAGATGGCCCAGCCGAGCGCAATTCCGATCCAGGGCGGGATACCGTGAGCGCCGATCAGCGTTCTTGTCCTGCAAACAAAAAGACGCCCTAGCTTGCCTCAGCTAGGGCGTCTCGGGAACCCGCTAGGGCTTTGTTTAGGCGGCGCGCTCCGCGACGGCGCGGAGTTGACGACCCTGGCGCGCGAACAGCGGCGGGGGCTTGTCGCCGCCAGTGTCGATCATCACCGCGCCGAGGCCCATCTGTTCCTTGGCGATCGAGAGTTCCTTGTGGGTCTCGACGATGGCGCGGCGGGCTTCGGCCAGGGACATGATCGCCTGGCTGGCGCGTTCGACCGCGTCCTGGCCTATCAGGGCCGAGGCGCCGGCTTCGGCACGGAGCGAGGGCATCACGCCGGTGAGCGCGGCGGTCTTGGCGATGGCCGCGTCGATGGCGGCTTCGGCCTCGAAGAGGGCGCCGGCGATTTGTTCGGCGACCATGCGGCGTTGCTTGAGCATAGCTTCTCTCCTGCGCGCGTCGGGCTGCGACACGCGCCATGATGATTTACGGGGTTAGGGTTTCAGAGCCGTTCAGGCTTTGAAGAAAGTTCGCCCGAGATCCTGCAGCGCCTGGAGGCCCGCTAGCATCGCCCCGAAAGCCAGGGCGGTGATGATCGCGACTCCCACGATGGCGCCCAGACGGGCGAGGGGGCTTAGATCATTTCGGCCGATCCCTCTTCGGGCTCGCCCTTGAAGTTCTCGTCCAGGAGAACCCAGGTCATGCAGAGGATTTCCCGCAGGACCATCTCCGAAGGCTTGAAGGGCGCGAGCTTCCGCGTACCGGACACCAGGTGCCGGGCCATCTTGGCTTGCGCCGGGGTCGCCGCCAGGTCGACGAGCTGTCGTTCCAACTGCGCCCAGGTGAAGGCCGGAAGAGTCTCTTCCTTCGCCGCCGGGGTCGGCCAGCGGGCCTCGAAGTCGTCGATCTCCCGGCGCAGGCGCAAGGCCCGTCCGATCACCGCTCGATTGTCGAAGTTCTGCCAGTCGCCCATGGGACGTTCCCTCTGTTGCCGGCTCATCCGGCCAGAGGTTAAGGGCGGCGTCTGTCCTGATCGCGTCCTGTCCTGATCCGGTCAGGACATGGTTAACGTCGAACTGGCGGGCGAGCTTGGCGGCGGCGTAGCGGTCCTCGACGCCAAGCTTGCGGCGCGCGCGGTCGCAGTAGGTGTCGACCGAAGTCTTGGACATGCCGAGTTCGCGGGCGATCTGCTTCGAAGACAGGTGCTGATCGACCAGCCGCAGGCACTCGCGTTCTCGCGGGGTGAGCAGACCCACCGGATCTTCGGCGATAATGTCCCGTGCGCGCATAAGGCGAACACTTAACGACGACTTGCCGCCCGCGTCTACTTTAAGGCGAAGATCGGCGGCGGATCGGCTACACTGTGCCGCACAAAGAGGCGCCGAGATGGACATCAAGGACCCCGGCCGCACCGCCCAGCTCGAACTGGCCATCGGCGCGCGGATGCGCACCCGCAGGCGGCAGCTCGGCCTGTCCCAGAGCGACCTGGCCGAACGTCTGGGGGTGTCGTTCCAGCAGGTGCAGAAATATGAGCGCGGAGCCAACCGGGTGGCGGCCTCGACCCTTTTGGTCGCCGCCCAGGCGCTGGGCAGCAGCGTCTCATGGCTGGTGGGCGAAGAGACTTCCGGCCGCGACGACGACGATGACGTGTTCCGGGCCCTCGCGCGCCCCGGGGCGCTTGAGATCCTGCAGGCGTTCAACGCGATCGTCGACCCGCGCACCCGCCAGGCCCTGCTGGCGCTCGCCCGCGAGATGGCGGCCGACCGCGCCGTTTGACCGGGGCGTTTGACTGACCGTTAAGCCGTTTGCGCTATCCGAAGGGCCATGCGGAGACCTCCCCTAAGGCCGGCAAGACCCCTCGCCGAGCGCCGCCCGAGGCGCGCGCAGATCACCGCCGAGCAACTGGCCTCGCTCAGCCACGAGTTCCGCACGCCGCTGAACGGCGTGATGGGCATGGCGCGCCTGCTTGAGGGCACCCGGCTCACCGCCGAACAGCGCGACTACGCTATCGCCATCCGCGACTCGGGCGAGCACCTGCTGAACCTGGTCAACGACCTGCTGGATTTCGCCAAGCTCGGCGCCGGCAAGGTCGATCTGCATCCCGGCGATGTGGACGTCGCCGCCCTGCTGCGCGGAATCTGCGAACTGTTGTCGCCGCGGGCGCGGGAAAAGGGCGTCGAAATCGCCTGGGCGACGCCGAAGGACATCGGTGCGATCCGGGGCGACGAGGGGCGCCTGCGCCAGATCCTGCTCAACTTCGCGGGCAACGCGGTGAAGTTCACCGAGACCGGCGGGGTGCTGGTGAGCGTCGCCCAGCCGGCAAAAGGCCGCCTGCGCTTCACGGTGGACGACACCGGTCCGGGCGTGTCCGCCGCCCAGCGCGAGCGCATCTTCGAGGCCTTCGCCCAGGCCGGTCCCGCCCATGCCCGGATGGGCGGCGCCGGGCTGGGGCTGGCCATCGCACGGCGCCTGGCGCTGGCCATGGGCGGCGAGGTCGGCGTCGAACCGAGACCCGAAGGCGGCGCACAGTTCTGGCTCGAGGCGCCGTTTCGCGCCCTGCCCGGCACGGCCGCCGCCGCGACCCTGGCCGGCCGCAAGGTCGGCGTGGCCTCGCCCAATCCCATCGTCCGCGAGGCGGCCCGGCGCCAGATCGAGGCCTGCGGCGGCAAGGCGATCGCCGCCGCCGACCTGGAGGCGCTGGCCGCCCGCACGGAGTTCGGAGACGTGATCCTCGTCGACCATGCCCTGGTGGCCGGCGGACGGCTCCTGCGCCGGCCGCCGGAACGGCGCGCCATCATCCTCCTGGCCCCGGAGGAGCGCGCGCTGATCGGGCGCTACCGCCGTGCGGGCTTTGCCGGCTACCTCATCAAGCCGCTGCGCCGGGCCTCCCTCGCCGAGCGGGTGCTGATCGCCGCCGGGGCCGAGCAGGCGCCCGCGGCCGGCGCCGAGGACGAGCGGATCGCGCCCGCCGCAGCGCCCGGCAAGCGGGTGCTGCTGGTCGAGGACAATCCCATCAATGCGCTCCTGGCCCGCGCGCTCCTGGCCCGCGAAGGCTGCGAGATCGACCACGCCAGCGGCGGCGACGAGGCCATCGCGGCGGTCAAGGTCGGGGCCTACGACCTGATCCTGATGGACATGCGCATGCCCGGCCTTTCCGGCGAGGAAACTGCGCGTGCGCTTCGGGCCATGGACGTGGCCACGCCCATCGTGGCGCTCACCGCCAACGCCTTCGAAGACGACCGGCACGCCTGCCTGGCCGCCGGCATGAACGACTTCCTGGTCAAGCCGATGTCGCCGGACGCGCTCAGGGCCATGCTGACCCGCTGGACCGGGCGTCGCGCCTTCACGGATCAGCTGATTGCCTTCGACCCAAGAAAAAGGGCGCGCTCTTCAAGAGGTTAGATCGCGGCGGCGGCCTTCGGCCGTCGCGCTCCGGCTGGACGCAATCCGCGACGCGGGCCAAGGTCGGCCGATCGAGGCGCTGGGCGCCGCCCAAATGAGCCAAGAAGGGCCGGAGCCTGGCATGAGCGCGGAAGCAGCCCAGCCGAGACCCAAGCGAAACGTGATGGCCGCGCTCGCGATATTCGCCGAGCGCCGCAGCCTGGTGATGCTGGCGCTGGGGTTCGCCTCGGGCCTGCCGAACCTGCTGATCTTCGACACCCTTTCGGCCTGGCTCCGCGACGCCGGCCTGTCGCTGGAGGTGATCGCGGTCTTCAGCCTGGCGACGCTGGCCTACTCCGCCAAGTTCCTGTGGGCTCCGCTCGTCGACCGCACCAAAGTGCCCGGCCTGACCAGTTGGCTTGGCCATCGCCGCTCCTGGATGCTGGTCTGCCAGGCCCTGATCATGCTGGGCCTGTGGCTGGTGGCCGGCAGTGACCCGAAGGCGGCGCTCGGGGCGATGGCGCTGTTTGCGGTGTTCGTGGGCTTCGCCGGCGCCACCCAGGACATCGTCATCGACGCCTGGCGAATCGAGGCGGCGACGGTCGAGAAGCAGGGCGCCATGGCGGCGGCCTACCAGTGGGGCTACCGCTTCGCGACCATCGCGGCCGGCGCGATCCCGCTGGTGCTGGCCGAGCAGTACAACTGGCACATTTCCTACGCAGTGATGGCGGCGATGATGCTGATCGGCGTCGCCGGGGTCGTGGCGGCGCCGCGCGAGGCCGCCCACCAGGTGCGCCCCATCCACGCGGAGGGCGTCCCCAGCCGGCCGGCGCTGGAGATCCCCGAGTGGATCCTTCGCCTCGGCCTCTTCGTGCTCGGCGCGGTGATCCTGGGTTCGGGCCTGGCGGCCGACGCCAGCCTGATCTCGGCCGCCCTGGCCTGGCTCGGCCAGGGCCCCGCGGGCGAAGCCCTGAAGGCGGCCTGGTCGGCCAAGCCCTGGGGCGTCTTCTACCAGCTGGGTGGCTTCCTGGCGGGCCTCGCCATCATCGTGGTTGCGGCCCTG
This sequence comes from Phenylobacterium sp., assembly GCF_028290885.1. Classification (GTDB taxonomy): domain Bacteria; phylum Pseudomonadota; class Alphaproteobacteria; order Caulobacterales; family Caulobacteraceae; genus Phenylobacterium. Next base: position 5,155 of record NZ_JAQGIZ010000056.1, read on the forward strand.
CCGGCGCCCGGACTGCGCACCCGGCCCGGCGTCTACCTGAGCGCCGCCCTCGGCGACCCGTTGCGCGACTTCTTCGCCCGCTACGGCAAGGTCGCAGGCCTGATCCTGGCGCTGATCTGCCTCTACCGGCTGACCGACTTCGTGCTCAACATCATGAACCCGTTCTACCTCGACCTCGGCTTCAGCAAGGTGCAGATCGCCGAGATCAGGAAGGTGTTCGGCGTGGCGGCCACCATGGGGGGCGTCTTCCTCGGCGGCTTCGCGGTCGCCCGCTGGGGGCTGATGCGGGCGCTGGTCATCGGCGCCTTCCTGGCCCCGGTCAGCCACATCGCCTTCGCCTGGCTCGCCGTCAAAGGGCCCGACATCCATGCGCTGCTGATCGCCATCGGCATCGAGAACGCCGCGTCGGGTTTCGCCGGCACCTGCCTGATCGCCTACATGTCGAGCCTGACGCGGATCGGGTTCACAGCCACCCAGTACGCGCTGTTCTCCTCGCTCTATTCCCTGCCCGGCAAGCTGCTCGCCTCGCAGTCCGGGCGGATCGTCGAGGCCTCCGCCAAGTCGGCCGACGCCGGAGGTCTGTTCGCGGGCCTGAAGGGCCTGTTCGCCGCGACCCCGCCCCAGGCCTACGCCCACGCGATCGAGAAGTCGCACGTGAGCCCGCAGGCGCTGGGCGTGGGTTACGTGGTCTTCTTCCTCTATTCAGCCGCGATCGGCTTCCTGGCGATCGTCTTGGTGCTGATCGTCGCGGCGAAGCAGCCAGCGGACGCGGCGGCGACCGTGAAGGCCGACGGTTAGGTCAGGCACACCACCTGGGCGACCCGCAGGTTGCGGCGCAGGTCGTCGGCGACACGGCCATAGTTGTCCGCCGAGATCCCCGCCCCGGGAAGCTCCGGCAGCTTGCGCCCGCCGGCCGCCAGGGTTCGGGCGGTGGTCTCCGGCGAGGTGGTGTAGATGCGCCCGCGCCGCGGGGCCTCGGCGATGGTGACGCCGATCACCCGGCCCTTGTCGTCGAGCGCCGGCGCGCCGGAGAGGCCGCCGAGGGTGCCCTTCAGGCCGTCGGTGCGGCCGGTCTCGGCCCAGACCAGCACCGGCTCGGTGCGGGCGCCGCGGCCCTCCACCACCAGGTTCTCGCGGCCGAGCAGGCGCGAGCTCGCCTCGCCGGGCCGCCCCTGCGGAAAGCCCACATGGAAGGCCTGCTCCCCGCGGCGCAGCCCCGCGTTGAGGCCGAGCGGCAGCGGCGGCGCGCCGCCGTCGGTGGTGAGGATGGCGGTCTCCGCATTCGGGTCGATCGTCACGTTGGCCTGCACCCCGCGGCCCGGCGCGACCACGATGGCGGCCTTGGCGCAGCCCTCCACCACGTGGCGCGCGGTGACCCAGACGCCCGAGGCCGAGACCGAGAAGGCGGTGCCGGCGCCCGGCTGGGTCTTGTCCGCCACCTCGACCACCACCGCCGGATCGAAGGGCGAGGCCGGGCCCAGCGCCGCGCCCTCGGCCGCCGGCGCGGGCGGTGGGGCGGCCGGC
>NZ_JAQGIZ010000077.1 GCF_028290885.1 Phenylobacterium sp.
TCAACCCGATCGCGCCGACAATTTCTCCATTCACCTTTATGGGAAACCCTCCACCCCACGCCGCCACACGCGCAAGCGTGGGGATGCCGGCCAAAAGCGACGGGTCACCCTGGATAAAGTTGAAAAAGTCCTGCGTGGAGACGCCGAACAGGGCTGTGTATGCCTTGTTCTGCGCCATCTCGATGGAAAGGATCGGAGCCCCATCCATCCGGCCGAACGCCTTGAGATTGCCGCCGTCATCGAGAATCGCTACGTTTTCTGTAACACCAAGTTCTCGGGCCTTCTCAAGCGCCGCATTCACCATTTTCTGCGCCAACTCGTAAGAGACGCTGAGTTTATTCACCACGTTATTCATTTTTGTTATTCACCCATTTGATTCGGGTAGTGTGTTGATCATCCTCGTGCTTCACGACAACGTTATTAGCGTTGGAAAGCGCTCTGCTAATCTACACACTCCGACCACCCCGGATTAGACGGCATCGGGCTCCACGCCGTTAGGTCGAAATTCCCTCAAATCGGGACAACAGTGCCGGATCTCTCCAGCTCGCCTCGCCTCGCCGTCTGGCGTGCGCCTGTGGGATGGGCCGCGCGATGGCGGGAAGCGTACAGATCGTCGTTGCCCGCCAGCCGCGCCGATGGCATCGCAAGGTCCGGTTCTACGCCACAATCTCGGCAAGTGTCCGCGGCGGTGGGCTCCAGACAAGGACCAGGACTCCGAGCGCCGCGGCGATGACGACGCCGAAGGCGAAGCGGCGGGACAGGTTCGCGAAGGCGGCCTCCGCCGCGACGGTGTCGGCCAGATCGATCGGAACCAGAGCGCCGGGGAATTCGCCGGTCGGCTGGCAACTCTCGCTGAATGGGCTTCCTTAACGAGGCCGCGCGGCCGGAGAAAATCTCCGCGATTCGCCACAAGTCCCGTCCAATTTCGCGCAGCGAGCCCAACGCAGCCGGGTCAATTTTCCCGTCAGACTGCTGCCCATGTGCTGCCCAGCCGGTTTTTTTCGGATTTCCGGCGAGGATTGGTGGTTCCCCAAGTGCTTGATTTCACTCGGGGAACCATGGTGCCACGACAGGGATTCGAACCCTGGACCTCAGCCTTACCAAGGATGCGCTCTACCACTGAGCTATCGCGGCGAAAGGCGAGGGGCGGCTATAGCCAACACGGCGGACCGCGTGAAGCCCCAATCCGCGCGGGCGGCCTTGACGGGGCGGACCTAGCGCCGCACCCCTTGGCCCATGCCGCCGCCCGAAAAACCGCCGCGAGAGCCTGCTTCCGAGCGCGAGACGAAGCTCGCCCAGGCGCTACGCGCCAACCTGCGCCGGCGCAAGATGGGCGAGCGGCGACCGGCCAAGACCCGGGCGGAGGGGAAAAGCGAGAAGGAGGGCTGAGCGCCCTTTGCGCGGAGCGGCGCCGCGGGCTAGATATCGCTGCTCTCGCCGCCAAAGCGACTTTCCGGAAAGCGCGGCCATTTCGAAGGATTGGGATTGGACCGCATCGCCATCACCGGCGGCGCGCGGCTGCAGGGCGAAATCCCGATCAGCGGCGCCAAGAACTCCGCCATCAAGCTGATGGCGGCCAGCCTGCTCACAGAGGATTCGCTGCGGCTCACCAACATGCCGCGGCTAGCGGACACCCGTTTCCTGGGAAAGCTGCTGCAGCGGCTGGGGACGGAGGTTGTGGAGTCCGAGGGCGAGGATGGCCCTGAGACCCTGCTGCGCACGCGGGAGATCGTCAGCGCGATCGCGCCCTACGACCTGGTCCGCCAGATGCGGGCGTCCTTCAACGTGCTGGGGCCGCTGCTGGCGCGCACCGGCCAGGCGAAGGTGTCGCTGCCGGGCGGCTGCACCATCGGGGCGCGGCCGGTCGACCTGCACCTGAAGGCGCTGGAGGCGCTGGGCGCGCGGATCGACCTGCACGAGGGCTATGTCTACGCCCAGGCGCCGCGGGGGCTGAAGGGCGGGCAGATCGACTTCCCGTTCAACTCCGTCGGAGCCACCGAGCACGCCATGCTGGCCGCGGTGCTGGCGGATGGCGAGACCACCATCACCAATGCGGCCTGCGAACCCGAGATGGTCGACCTGGCTGACTGCCTGAACGCCATGGGCGCCAAGGTGGCCGGGGCGGGGACTTCGGTCATCCGCATCCAGGGCGTCAGCCGCCTGCACGGCGCGACCCATGCGGTGATGCCCGACCGCATCGAGACCGGCACCTATGCGGTCGCCGCGGCCATGGCCGGCGGCGAGGTCAGGCTGACCCGCACCCGCAGCGACTTCATCCAGGCGCTGATCGACAAGATGGTGGAGGCCGGCGTCGAGGTCATGCCGCACAACGACGGCCTGACGGTCAGGCGCAACGGCGAACTCCTGAAGGCGGTTGAGATCGAGACCGGCGTCTACCCGGGCTTCGCCACCGACCTGCAGGCGCAGTTCATGGCGCTGATGACCCTGGCCGATGGCGAGAGCGTCATTCGCGAAACCATCTTCGAGAACCGTTTCATGCACGCGCCGGAACTGGCGCGGCTAGGGGCGGACATCACGGTGCAGGGCGGGGAGGCCCGGGTGCGTGGCGTAGCGAAGCTGGACGGCGCGCAGGTGATGGCGACGGATCTCAGGGCCTCCGTGAGCCTGGTGATCGCCGGCCTCGCGGCGCACGGCGAAACCATGGTCAACCGAGTCTATCATCTCGACCGCGGCTTCGAGCGGCTGGAGGAGAAGCTTGGCGCCTGCGGGGCCCAGATCCGCCGTATCAAGGGCGACGGCGAGGGCGGCGAGGACTGATCGATGGCCCGCATAACGCCGCTTCGCCTGCTGGCCCAGGATGCCGACGACCTGGCGATCATTTCCGCGGCCATGCAGGACGCCGTCGCCAAGGTCGGCGACATCACCTACGAGGCCAGGGCCCGACGGCTGACCATCGCCTTCAACCGCTACTGCTGGGAGTCCGGCGGACACGAACGCGTGAGATCGGCCCTGCAGCTGGGCAGCGTCATGAAGGTGCAGGCGCGCAAGATCCGGCGCAACGCCCGCGACGCCGTCCTCGAGCTGCTGGCGGTGACGTTCGAACCGGGCGAGGCCCCCAGCGGCTTGATCACCATCAGCTGCGCCGGCGACGGCGACCTGCGGGCCTCAGTAGAGTGCATCGACGCAGTCCTGGCCGACGTCTCGCAGCCCTGGCCCACGCCGCGTACGCCGGCGCATGAGGATTAGGGCGGCCGCCATGGCGCTCGTGCCCCCGCGCCGCTAAAGAAGCCGCGCCATGCGCCGTTTCCGCTTCACCGATCCCGCTTTCGAGACGGCCTTCTCCGCCTTCGTGGACGAACGCCGCGACACCCCGGAAGAGGTCGACGCGGTCGTGCGCGACGTCATTGCGGCGGTTCGGGCCGAAGGCCTGGCCGCGCTGCTGCGCTTCGCGGAGGAGTTCGACGGGGTAGCGTTGGACGAACAATCGATCCGGGTCAGCGAGGCGGAGATCGACGCCGGGGCCGAGGCCTGCCCGCAAGAGGTGCGCGAGGCCATCGCCTTCGCCGCCGAACGCATCCGCAGCTACCACGCCCGCCAGCGTCCCGCCGACCTGCGCTTCACCGACGAGGCCGGCGTGGAGCTCGGATGGCGCTGGACGCCGCTCGAGGCGGTCGGAATCTATGTGCCGGGTGGGCGGGCGGCCTATCCCTCGACCGTGCTGATGAACGCCGTGCCCGCCGCTGTCGCGGGCGTCGAGCGGATCGCCATGGTCACGCCGCCCGGACGCCTGCAGCCGGCCGTGCTGGCCGCGGCCAAGGCGGCCGGAGTGCAAGAGATTTGGCGGGTCGGCGGGGCGCAGGCGGTGGCGGCGCTGGCCTATGGCGCCGGTCCGATCCGGCCGGTGGACAAGATCGTCGGCCCGGGCAACGCCTTCGTGACGGCGGCCAAGCGGCGGGTCTATGGGGCGGTCGGCATCGACGCCCTGGCCGGTCCGTCCGAGATCGTGGTGGTGGCGGACGGCGCCAACAAGCCCGACTGGATCGCGGCCGACCTGTTGTCCCAGGCCGAGCATGACCCCGCCGCTCAGGCCATCCTGATCACCGACGACGAGGCCTTCGCCGAGGAGGTGGAGGCCGCGGTGCTCAGGCAGCTTTCCACGCTGTCCACCGGCGAGGACGCCGCGGCATCTTGGCGCAACCACGGCGCCATCGTCATCGCGCCGCTCGAGGAAGCTCCAAGGCTGGTCGACCGGATCGCCCCCGAGCACGTCGAATTCGCCCTGGACGAACCGGAGCGGCTGGCCGACCGCGTGCGGCACGCCGGCGCGATCTTCCTGGGCCGCCATGCCCCCGAAGCCATCGGCGACTACGTGGCGGGCTCGAACCACGTGCTGCCCACCAGCCGGGCGGCGCGGTTTTCCTCAGGCCTGTCGCTCTATGACTTCCTCAAGCGGACCTCGATCGTGAAGTGCGACGAAGCCGCCTTCGCCCGCCTTGCGCCGGCGACCATTGCCCTGGCCGAGGCCGAGGGCTTGCCGGCGCACGCCCGGTCTGCGGCAATTCGCATGGGGCAGGATTGAACCTTTGGCCGCAATGAAACCTTGATCCTGGACATATATGTCTGCTCCCCGACGATTCTTGCGAAAGGCCGACAATGGCCGCTGACTCCACCCCTGCCGGAGCCTGGGCGAAGAAGCTCGCGCCCTATCGCGAGCCGAAGACCGGCCGCAGCATCTTTGAGATCATCGTCACGATCGTGCCCTTGCTGGCCATCTGGGCGATCGCCTGGGCGCTGCATGCGCACGGCTGGTGGTGGGCGGCGCTGCTGCTGACCATCCCGGCCGCGGGCTTCCTCGTGCGCCTGTTCATGATCCAGCACGACTGCGGCCACGGCTCCTTCTTCGGCCCGCGCCAGGCGAACGAGTGGGTCGGTCGGGCCATCGGCGTCTTCACGCTGACGCCCTACGACTATTGGCGCCAGACGCACGCCATCCACCACGCGACGTCCGGCAATCTGGACCGCCGCGGACTGGGGGCCATCGAGACCTTGACGGTCGAGGAATACGCCGCGCTCACCCCGCTGCGGCGGCTGGGCTATCGGCTCTACCGCCACCCGCTGGTGATGTTCGGCCTCGGCCCGGCCTTCGTCTTCTTCCTGATGCAGCGGCTGCCGGTGGGCATGATGCGTCAGGGCTGGCGTCCGTGGGCCAGCGTCTTGGGCAACGGCCTGGCCGTGCTGGCGGGGCTAGGCGCCCTGGTCTGGCTGTTCGGCGCCGCGCCGGTGCTGATCGTCAACATCGTCACCATGCTGCTGGCCGCCACGATCGGCGTCTGGCTGTTCTACGTGCAGCATCAGTTCGAAGGCGCACAGTGGGCGCGGAACGGCGCGTGGAAGCGCGATCACGCGGCGCTCGCCGGCAGCTCGCACTATGACCTGCCGCCGGTGCTGCGCTGGTTCACCGCCAATATCGGCATCCACCACGTCCACCACCTGTCGAGCCGCATCCCATTCTACCGGCTGTCGAAGGTGCTGAAGGACCACCCGGAACTGAGGCCGGTGAGCCGCATCGGCCTCCGGGAGAGCTTCCGCTGCGCCAGGCTCGCCCTGTGGGACGAGGCCGCCGGCCGGCTGGTCTCCTTCCGCGAAGCGCGCCAGACGTCCTGAGGCGCTCTGCCGACTGCGTCCCAAGACGCCCGGCGCTCCCCGCGCCGGGCGTATTTCCTTATGGCGCTCGAGCTTGTTCGCAGGTGCGGGATGACGCGGGGGTGCGGAATGCCATAAAGCGTGAGCGACGCCCTCACGTCCGGACGCCCATGGCCGACGACGACCGCCAGATGCACCGCCTGCAGACCGTCGAGCTTGACGAAGAGTCGCTCGCCGCCGTCTCGCGCGACCAGGAGCAGGAGCGGCAGTTCGCCATCTTCGACCTCTTGGAAGAGAACCACTTCCATCCGGAGGGCGCGTCGTCGGGCCCCTACGACCTGCGCATGGGGCTGGTCGAGAACCGGCTGGTGCTCGACGTCAGTGGCCCGGCCTACGAACGGCGCCACATCCTCTCGCTGTCGCCGTTCCGCAGCCTCATCAAGGACTATTTCCTGATCTGCGAGAGCTATTACCAGGCGATCCGCAACTCCACCCCGGCCCAGATCGAGGCCTTGGACATGGGGCGCAGAGGCCTGCACAACGAGGCGTCCGAGCTTCTGCAGGCCCGGCTGTCGGGCAAGATCGAGACGGACATCGATACGGCCCGCCGGCTCTTCACCCTGATCTGCGCCCTGCATTGGCGGGGCTAGGCGTCCATGCCGGCTGACGCCTCACCGCTGCCGGGCGCCGTGCTGTTCGCCTGCAACCTCAACCAGGTCCGCTCGCCCATGGCCGAGGCGCTCCTAAAGCGGCTGGTGGGCGATCGGATCTATGTGGACAGCTGCGGCCTGAGGCTTCCGGCCATGGTGCACGACGAGGCAGCCGATGAGGACGTCGCCGCCAGCGTCGATCCCTTCGTCGAGGCGGTGATGGCGGAGCTGGGGTGCGATCTCACCGGCCATCGACCCAAGACCTTCGGGGACCTGGAGGACAACTCCTTCGACCTGGTCGTCTCGCTGACGCCGGAGGCCCAGCACCGCGCGGTGGAGCTCGCCCGCAGCCGGGCGGCGGATATCGAGTACTGGCCGACGTTCGACCCGACCTTGACCGACGGGTCCCGCGAGGCGCGCCTGGCGGCGTACCGGGAGGTGCGCGACGGGCTCGCGCGGCGGATCGCCGAGCGCTTTGGGCAGCCCAGCCCGAGGCCCATCGACCTCGCCCCGCGCGGTGCGCTATGATTGCGCCGCTAGCCGCGGCTCGCGACCTCATCTAAAGGCGCGGGCCGTCATTTTGTCCTCGATTTGGAGCCTGCATGGCGAAAGAAGAATTGTTGGAGTTTCCGGGCACGGTCAGTGAAGTCCTGCCCAACGCAACCTTCCGCGTGAAGCTTGAGAACGACCACGAGATCATCGCCCACACCGCCGGCAAGATGCGCAAGAACCGCATCCGGGTGTCGGCCGGCGACAAGGTGCTCGTGGAGATGACGCCCTACGACCTGAGCAAGGGCCGCATCACCTCCCGCGTCCGCTAGACGCGTCCGGCCGCCGTGCCGCAATCGCCGCCGCGCCTCGTGCTGGCCTCCGCAAGTCCCAGGCGGCTCGCGCTGTTGCGCCAGGTCGGGCTGGAGCCGGACCATGTCGAGGCCGCCGAGCTCGACGAAACCCCCCATCCGAAGGAAACACCGCGCGACCTGG
>NZ_JAQGIZ010000097.1 GCF_028290885.1 Phenylobacterium sp.
AGCGACCTGAAGCGCCGCCTCTCCGCCGGCTTCGGCGTCGCCGCCCGCGCCGGCTGGCCGCAGGCGCTGACCGAGGCCCTGCGCGCGCCCTTCCTGCAGCCCGCCGCCTCTCAGCCCGCGCCGTTCGTGCAGCTGTTCCTGGAGATCTGGGAAAGCCGCGTCGACCTGCAGCGCCACTTCCCGCTGCGCACCGGCGCCGAGCGGTTCAAGTACCTGCGCTGGCTGGTGGGCGGCGGCCTCGCCGAATACGGCGTGGAGTTCGACGCCCTGCCGGCCGCCCTGCGGCTGCATCCGCACACCCAGCTCGCCCGCCTGACCGTCCGCCACCGCCAGCCCCTCGCGCGCGCGGCGGCCGAGCGCCGGGTCGCCGAACTCTGGGTGGTCGAGGGCGCCGAGCTCGCCAAGGAGGCCGCCGCCGACCGGCTGGTCTACGAGGCCGCCGCCGGCCGCTTCCTCGGGCCGGCGGGGCCCGCCGCCGCGCCGGCCCAGGCGGACCTGGTGCGTTTCCTGACCCACCCGGACCTGGTCCCGGCCGACGCCGTCGCGCTGCACAGCCGCGGCGTGCGCTGGAACCGCGCCGTGGCCGTCTGGGACGGAGCCACCGCCGTCGCACTCACCGGCGACACCGTGGGCCTGGGCTTCGTCGACGAGGTCTGGTCGCCGACCGCCGCCGGGACCGACCTCTTCCGGCCGGTGAAGACGACCGCTCCGATCGCCGCATGAATCCGCCCCCATTGAGTGTCTTGGGCGCCGCCCGCCGGCTCTGGCGATCGGCCGTGCCCTTGCCGCTGCGCCAGCTGGCCGCGCCGACCCTGAACAAGGTGCTGGAGTCCCATGTCCGGAGGAGCGCGCGGGCCCCGCACGGCGCCGACACCGCCCAGGGCCCGGTCAAGGTGGTCGGCTATTTCGCGGGCTCCCACGGCATCGCCGCCTCCGCCCGCTTGGCCGCCCGCGCCTTCGAGGCCCTGGGCGTCCCCGTCGATCGGGTCGACGTCACCGACGCCAAGCTCGACTGGAGCGGCCGGCTGACCGAACCGGTCACCGCCGGCGCCTGGATCTTCCACCTCAATCCGCCCGAGCTGCTGGCGGCGCTCGCCTGCCTCGGACCCCGCCAGCTCGTCGGCCCCCGCTACGGCTACTGGGCCTGGGAGCTGCCCCGCGCGCCGGACCTGTGGCTGAAGGACGCCGCCCTGGTCGACGAGGTCTGGGCGCCCAGCCGCTATACGGCCGAAGCGCTGGCCGGCGCCGCTTCGCCCGTCCGCGTCGTGCCGCACCCGCTGTTCGTCGAGGACTACGCGAACGTCGCGCCCGCGCCGCGCCGCGCCGCGTTCCAGGGCGTCAGTGTCTTCGATTTCAACTCGTCGTCGGCGCGCAAGAACCCCGATGGCGCGATCGCCGCCTGGCGTCAGGCCTTCGGCGACGACCCGACCTGCGAACTCACGCTGAAGACCCAGAACGGCCGGCTCTTCCCGGAGGTCCTGGCCGCGCTGCGCGCTTCAGCCCCCGGCAACGTCCGCATCGTCGACGAGGTCTGGTCCTATGCGGAGATCCAAAGCCTGATCGCCGGCGCCGACGTGCTCGTCTCCCTGCACCGCGCCGAGGGCTTCGGCCTGACGCCGGCCGAGGCCATGGCCTTGGGGACGCCGGTGCTGGCGACGGCCTATTCCGGCGTCCTCGACTTCATGGACGCGGACTGCGCGATGATGGTCCCTTATCGGGCGACGCCGGTCGTCGATCCGCAAGGCATCTACCAAGGCCAGACCTGGGCCGAGCCCGACCTGGGCGCCGCAGCCGGGGCCCTGGTTCGGCTGCGCGGCGACCCCGATCTGGGCCGGCGTCTGGCCGAGGCGGCGCGCAAGCGGGTCGCCCGCCAGCTCTCGCCGCCGGCCTGGTTCACGACCCTGCCCGCCCCGGTAAAGGCGGCCGCGATGGCCGTGGCCAAGCGTTAGGCGTCCCACTCCCCCGGGTGGCCGGATTCAGGGCCTGCGCGTGGTGATGTCGGTGAGCGGTCCGCCCTCGCGGACGGTCTTGTTGCGGTAGATCACCGCCCCGATGCGGTTCGGGCTCTGGGCGATGGCGTCGCAGAACTCCGGCCACAGCTCCGACGGAACCCACAGGCAGGGCGCCCGCGGGTCCTCGTCGATCGCCACGTCCACCAGGTCGCGCGCCTTCATGGGGCCGAGCCTAGCGCGGCCTTAGCGAGGCCGCGAGAGGCTCAGTCGGCGGCGACGCCTACCGGGACGCCGTTGGATACGGGCGGCGCCGCGCACTTCCCGGCCCGGGCCTGCACCACGTAGAACAGCGCCCGGCCCTGAGCGTAGATGAAATGCTCGCCGAGCGGCGTGGTCGGCTGGCCGGTCAACAGGCTGGGCGCCTCGGGCGAGCCGCCGCCGCCGTCGGACGCTAGCGATTGCTGGTTCCAGCGCGACAGGCTGGGTCCGCAGGCGGCCACGGTGGCGGTCGCCACCTGGTTGGCGTCGTCCCGCGAGGCCGCGAGCGCATAGCCCCAGCGATGCAGGCAGTCGTCCAGCGCCGCCGCCGGGTCGGCCGCGAGGGCAGGCGCGGTGGCCGGGACCCCCGGGGCCGGCGCTGTAGGCTGGCCGGACGTGGTGGCGCCGGCGGCGGTCGGGAACGGCGTGCACAGGCGGGTGTCGCCGCCGCTGCTGGCCACGGCGCCGGGGCGCTGGGCGTTGTTGCAAGCCGCGAGGCTGATGGCCGCCAGCGCCAGGGCGAACGGAAGGCTCTTCAAGCGGGCCATGCGCTTAACCACAGACCTGGGTCGGCGAATAGACCAGCCGTCCGCGTGCGTCATAGAACGGCCGCGTCTCGTAGTGGCAGGCGGTCGGCGCGCCGGCGTAGCGGCCGGCGGGGCCCGGGCCATAGGAGCTGTAGGAGCGATAGGAGCGGCTGCGCACCGGTCTGCGGTAATAGGCGCGCGGACGGTCGCAACTGGTCCGGGCGAGGTTGTTGCCCACCACCGCGCCGAGGCCGGCGCCGATCAGCGTCCCGCCTGTGCGGCCGCCGCCACTCGAGACCGCATTGCCCAACAGGCCGCCGCCCACGGCGCCCAGCAGGGTGCCGGTGACCCTCCGGTCGTGCGCGCGCTGCTCGCAATAGCCCTGGGCCGACGCCGCAGACGGCAGCAGGGTCGGGGCCGCGACGGCGGCGGCGAGGCCGGCGATCATCAAGATCCGGCGCATGGAAATCTCCTCGGTCTGGAACCCGACACAGTGAGGGTTCAGCCAGCCAGAACGCACCGGGGCCCTTAGGGATGCGTCAGAGCCTCAGGAGAGCCAGTCGACGAGGCCAAGCTTGGCCATCCAGGCCAGGCCCATCTCCACCATCCGACGGCGGGGTATGGGAAAGGCCAGCAGCACCTCGCGGCCGGTCCGCGCCTGGCCGGAGGCCAGCAGGTCGAGCGCCTGGGCGCATTCCTCCGGCGTCGCCCGCAGGCCCGGGAAGGCCAGGTCGAGCGCTCCGGTCAGTCCGCGCACGTCCTCGCTGGTCGCGCCGGCCGCCGCAGCGAGCGGCGCGTCCAGGCTGAGCACATGGGTCGCAAAGCCTGCGAAATCGACGAACGGATCGCCCCGCACCGGGTCGGTCTTGTGGCGCGTGACGGGGTCGGTGGCCGCCTTGCGGACCTGCGCCAGCTCGTCGGCCAGCTCATTGTACTGCCGAGCGACCACCGGCCAGTCGAATGCCGTGCGGACGCGCTCGCGGCCGGCGGCGCCCATCCGCCGGCGAAGCTCGGGCGAGCGCGCCAGCTCGGTCAGCGCCTGCGCCGCGCGGCCAACGTGGACGGCAGTGTACTGCGCCACCTCGCCGACGTAGCTCTGGTAGGTCGCGGCCTCGAAGATGTGGCGCTGGACGAGGCTGGCACCGTAGCCGGACCGCGGCCCGCCGAGCGTGGGGATCAGGAAGCCTTCCACTCCGTCGCGGATGGTGGACCGGTAGCCGTCCCAATCGCTGGCCACCACCGGCAGGCAGGCCGCCATGGCCTCGATCGGCGTGATGCCGAAGGTCTCCTGGATGTTGTCCACCAGCGACAGGAAGACGTCGGCGCCGGCCCAGAGTTCGCCCCGCAACTCGCGATCGTTGCCGTCCAGCACATGCACGGGAACGTCGGGGGCATGGATCAGGGCCGCCTCGGCGTAGCGGCCGCGGTCCTCCTCGACCGGGAACCAGCCCGCCAGCGCGAAGTGCACCGCCACGCCGCTCGCCTGGGCGGCCCGCTGCACGGCCTGGAACATGGCCTGCGGGAAGGCCTTTTCGAAGAACGAGAGCCGCCCGACCCACAGCACCAGGACGTCGGCCTCGGCGAGGCCGAGCTGGGCGCGCAGCTTTGCCCGCGCCTGCGGCCGGTCGGCCTGGCTCGCGAACTGGGCGGCGTCCACGCCCAGCGGCACGACCGGCAGCACCGGGCGGGGAGGCGCGGTCCCGCCGGTGCGTTCGCCCAGATAGTCGCCCCAGTTGTCGAACATCTGCGCTAGCGCGTCGCGCACGGCTGGCGAGGTGCAGATCACCGCGTCCCACGGATGCACCGGGCCTACCGAGGCCATGGCGATGATCTCTCGCATGGCGGGCGGGGCGATGGTGTGCGCCAGGCCCATGAGGCTGTAGGCTCGGTCGCCGACCGTGCGGCGGCGCAGCCACGCGAGATTGTAGAGATCCGGCTGTCCTCTCAGCAGAACCCCGGCCTCGGCCGCCGCCGCCTGGTTGAGAATCGAGCTCGGGACCAGGCGAATGGAGGCCGCCGGATCGTCCAGCAGGTCCTCGCGCAGCTGCGCCTCCGTCGCCGCCCGGACGCTGAACACGTCGAGCTGCTCGAAGCCGCCATGCCGCGCCAGGGCCTGGAAGAGCTCGGAGTTGGCGATGTCCTTGCCGAACGGATTGGCCCCCAGGCCGACCCGGGCGGGCGGGTGGAAGATCGAGAACCTAGCCGCCACGGCGCCGCCCGTGGCGCGGGGGGCGCGCCGGCCTTGGACCGGTGGATGGCGCTCGGTCGCCGAACATTTGCACTTAAGCTCCCCGTCGGGTGCAATCGTAGCTAGAGACTGCGGGCGGGTCGAACAATCAAGGCGGCCGGGGACGGATGCAGGACGACACAGGCGAAAGCAGCTTCGCGCGGGGGGTCGAGCTGCAGCGGGCCGGGCGGTTCGCCGAGGCGGCGGGGACCTATAGCGAGCTGGCGCAAACCCGCCTGACGTCCAACCTCGCGAATAACCTCGGGGTCTGCCTGGGCGAGCTCGGCGACTGGCCTGGCGCGGAGCGCTACCTGGCGCTGGCCGCGCGTCATCGGCCGACCGACGCCGACGTCCGGCGCCGCCTGGGGTCGATCTACGCCGAAGCCGGGCGGGCGGATCTCGCCGAGCGGGAATACCGGGCCGCGCTCGCGGCCAGGCCCGGCGACCCTTCCGTCGAGCTGGCGCTGGCCGGGCTCTACCTCTCGCTCGGTCGCTACGCGGAAGGCTGGCCGCTGCTCGCCGCGCGCATCCCCCTGCATCCCGACGTGGTGCCGCCGATGAACGTGAGCTTCCCCGAATGGCGCGGTGAGCCGCTCGAGGGGAAATCGATCCTGGTCTGGGTCGAACAGGGCTTCGGCGACCAGATCCAGATGTGCCGCTTCGTAGACAGCCTGAAGTCGCGCGGCGCAGCCCAAGTGACCCTCGGCTGCCGCCCGGCGCTCGCCCACCTCTTCTCGACGCTCCCGGGCGCCGACCGGATCGTCCCGATCACCGCCGGCGCCAGCGTGACAGTGGCGTCGCATCACTACTGGAGCCGCTACTTCTCCTTGCCGGAGCACCTGGGAATCACGTTGGAGACCCTCCCCGCCCAGCCCTACCTCGCCGCGCCGGCCGACCGGCTGGAGCGCTGGCCCCGCGCAGGCAGCATCGGCCTTGTCTGGCAGGCCAGCCCCACCGGCTTCAACGCCGCGAACAAGGGCCTGCCTGCAAAGCTTGCCCAGCGCCTGCTCGACCGCCGCGCGATCAGCCTGCACCCCGAGGACACGGGCGCCCGCGACTTCGCCGACACCGCCGCGATCATCGCCCGGCTCGACCTGGTCATCTCCATCGACACCTCGGTGGCGCACCTGGCCGGCGCCATGGGCAAGCCCTGCTGGACCCTGCTGCCCTTCATCCATGCCGACTGGCGGTGGCTGCGCGGCCGGACGGACTCGCCCTGGTATCCCAGCCTCAAGCTCTACCGCCAGAGCCGGCCCTTGGACTGGTCGGAAACGGTCGATCAGGTGCTGCGCGACCTGTAATTCGAAAACCTGCGTTCGCCTTGGAACGCGGGGCCCAAATTGGCGTTTGGGTTTGAACTGGGGGTGTGCCGCGATCGCGGGACGATGCTGAGGCGTAGGCTGGCGCCTCGGTTCGACTAGCCCCGGCGTTGTATGGTCTGCTCGGGGATCACCATGACCAATATCGAGACTGCCGCCGCGAAGCGCTCGGTGCGCGCAAATGGCAAGGGCTCGCGCCAAGCGGAGCCGCAACCCGACCCGATAGACACCGGCGAACTGCTTGCCGCCCTGCGGGCGTTCCGGCGCGGCGATTTCTCTGTCCGCCTCCCGCGCGGGCAACGCGGCGTCAACGCCGAGATCGCCGAGGCCTTCAACGAGGTGGTGGAACTCAACGACCGCATGACCCGCGAGTTCGAGCGGCTGGGCGAGACGGTCGGCCGGCAGGGCAAGATCAACCATCGGGCGCGGCTGCCCGCCGCGCAGGGCTCCTGGGCCGCGAGCGTCGAGGCGGTGAACACCCTGATCACCGACATGGTCCACCCCACCGCCGAAATGGCCCGCGTGATCGGCGCCGTGGCCAAGGGCGACCTCTCCCAGACCATGGACCTGGAAAACGAGGAGCGGCCGCTGCGGGGCGAGTTCCTGCGGATCGGCAAGGTGGTGAACACCATGGTGGGCCAGCTGGGCTCGTTCGCCTCGGAAGTGACCCGGGTGGCGCGCGAAGTCGGCACCGAAGGCAAGCTCGGCGGCCAGGCGCAGGTGAAGGGCGTCGCCGGCACCTGGAAGGACCTTACCGATAACGTGAACTTCATGGCCGCCAACCTGACCGGCCAGGTGCGGAACATCGCCGAGGTGACCACCGCGGTGGCCAACGGCGACCTCAGCCGCAAGATCACCGTGGACGTGAAGGGCGAGGTGCTGGAGCTGAAGAACACCATAAACACCATGGTGGACCAGTTGAACGCCTTCGCCTCCGAAGTGACCCGCGTGGCCCGCGAAGTGGGTACGGAAGGCAAGCTCGGCGGCCAGGCCCAGGTGAAGGGCGTGGCCGGCACCTGGAAGGAACTGACCGACAACGTGAACCTGATGGCCGGCAACCTGACCGGCCAGGTGCGGAACATCGCCGAGGTGACCACCGCTGTGGCGAACGGCGACCTCTCCAAGAAGATCACCGTGGACGTGAAGGGCGAAATTCTCGAGCTGAAGAACACCATCAACACCATGGTGGACCAGCTCCGGTCCTTTGCTTCCGAAGTGACGCGCGTTGCGCGCGAGGTGGGCACCGAAGGCAAGCTGGGCGGCCAAGCCGACGTGCAAGGCGTTGCCGGTACCTGGAAGGACCTGACCGACAACGTGAACTTCATGGCCGGTAACTTGACGTCCCAGGTGCGAAACATCGCCGACGTGACCAAGGCCGTGGCCGCCGGCGACTTGTCCAAGAAGATCACGGTGGACGTGAAGGGCGAAATTCTCGAGCTCAAGGCCACGATCAACACCATGGTGGACCAACTGCGTTCGTTCGCTTCCGAAGTGACGCGGGTGGCGCGTGAAGTGGGTACCGAAGGCAAGCTGGGCGGCCAGGCCGACGTGCAAGGCGTGGCCGGCACCTGGAAGGACTTGACCGACTCGGTGAACTCGATGGGCTCGAACTTGACGGCCCAGGTGCGGAACATCGCCGAGGTGACCAAAGCCGTGGCCGCCGGTGACTTGTCCAAGAAGATCACGGTGGACGTGAAGGGGGAAATCCTCGAACTCAAGAACACCATCAACACCATGGTGGACCAGCTGCGGTCCTTCGCATCGGAAGTGACGCGGGTGGCGCGCGAGGTGGGTACCGAAGGCAAGCTGGGCGGCCAGGCCGACGTGCAGGGCGTGGCCGGCACGTGGAAGGACTTGACGGACTCGGTCAACTTCATGGCCGGCAACCTGACCTCGCAGGTGCGAAACATCGCCGACGTGACGACCGCCGTGGCAGCAGGCGACCTGTCCAAGAAGATCACGGTGGACGTGAAGGGCGAAATTCTCGAACTCAAGAACACCATCAATACCATGGTGGACCAGCTCCGGTCCTTCGCCTCCGAAGTGACGCGGGTGGCGCGAGAGGTGGGTACCGAAGGCAAGCTGGGCGGCCAGGCCGACGTGCAGGGCGTTGCCGGCACCTGGAAGGACCTGACCGACAACGTGAACTTCATGGCCGGTAACCTGACCTCGCAGGTGCGGAACATCGCCGACGTGACGAAGGCTGTGGCGGCCGGCGACCTGTCCAAGAAGATCACGGTGGACGTGAAGGGCGAAATCCTGGAGCTGAAGAACACCATCAACACCATGGTGGACCAGCTCCGGTCCTTCGCTTCTGAAGTGACGCGGGTGGCACGAGAGGTGGGTACCGAAGGCAAGCTGGGCGGCCAGGCCGATGTGCAGGGCGTAGCGGGCACGTGGAAGGACCTGACCGACAACGTGAATTTCATGGCCGGCAACCTGACGTCCCAGGTGCGAGGCATCGCGAAGGTGGTGACCGCCGTGGCCAACGGCGACCTGGACCAGAAGCTGACGGTGGAAGCCAAGGGTGAGGTGGCGGCGCTGGCCGACACCATCAATGGCATGACCGACACGCTCGCGACCTTTGCTGACCAGGTGACGACGGCCGACGCAGCCGTTGCCTTGTCCAAGAAGATCACGGTGGACGTGAAGGGCGAAATTCTCGAGCTGAAGAACACCATCAACACGATGGTGGACCAGCTCTCTTCGTTCGCTTCGGAAGTGACGCGGGTGGCGCGCGAGGTGGGTACCGAAGGCAAGCTGGGCGGCCAGGCCGACGTGCAAGGCGTCGCCGGCACGTGGAAGGACTTGACCGAGTCCGTG
>NZ_JAQGIZ010000115.1 GCF_028290885.1 Phenylobacterium sp.
CATGCTCTATGAAGGCCTCAAGCAGAACTCGACCATCGTCGTCGTGCCCTCGACGGCGGTGGAGACCATGAACCTGGGCGGCCTGGCCGGCGTGACGGCCCTTGGCCTCGAGCTCGCCAAGGCGCGCGAGAGCAAGCCCAGCATCCGGCCGGCCGCTTGAGTTGGGCTAGGCGCCGACGATGAGGATTTGATCGCGTGCGTCGAGCTCGATCTCATCCAGGTTCGAGCCGGGGCCGGCGCGGTCGATCACCAGGAAGTCGCTCTCGGCTTCGAGCGGCAGCAGGAAATGGTGCCAGATGCCCTTGCGGTAGTTCACGCCCTGGCCGGCTTGCGCCCGGAACACGCGGATCGCCGCCGGATCGAAATCGCCGGCCGGCGCCACGGCTGCCAGGAACCGCCGGCCCTGCAGGGGCGTGAAGCTCTGGCTCCCCAGCGGATGGCGCTCGAAGATCTTTAAGAGCGGCGGGTCGAGCGGCCGGGCGCGGAACAGGCTGACGATGGCGTGGCCGCCTGCGTCGGCGACATCGATCCGGGCGAGGTCGTTGAAGCGGGTCGTGTAGCCGTAGTTGATCGGGATCTGTTCGGCCCGCTCCGAGGCCTCGATCACGTCGCCGAACGGCGCGAAGGCCTCGGCGGTCAGGGGCTCGGGGGTCAGCTCACGCATCACGATCCCACCTTCGCGCCGGCCTTGATCCAGGCGCCCAGGCTGGCGCGTTCGGCGTCGGTCATGCCGGTCTCGTTGTTCAGCGGCATGGAGTGGGTCGCGACCGCACGCTCGTACACCTTGGCGGCGTTCTTCGTGAGGCTGGCGTCGGTGTCGAGCCTCACGCCGTTCGGGGCTGCGACGACGCCTTTGTGGGTCGGGACCGCGGCGTGGCACATGACGCAATGCCGGTCGATCAGTGTGCGGACGTCTGCGAACGGCGGCGGCGGGACCGCGGCGGGGGGCTTGGGTCTGGCGGTCTCGTTCAGCACCGCGACGGTCACGAAGGCCAGCGCCCCCAGCGCCAGCACGTCGAAGCGGATCTGGCCTGCGTTCTTCAGGTTGAAGAAGTGGCGGATGGTCCAGCCGCAGATGCCCAGCCCCGCCAGCCACAGCCAGTTCAGGGGCGCCGAGACGATCATCGGGTAGTGGTTGCTGACCATGATGAACAGCACGGGCAGCGTCATGTAGTTGTTGTGGACGCTGCGCTGCTTGGCCTGCTTGCCGAGCGCGGGGTCCGGCGCCTCGCCGGCCAACACCTGGGCCACCACCTTGCGCTGGTTGGGGATGATGATCAGGAAGACGTTGGCGACCATCACTGTGCCGATGATCGTGCCCAGGTGCATCACCGCGCCGAGGTCGGAGAAGACGTGCGTGAGGCCCCAAGCCGCAGCTGTCAGCACCAGGAACCAGACCACGCCGAACGCCCGCAGGTTCTGGCCCAGCGGCGAACGGCAAAGGCCGTCGTAGACCAGCCAGCCGGCGGCCAGCGTGCCGATCCCTATGCCGATCGCCTGCCAGCGGGTGAGCGCCAGCCGGCCGGGGTCGATCAGGTTCACGTCCGCGCCGACGTAGAAGATCAGCGCCAGCAGCAGAAAGCCGGAGATCCACGTGGTGTAGGCCTCCCATTTGAACCAGTGCAGCTCGTCCGGCATGCCGGACGGGGCGACCATGAACTTCATCTGGTGATAGAAGCCGCCGGAGTGCACGCTCCAGAGCTCGCCGGCCACGCCCTCGCGCTTGGCGGTCGGCGCCTTCAGGTGGCTGTCGAGCCACATGAAATAGAACGACGAGCCGATCCAGGCGATGCCGGCGGTCAGGTGCAGCCAGCGAAGCGCCAGGTTCGCCCAAGCCCCCCACTCGAACGTCACGCGGCGATGCTCACTTAGCGGGGTCCTCGGTCAGTTGCAGCAGCTCGGCGGCCAGCGCCACGGCGATCACCGCCGGCGCCTTGCTCTTCAGGCTCGGGATACCGATCGGGCAGGTGAGGCGGGCGAGGTCGGCGTCGGTCGCGCCATCGTCGCGCAGGCGCCGCTCGAAGCGCACGCGCTTGGTCGCCGAGCCGATCAGCCCGAGGTAGCCGAAGTCGCCGCGCGCCAGCACCGCGCGGGTCAGCCGGTAGTCGAGGTCGTGGCTGTGGGTGAAGACGGCGAAGAGCGCGCCTGGCGGGGCGGCCGCGATGCAGGCCTCCAGCTCGTCCTCGCTCAGCACCTCCGCGCGCGTGCCGCCGGCCTCCGGGCGCAGGTCCTCGCGGCTGGCCAGCCACTCCAGGTCGAAGGGCAGCGGGGCGAAGGCGCGGGCGACCGCCTGGCCGATGTGGCCGGCGCCGAAGATCACCAGCCTGGGCTTGGCCGGCCGCAGCAACTCCGACAGCCGCCGGACCTCGGGGATCGGGACTCGCGGGCTGTTGTCCGCCGGATCCTCCCCCGCCGCCGACTGCACGGTCCGCCGCACGCCCGCATCCTCGATGTCGGCCTGCAGGCGGAAGGGCGCGCCCTCGCCGCAGGCCCGCGCGGCGTCGCCCAGCCAGCCCAGGCTCTCGGCGTCGATCCGTTCCACCAGCAGCCGCACGCGGCCGCCGCAGCACTGGCCGAGCATCGGACCCAGCGGATAGTCCTGCAGCGCGTGGCGGCGCGTGGCCTGGGCCAGCAGCTTGCGGGCCTGGTCCAGCGCCTGGCGCTCCAGCGAGCCGCCGCCGATGGTGCCGGTGAAGCGGTCAGGCCAGACCAGCATCCGCGCGCCGATCTCCCTGGGCGTCGAGCCCTGCGCGCCCACGACGGTCGCCATGGCCAGCGTCTCGCCGCGCGTCACCGCCGCCAGGGCTTGGCCGATCCACTCACTCATGCGCGGCCCCTTGTGAGGCAAGGCGACGGCGCACGTCCTCGACGGCGGCCAGGATGCGCTCGGGCGTGGCCGGGGCGTCCAGGTCGGGCATGACCTTGCGGTCGCCGACGCTGGCCACCGCGTCGGTCAGCGCCGAGAACACCGAGATCGCCAGCATCAACGGCGGCTCGCCCACCGCCTTGGAGCGGTGAATGCTGGGTTCGCGGTTCTCGCCACGCTCCCAGATCGCCATGTT